>CAZGOQ010000043.1:0-16724 GCA_964527315.1 uncultured Oscillospiraceae bacterium | reverse complement strand
CGGCAGGAACGGTGGTACCAGTTGATGACGGGGGCAGTACTTGCAAAGCTGCTGTGCGGTGCTTTTTTCCTGCTGATCCCCGCCACCAATGTGCGTCCGGAGATTGTGGGGGAGAGCGTTGCACAGCGACTCATGGGACTGATCTACAGCTTGGACCCGCCCATGGCGTTGTTTCCGTCCATCCACTGTCTGGAGAGTTGGACGTGTGTGCTCGGCGTTTGGAACAGGCGGGAAATTCCCACATGGTATCAGATCTTTTCGCTGGTGCTTGCAGTGCTGATCTGTATTTCCACGCTGATGACCCACCAGCATGTGGCGGCGGATGTTTTGGCAGGCGTACTATTGGCCCAGACTTGCTTTCTGATCAGCAAAAAGCGAAACTGGGGCGGCAGACTGCGAAACCTCTGTGAAACAATAGACGATTGGGTATTCGGATGAGACACGCCGGAAAGCATACCGCTTTCCGGCGCACTGCTTATTCGGTTGGATCGGAAGAGTCCGGCGGAGCATCCGCATCGGCGGGGCCTGTTTCCGAAGATTCCATGATTTTGATCAAGTCTTCGCCGCTCATAGTCTCATGCTCCAGCAGATAGTCCGCAATCTGGTGAAGCTGTCCCAGATGAGCTTTGAGGATCTCCTCGCACTGCTGGTAACAGGTTCGGATGATAGACTGTACCTCCTTGTCGATGCGGGAGGCGAATTCCTCAGAGTAACTCTTGGTCTGACCATAATCCCGGCCGATAAAGACCTGACTGCCTGTGTCGAAGGACACCGGGCCAAGTTGACTGCTCATGCCGTATTTTGTGACCATCTCTCTTGCGATGGCAGTGGCACGCTGAATGTCGTTAGAAGCGCCGGTGGAGATATCTCCGAGGGTCAGGGCTTCCGCGATGTGTCCGCCCAGCAGGGCGGTAATCTGCTCCAGCATTTCGTTGCGGCTTATATAATTTTGATCCTCAGTGGGCAGGGAAATGGTCATTCCGCCGGCCATGCCCCGCGGAACAATAGAGATCTGATGCACAGGGTCATGCGTCGGAAGTTCGTGCATCACAATGGCGTGGCCGGCTTCATGGACAGCGGTAAGTTTCCGCTCATGCCGGGGAACCACACGGCTCCGCTTCTCCGGCCCTGCGATGACCTTGACCATGGATTCCTCAATGTCTGCCATCAGAATGACCGGACGGCCCAGCTTCGCGGCTCGCAGCGCAGCTTCATTCAGAAGGTTTTGCAGATCGGCTCCGGTAAATCCGGCTGTTTCCTTTGCAACGACCTCCAAATCCACATCGTCCGCCAGAGGCTTATCTTTTGCATGTACCCGCAAAATGTCGGCGCGACCCCTGATATCCGGCGCACCTACATAGACCTGCCGGTCAAACCGCCCGGGGCGGAGCAGAGCGTTATCCAGAATATCTACGCGGTTGGTCGCCGCCATAACAATGACGCCTTCGTTGGCGCTGAAGCCATCCATTTCCACCAGAAGCTGGTTGAGGGTCTGCTCCCGCTCATCATGCCCGCCACCAAGGCCTGCGCCCCGCTGGCGGCCCACGGCGTCGATCTCATCAATAAAGATAATGCAGGGCGATTGTTTTTTTGCCTGATCAAAGAGATCTCTGACGCGGCTTGCGCCCACACCCACATAGAGTTCTACAAAGTCGGAGCCGGAGATGGACAGGAACTGAACTTCCGCTTCCCCTGCAACGGCTCTTGCAATCAAGGTTTTGCCGGTACCGGGAGGACCAATCAGAAGGATTCCCTTTGGAATTTTTGCGCCCAGAGCGGTATACTTTTCCGGATTTTTCAAGAAGTCCACAACTTCTTGCAGTTCGGCCTTTTCCTCGTCCGCGCCGGCCACATCCTGGAAGGTGGTTCTGTTTCTGGCGTCCGTGCCGGAAGAGGTTCGGGCCTTTGAGAATTTCATTATACCCTTTTCGCCGCCACCGCCGGAAACCTTGTTCATCATATACATCCAAATACCCAGAAGCAACAGCGCAATCAGAATATAGGGGATGAACATCAGCCACCAGGGCGTTTCCTTCGCGGGGGGATAATCATAGCTGGAAAGAACACCCCTGGCGTATTGATCCACTACCAGATCGTTGAAGTCGTTATAAAATACGGAGAAACTGCTGACTTGATAGACCTCTGTGAAATTTCCATTTTCATCAGGTTCTTTCAGGTTTAGGGTCAGAGTGGTTCCGGACAAGGTAAAGGAATCTACCTGTTCCGCCTGAAACAGATCATAGATATCGCTGTAAACATAAGGCTCTGCCGCAGTGTCGGACTGGCGGATCAGCCAGATCGACAGCGCGAAAATAGCCAGAATCAGCAGAAAAAATATGGTGTTGCTTTTTTTCTTGTTCAAGGGAGTCGCTCCTTTTCGGGAAAGTTAGCCGCTATAGACATTGGGCTTGAGTACGCCGATCATCGGGAGATTCCGGTATTTTTGATCGTAGTCCAATCCGTAGCCCACCACAAAGGCGTCCGGAATGGTAAAGCCTACCACATCTGCTTCCACAGGAGCTTCCCGGCGGCTGGGTTTATCCAGCAAAACCACAAGCTTAAGAGAGGCCAAAGCTTGCTGTTTCAGCAGGGCCATGACATAGTTCAGGGTTCGGCCGGTATCTAAAATATCCTCAATGACAATGACGTCCTGACCGGTTAAGTCCAGTTCAAATGGCGCTCCCAGTGCAATCTCGCTGGGGCGGGTCGCCGCGGCCCGATAGGAAGACAGAGATATGTATTCCAGGGTGCAGTCCAGATCAAGGGAACGCATCAGGTCTGCGGTAAAAACCAGACTGCCCTTCATCACACAGAGCAGGATTGGACTTTTTCCCGCATATTCCGCAGTCAGCATATGGCCGATTTCCTGAACGCGCGACTGAAGTTCCTGGGCGGAAAACATTACATGGTCAAGGTCTGGATGCATGAGGCTTCCTCCGTTTCTTGCAGGGTCAGCAAAATGGCTTGCTGCCCGGGTGTTGGACGATAGGCTTCCGCAGACCGAAAGGGCAGCAGAGCCAGTATTTCCCGTTCCTGAACCGCCACCGGGATAGTATTTCTCAGGGAGGCGGGGATTTTCTGGTCGATCATAAAATCGCTGAGTTTTTTGGTACCCGCTTGAAGCCGGATCCTGTCTCCCGGACGGCGGCTTCGCAGTGTGAGGGGAAAGTGGATGTGTTCCGGCGTCAAAGCAATCACATTGCGGCAGCCGGGGACGAAGGTCCCTATTTGGCAGGAAACCCGCCATGGGCCGAAGGAGACGGTTTCCCCCAAAGAAATAGTGGAAGTCCATCCGCTGGGAGAGGGACTTGACTTTGGGAGAAGGATAAGTTCATCATAGTGCCGACGGAGGATATAGCCGCCGGGCAGAGAAAGCTGTCCGGAGGGGTGATCTCCTGCGCAAAGGTTCCTGGCAGCGTCCAAATGGCGCCGACTGAGTGATGGAACCGGTTCTAAAAACAACGCCAGCACCCGCAGCGCCATAGCCTCTGGCAGTTGGAGCAGTCCGGAGCAGGAGAGCGCCTGATCCTTAAGGAGCGCGTTCAAGTGCTGCCGGGCCAGTTGAGAAAGCATATTATCCTCCTGGGCCAGAAGCGTACAGAGATGGGAGACAGAGCCGGGCAGCGACGGATTTTCGGCCAGAAGTGCCGGAAGAACATGATGTCGCAGACGGTTGCGCTGAAAGTCATCAGATGCATTGCTGGAGTCCTCCACATGGGGGATGTTGTGTTCCGTCAAATAAGTCTCAATTTCCCGCCGTTCTGTCAGCAGCAGGGGCCGAATCACATTGCCCCGAACAGGGGGAATACCGGAAAGCCCGTGGAGAGAACAACCTCGAAGCAGATGAAGTAGCATGGTTTCCAGATTGTCCTCTGCGGTATGGGCGGTGGCGATTTTCGCATGCTCCGGGAGAGTTTGAAAAAATTGATACCGAAGGCTACGGGCAGCTTCCTCCAGACCCAAATGCCGGGCGTCAGCAAAGGCGCGAACCGATCCACGGCCCACAAAAAGAGGAACGCCCAGAGCGCGACACTGGGCGGCTACAAATTCCTCATCCCGCTGGGACTCCTGCCCTCGAAGCTGGTGGTTAAAATGGACGGCGGAAACAGCGATACCCAGCTTTCCCCGAAGCGCCAGCAGCAGATGCAGCAGTGCCATGGAGTCTTTTCCGCCGGAAAGGGCGCAGATCACATGGTCGCCGGGCCGAGTCATGCGATTTGCGTTCATAAATTCGAGAAGGTCAGCTTTCACTGTGTCGCCACTCCCGATCTGAAAAAGTTGTATACTGCGGCAACCATTGGGCTTTCACGGTGCCGGTTTCTCCGTGGCGGTTCTTTGCCACAATCAGTTCCGCTACATTTTTTTCCTCTGTGTCGGCATTGTAATAATCATCCCGATAGATGAAAATGACTTCGTCGGCGTCCTGTTCAATGGCGCCGGATTCACGAAGATCGGAGAGCATGGGGCGTTTGTCTGAGCGGCCCTCATTGGCACGGGACAGCTGACTGAGACAGATGACCGGAATATTCAGTTCCTTGGCCATGATTTTCAGGCTGCGGGAAATCTCGCCAATGGCAGTGACCCGGTTGTCACTGACCTTGCCGGTGGCGGAGGTCATAAGCTGAAGATAGTCGATGACAACCAGGCCCAGATTTTCAATACGCCGGCATTTGGCGTTCATTTCGGTCACGGTGATGGCCGGGTTATCGTCGATACGAATATCCGTCTGGCTCAAAGCTGAGGCGGCCAAGCCAAGCTTGCTCCATTCCTCATCGGAGAGTTTGCCGGTCAGCAGAAGCTGATTGTCCACAAAACTCTCATTGGATAGCAGGCGGGAAGCCAATTGCTCCTTGCTCATTTCCAGAGAGAAAAGCACCACGGTCTTGTCTGTCTTTTTTGCCACAGAGAGGGCAATGTTCAAGGCAATGGAACTTTTTCCCATGCCGGGCCGGGCGGCAATCAGAACCAGGTCAGATTTATTCAGACCGTTGATTTTCGCGTCCAAATCCCTCAACCCGGTGGAAAGGCCGGGAATATCGCTGTCGGAACGGGCGCGCTCCGCCAGCTGGTCGTAAAGGGAAAGAAGAATGGTGCCGATATGTTCCAGATCCTGGCTGCTGCGGCCATTGCGGATGGCATAGATCTTCTGCTCCGCCGCATCCAGAATGCTCTGGGCCGAGCCAACCTCCTCGGTGACGATCTCGCTGATGTCTCCGGCGGCCTGCGCGATTTGCCGCAAAAGGGATTTGTCCGCCACGATCTGGGCGTAACGGCCCGCATTGGCAGCGGTTGGGGTGATGTCCAGGATCTGAAGGAGATAATCTCTGGTTTTTTCCTCATCATAGATGCCCTGTTGTTTCATCTGCTCCATGACCGTGACCGGATCGATTTCCATGGAGTAGTTGAACATAGTATAAATTGCGGTGAAGATATCCCGGTTTTGCTGCAAATAGAAATCCTCCGGCTTCAGTTTTTCCAAAAGATCCGCCACACAGCCGGGATCGATCAGCATAGAGCCAATGACGGCCTGCTCCGCCTCCGGAGAGTGAGGCATTTGACGGGAAAGCAGTTCGTCCATGATATTCACCTCCAGTGTGTCAATCCTTGGATATGATTGTTTACTTCGGCTCGCTGACGTGGACGGTAATATTGCCAATGATATCAAAGCCCAGCTTGGCCTTGAGAGTAAAGGTGCCAAAGGACTTGATTGGTTCCTCCTGAATGATCTTTTTCTTGTCCACGATGATATGATGCTGGGCCTTTAAGGCGTCGGACACCTCTTGAGAGGTGATAGAGCCGAAAAGCCTTCCGCCGGAACCGGCCCTGGCGGTAATTTCCACGGTGACGTCCTTGAGTTTATCGGCAAAGGCCTGCGCCTGGGCTTTATCCCGGGCCTGCTGTTCGGCTTTGGCCTTGTCGTTCATTTTCATGGTGTTGACATTGTCGGCGGTGGCTTCAACGGCCATTTTGCGGGGCATGAGATAATTCCGGGCATAGCCGTCGGATGCTTCAATCATCTGGCCTTTTTTCCCCTTGCCCTTGATATCCTGCAATAAAATAACCTTCATTAAACAACACTCCTCGCTTATTTTGATAGACAAAACGTCCAAAGTTTTATTCGCTGAAAAAATCGTCGATGGAGGCTTTCAGCGCATCTTTGACCTGCTCCGAGGTCATGCCGCTGATCTGAGCGCCGGCAGTCGCCTGATTTCCGCCGCCGCCCAGTGGCTCCAGGATCATCTGGACATTCGCTTCACCAATGGAGCGGGCGGAGCAGATTACCCGATCACCGTCCGGGTAAAATACAAAGGAAGCCTCAATGCCGGAAATGTTCAGCAGTTCGTCAGCGGCCTGAGCGGCAGTGATGCGGTCAGAGGTATAGTCCAGACAGCACAGAGCGATATTGCTTCGATACAGTTCCGCATGGCGGAGGATCTCATAGCGGTTGAGCGTAGCGCTCAGATCATTTTGGAACAACCGCTTGACCGCCACCGTGTCCGCGCCGTTTTTGCGGAGCCACGCGGCGGCTTCGAAGGTTCTGGCTCCGGTGCGGACAGAGAAATTCTTTGTGTCCAGCACAATACCGGCCAGCAGCGCCAGCGTCTCCACCGGGAGGATATCCTCACGTTCCAGAAGGTACTGCACCAGTTCCGTGACCAATTCGCTGGCGGAGGACGCATAGGGCTCATGGAAATTTAGAAGCGCATTGTCGATATAATCCGCTGCACGGCGGTGGTGATCAATGACAGCGATTCGGCTGGCAGCGGACAGCAGATAGTCAGATTCCACCTGATCGGGACGGTTGGTATCCACCACGACCAGAAGCGAGTCATCGGTGAACTCGGCCAGCGCATCATCGGGCGAAATAAATCTGTCCGCATACGCCGGCGCGGCCAGCAGATGCTCCAAAAGGCGCCCGGCTGCATTAAAGTGAAGATCAATGACGATCTTTGCGTTCCGGTCCAGCTTTCGGCAGATGGCAGCCATACCGGCCGCAGCGCCCACCGCGTCAATATCCGCGTTCTTATGGCCCATAATAAAAACGGCGTCGGATTGGGAGATCAGTTCCTGCAGAGAGCCGGCCATAACACGGGATTTGACTTTTGTGCGTCGTTCGGTTTCTCTGGCACGACCGCCGTAGAAAGAAAAATTATACCGGTCCTTGATGACTGCCTGGTCGCCGCCCCGGGACAGGGCCATATCAATGCTCAGGGAAGCAAAGTCATAACTCTCCTGAAAGGTGCCGCCATCGCGGCCAATGCCAATGCTGAGGGTAGCGGGCGCGCCAAGATCGTTGGTGATCGTGCGGATTTCATCAAGGATGGAAAATTTGTCTGCAATCAGCTGGGACAGTTCCCGCTCCTCAAGCAGGAACAGATAGCGGTTACGCTCCAACTTTCGGAGAATGCCGGAGGAATTGCCGGCCCAGGCGGTGATGGCGTTGTCTAATTGGGCGGAGAGGTTGGAATTGGATTTGTCCGGCTGATTGGCGGTCAATTCGTCATAGTTATCCACCAGAATCTGTGCAACCACTGGCCGGGAAAGTTCATACTCGTCTTTGGCGTTGAGCAGTTCGGTCACGTCGATAAAATAGAGCATTGCAGCCATATAGCCGCTGCCGCCAGCCTGAGAGCGGATCAGATCCCCATAGACCAGACAGCGCCGACTGCCACAGGACAGAGGCTGAATGCACTCGGTTTGCCCATCCAGCAGCCAGTCCGTGCTGATCTCGGGGAAAAAATGCGGCAGAGTTTCCTCAAAGAGGCTTTCTTCGACTCCTGTCAGCAGGGAAAAAGCATCGTTGGCCCAAAGGATCTCCATATCCGTCAGATTGACAATCACTGCGGGAACCGGAATGCTCATTTCTTCATTGGAAACGGCATCTACGGAGAAGCTGGCGTCCTGAAGATACCGGACAAGCGCCTTTTTCCTGCGGTTAGTGCGAAGCAGATAATAGACCAGCAGCGCTCCGGTCAGGAGCAGTTCGATGGCGGCGGCGGCTGGATGCCCCAGACTCCAGGTCACAGAGCAAAGCACAACCAGTGCGATAAAATATATGGTCAAATTCACAGAGAGCAGGCGGGAAAGCTTTTTGTTGATCAAACTGGGAGCCTCCTTTTCGCCGAATTGAAAGTATATACAGTATATCACACCTTGCCGTCATAACGCAAGAAAAAGCGTAGCAGACAGCGCTTTTTTAAAAGATGAATTTGCCGCCGGGAGTTTTTTCAAAAATTGATGTATACATTTCGATGGAGATGTGCTATACTATCTCATAGGAAAATCTTTACATGGCTTTCCGCAGGACTCGGAGGATGAGCCGTTTCTTAGTGCATTATGTACGGAAGTACGATTTTATATAAAGCTCTTTCCATACAGCTTCAGCCGTTCTCTTTTTGGCGAGACGGGGCCGAAAAAAGCGGCAGATCGGAACTGTCATAAGCAAACTTGGGTATACCAAATGGGGTACCCTTTAAAGTGTTGCCCGCAATCGGGTACATGATTACACGGGTCTGCCGGCGCAGCCGCCGCAGAGCCGTAGATTAGGAGTAGTGATATTTTGGCTGAAAAATTGAAAATTATCTCGCTGGGCGGACTCAACGAGATCGGTAAGAACATTACCGTATTGGAATACGGTAATGATATGATCGTGGTGGACTGCGGTCTTGGTTTCCCGGAAGATGATATGTACGGCATTGATTTGGTGGTGCCGGACGTCAGCTATCTGGTAAAAAATCGGCAGAAGCTGCGGGGCTTTTTCCTGACCCATGGTCATGAGGATCATATAGGCGGGCTGCCTTATGTGCTCCAGGAAGTAAATGCGCCGGTCCATACGACTCGGCTGACCGCCGGCCTGGTGCAAATCAAGCTGGAGGAACACGGACTGTTGGAAACTACCAAGCTGGTGACCCATGAGGCCGGAGAAACGGTCCGGGCAGGCTGCTTCAGGGTTGAGTTTATTCACATGAACCACTCCATTGCCGACGCAGTGGCTTTTGCCATTCATACCCCGGTAGGTGTGGTGCTCGTGACGGGAGATTTTAAGATCGATCCTACCCCTGTTTCCGGCGGCATTACAGATCTGGCGCGATTGGGTGCGCTGGGCAACAAAGGCGTTCTGGCGTTGCTCTGCGACTCCACCAATGTGGAGCGGGAGGGCTTTTCTCCCTCTGAAAAGAAGGTGGAGAAAAGTTTTGACGATATATTCCGTGGATGTGACCAACGGATCATCGTCACCACTTTTGCCTCCAATGTGGACAGAATTCAGACGGTCCTCCGTACTGCCGCCAAATACGGGCGGAAGGTAGCGGTCACGGGCCGCAGCATGGAGAACATTTTAAAGGTCTCAATGGAGTTGGGATATCTGGATGTGCCGAAAAATACACTGGTGGATATCAACGCCATCAAATCCCTGCCAAAAGATAAGGTGGTCATCATCACCACCGGATCCCAGGGGGAAAATATGTCGGCCCTGTACCGGATGGCGTTTTCCGGCCATCGCCAAGTGGAGATCAAGCCCGGAGATCGGGTGCTGTTCTCCTCTTCGGCCATTCCCGGCAATGAAAAGACTATTTCCGCCGTCATCAATGAACTGTATCGAAAGGGCGCGGAAGTGGTGGATGACAAAATCGCCGGGCTTCATGTGTCCGGACATGCCTGCCAGGAGGAATTAAAGATTCTCCACGCGCTGGTCAAGCCCAAGTTCTTCATTCCCGTCCATGGAGAGCAGCGGCATCTTCGCAGCCACGCACGGCTGGCCCGGGAAATGGGCATGGATCCCCGCCGCATCATTGTCAGCGATATTGGCCGCGTCATTGAACTGTCCAGGAATTCCTGCAAGCTGGCGGGAACCGTCCCCTCCGGAAAAATGCTGGTGGATGGCCTGGGTGTGGGCGATGTGGGAAGCGTAGTGCTTCGGGATCGGAAGCATCTGGCCCAGGACGGCATGATTGTAGTGGTAGTCAATCTGTCCAGTGAGGACGGCGCGGTTCTGTCCGGCCCGGATATCATCACACGCGGCTTCGTTTATGTCAAGGAATCCGGCGACCTGATGGAGGAACTTCGGGAAATTGCCACGGATGCAGTGGAGGAGTGCAGGAACCAGCATATTACCGATTGGGCCAGCATCAAGTCCACTATCAAGTCCGCATTGTCCAGCTATCTCTACAAAACCACCAAGCGCAATCCCATGATCCTGCCCGTAATCATGGAGATCTGAAAACATCAAACAAATGCCCTGCACATCAGATTGGAGATGTGCAGGGCGAAAAATTTTGTGTTCGAGGGTCAACTCCGCTGTCTGGTGCTGAGAATCGCCATAATGGCGGCGTAGAGGGCCGGCGCAGGCCCAAATCAGCAAGGCAGTATTCCGGCGTTTTGTCAAAAAGCTGATCGGCGGAAAAATTACCGTGACCACACACCGGCAGGGTGTAGCCAGACCCGGCTGAGTTTTTTTCGCAGCCAGCGGTTGCGAAACGAAAAAATCCCGGTTTGGCGGCTTATTTCGATCTGACCGCCGCTAACAACGCGTCGACTGTTTCCGGGCAAGTGGCCCAAGACGTGACCAGCCGGATCACGGAGGAATGTTCGTCATGCTTGCCCCAAATTTCAAAGGCGAATTCCTGAGAGAGCCGCTGAATTTCCTCGTTGGAGAAAATAGGGAAGATTTGGTTGGTGGAGGAGTCTACCATAAAGGCAACGCCCTTGTCTTTTAATCCCTGCTGCAATTTCGCGGCCAGAAAATTGGCGTGTGCTGCCAGTTCAAACCACAACTTGTCATGAAACAGCTGGGAAAACTGAATGCCCAGCAGCCGACCCTTGGCCAGCATTCCGCCGTGTTGCTTCATGGAGGAACGGAAGCACTTTTTCAAATCGTCATTGACGAGCACCATGGCTTCTCCAAAGAGCGCGCCATTTTTAGTGCCGCCGATGTAGAATGCGTCGGTCAGCCGGGGCAGATCCTCCGGCTGGAGGTCGTTTTCCGGACTGGTCAGGGCGACCCCCAGCCGGGCGCCGTCCAAATAGAGATAAAGCCCATGCGAAAGGCAGCAGTCATGGAGAGCGGTGAGTTCCGCTTTCGTATAGACTGTGCCGATCTCCGTGGCGTTGGAGATGTAGACCAGGCCCGGGGTGGCGGTGTGTTCATCGGGGTTGTCCAGCAGCGCCTGCTCTACGATCTCCGGCGTGACCTTTCCGGTGGGGTTGGGATAAATGAGTACCTCATGGCCGGTGGCTTCCACAGCGGAGGATTCGTGGGTGGCGATGTGGCCGGTGGAGACCGTTAAGGCAGATTCATAGCTGCGAAGCGTATGGTCGATCAGTATTTGATTGGCCTGGGTTCCGCCTACCAGAAAATGAACATCGGCGTTGGGGCAGCCGAACGTCTTTTGGATCAGTGTTGCGGCTTCTTCGCAGTATTCATCCAGTCCATAGCCGGTGGTGGCTGTCAGGTTGGTGCTGGAAAGCGCATCCAGAATACTGGGATGACAGCCTTCGGAATAGTCATTTTTGAGATAATACATTTCAGTTTCCCTCGCTTTGCTTTTTCTTCATGATACGACAGGAATGGGCAAAGGTCAAGCGGGAAAAGAATTGACATATTTTTGGAACATGCTAAAATAGAGGAAAGTTTTGATACTGCATAGATAGAAAGGGAGATAAAAATGTATCAGCAGAAAATTTCGGACTGGGCAGAGCAGCATCGGGAGGATCTGATCGAGGATGTTAAAAAATTAGTGCGTATCCCCTCTGATCGGCAGGAACCCCAGCCGGGAAAGCCCTTTGGAGAGGGACCGGCCATGGCTCTGACGGCGGCGCTGGAACTGGCAAGGGGCTATGGCTTTGAGACGACGGAATATGACGGCTATGTGGGTACGGTAGATTTTCTGCCGGAAAATGACCACCATCTGGACATTCTGAGCCATATGGACTGCGTACCCGTGGCGGATGGATGGACTGTCACCGAGCCCTTTGATCCCGTGGCCGTGAATGGAAAACTCTACGGCCGTGGTACGGCAGATGACAAGGGACCCGGCGTGGCGGCGCTCTATGCGCTGCGTTGTGTCAGGGAACTGGGGGTTCCGCTGAAACACAATGTTCGGCTCATATGGGGTACAGATGAGGAATGCGGCAGCAGTGATATTGCCCATTATTACGGGAAAGAGCCTGAGGCCCGGTATACCTTTTCGCCGGATGCGGATTTCCCTTTGATCAACATTGAAAAGGGCGGCCTGCAAGGAGAAATTTTTGCGGAATTTCCGGCAAGCAACGCGACGCCGCGGTTAAAGACCATGGATGCGGGACTGAAAATCAATGTGGTGCCGGATAAATGTCATATGGAGATCGAAGGAATGCGGAAAGCCGTGGCGGAGATCTACTGTACTGCGGCGAAGGAAAAAACCGGTGTCAGCTTCACCATTTCGGAACTTGGAAAAAACATGATCGCCATTGATGCGTTGGGCGTAGGCGCACACGCAGCGCACCCGCAGGACGGGAATAACGCCATTACGGCGGCGCTGGAACTGGTTTCCTCTATGAATTTAGCGCCTTGTAAACAACTTGAAACGGTACAAAGCCTTTCGAAGCTACTGCCCCATGGGGACTATCTGGGCGCAGGACTGGGGGTAAAAATGTCTGACGGGATTTCGGGCGAATTGACGCTGAGTCTCGATATTCTGCATGTCACGGAGACGGAATTGTCGGCCCAGTTTGATTGCCGAAGCCCCATCTGTGCCAATGAGGAAAATATGAAGCAAGTGGTTATGGAACAATGTCGGGCAAATGGCCTTGCGTTAAAGGATACGCCTATGAAACCGCCTCATCACGTACCCGCAGATACGCCGTATATTCAGACTCTGCTTCATTCCTATGCCAAATATACCGGAGCAAAAGACCCCAAACCGCTTGCCATTGGCGGCGGCACCTATTGTCATGGACTGAAAAACGGCGTTGCCTTTGGCTGTACCATGCCGGGAACCGATAACCATATGCATGGCAATGACGAATATGCTGTGGTAGACGAGTTGGTGACCTCTGTGAAAATTTTTGCAGATGCGATCATTGCGCTCTGCGGCGAATAAAAGACCATAAAAGAAGAAAAGGGGCTGTCTCTACGATGAATTCATCGCTTTGAGACAGCCCCTTATCGAATCGCTATTCAGGCGAAAGGACTTTTTTACAGACCTATTTTAATTATTCATCTTTTTCATCCCTGCTTTTGGAGAATTCTGCCCAGAAGATCACGCCGCCTTCTGTGTTTTCCATGCCATATTCCCCGCCCAAAAGTTCCATATTGCTGCGAACAATAGAAAGTCCCAGACCGCTGGCCCGCTGACTGCGGGATTTGTCCAGCCGGTAAAAGCCGTCCCATATCCGCCCCTGCTGCTCGGTTGGAATGGCTGCGGCGGAATTGAAAATACAGATCCGGTAGGTTTCCTCCTTCTCCTCCACCCAAAGGCGGAGCTGCTTCCCTTCCCCCATATGGGACACCGCGTTTTGCATATAGTTGGTCAGCACCTGCTCCACCGCAAAATAGTCGGAGAATACAAAAAGGCCGTCTTTATACTCCGACGTGAATTGGATCCCCGCACGCTGCATCTCGTTGGAGAAGATTTCTACCAGATAATTCAGCAGATCAGCCAGATCAAACGGCTCCTTTTCCAGAGAAACGGTGCCGCTTTCCAATCGGAACAATTCCATCATCCGCAGGATCATCGCCATCATCCGATCCGATTCATCGCAGATCACATCGCAGTATTCCTTGATCTCTTTGTCCGTTTTGACCATACCGGAGCGAAGCCCGTCCGCATAGCCGGAAATCAGGCCAATGGGGGTTTTCAGGTCATGGGACAGATTCGCCACCAGGTCCTTCCGTGCTTTCTCCTGCTCTTCGCGCAGCCGAATATCCTCCTTGAGCTGCTGATTGGCAGCCTGAAGCTGGGAAATATGCTCCTGCATCATGTCGGACATGGTATTGACGCTGTCCGCCATCAAGCCGATTTCACCGCCTAAATCCGTCCGGCATTTTTGTGAAAAGTCCAAGTGGGCAATCTTTCCGGCGATATGCGTAATCTGAGTCACAGGCTCTGTCACCAGACTGGACATCTTGGAAAAAACCATCGCCGCCATGATCATAACCATCAGTCCTACCACGAGCGAGAACTGCACAGAAATGGTTGTCGCCTGAGACACAAACGCGTAAGAGGTACTCAAGTCCACCACATAATACTCTGTAATACCACCCAGGGTTACCCGCCGCCCATCAAAGACCGTCGCGCCGGAGGCTGTCTGCTGGTATAACTCGTCAGAATTGATGTGATACCCTGTCTCTGTTTTCTCCGCCTGATCCCGCACATAGGGCAAAAAGTCAAGCTGGATCCTTTCCATAAACCGTTTCGGCATCTGCGGTGTGCAGTATAGAAGTTCCAGTGTCTCAGCATCCGCAATGATCAATGAAATATTGGTCTCCTCCAACTCTGAGATGGTGCTGAGTTGATATTCTCCTTCCTGCCGCAGCCGGTCGTAGGCACTGATCAGGTTTTGCTGAACCTGATGAAGATAATACGGCTCCATGAAAATAATACTAAACAGGCTCACCAGCACATAATATAGCGCCAGAATCCCCACGGACAGAAAGATCATTTTATTTTTCAGACTGCCCACGTCAGCCCTCCAGCTTATAGCCTCGGCCCCGCACGGTTTTTAACGCTGCGCCGCTGCTGCCCAGTTTCATCCGAAGGTTTTTGACATGGGTATCCACCGTTCTGGCGTCTCCATAATAGTCGAAATTCCAGACCGCCGATAAAATTTGCTGGCGGCTCAAAGCGATATTTTTATTCTGCGCGATGTACAAAAGCAGTTCGAATTCTCTCGGTGTCAGTGAGATATCCGCGCCGTTCACCGTCACCGTATGGGCATCCGGATCAATGCATATCCCGGCGACTTCTACCAGCGTATGCATGGAGACAGAGCGCTTGAGCAGCGCCTTGACCCGTGCGATGAACACAGGGAATTTTACCGGCTTGGCAATATACTCATCTGCGCCGCAGACAAAACCGAGCACCTCGCTGTCCTCGTCATTTTTCGCAGTCAGCATAATGATCGGCAAATCGCTGAACTCCCGAATTTTCTGACAGGCCTGATTGCCGTCCATCATCGGCATCATGATATCCAAAATTGCCAGACAGATATCGCTGTCCTGACGAATCATATCGACAGCTTCCTGCCCGTTTGCAGCCTCCACGATCTGGTAGCCTTCGTTCCGCAGGAAGTCGCCTGCCAGCCGGCGCCAGCGCGCTTCATCATCCGCGATCAATATTTTTACATGAGTGATCATCGTCATTCTCCTTTGATGGCTGCTTCGCACCGGCAAATGGGGGTGCCCAGCCTATAGAACTTTTCTTCATATCCTGTCATGATTCCTACCGGACCCTCCCGGTGAAGATCCCGTGTCACCTGCTTCAATGAAAAACCTGCCTGCTCAAACTGCTCCAAAGAAAACTCGAACAGCGCCACATTGTCCGTTTTAAAATGAATCTCCGCCTGCGGCTTTAAAATTCGCTGATACTTTTTCAAAAAATCCATATGGGTCAGCCGCCGGGGCGCATGCTTTTTATGAGGCCAGGGATCTGGAAAATTGATATAGAGCAGATCCACTTCACCCGGCGCGAACAATTTCTCTACTCTGGCCACATCATCCCTGATAAAGAACACATTTTTCAGTTCCATTTTCTTCGCCTTTTCCATGGCCATGACCATGGCGTCTGGAACCTTTTCCATGGCAATCAGCAAAATATCCGGCTCCGCTGCAGCGGTTTCCACTGTAAACTTCCCCTTCCCGCAGCCAACTTCCAGTCGAAGCGTCCGGCACTGGGGATATAATTCCCGCCATTTCCCGTGGTATTCCTCCGGCTGACGAATCCAAAGTTCTGAGCAGGCTTCCATTCTGGGAATCAGATTTGGTTTTTTTCTCATTCGCATGGGAAATCCCTCTTTCGTGCTGACGTTTTTGTCCTGATAGCATACACTGTTGCCGGCAGCACAGCCATAGATTATTTTAGTGTCTGTGTGGCGACGCATGCAGATGCACGTGTCTTAAATTGCTTCGCGGTTATTATACCAAATTTTAACCCATCCGTAAAGAAGTTTTGTCTCAGTTTCCTCCGGAAAAGGCTTGAAGATTGCAGACCGTTGTGCTACAATACTCACAGACAGATATGCACCGCATTAAATCTCCGGGTGTGGCCCAGTTGGTAGGGTGCCTGGTTTGGGAGAATACGCCCAGCCTGGTAAAAAACTAAATAACGAGGTGTTGCGCAGTCGGTAGCGCGCCTGCTTTGGGATCGTGTAACACCCCCCGTGCATCCGAAGAAATCCGAAACCTTCGGAAGCTTTGTAAATTCTGGAGCTTTCGCACGTTGTCCCTTCCGCAAAATCCCCCAACCCGCCGTTTGACCACATCTTTGACCACAACGGCAGAAATAAGAAAATCGAATATCCGGGTGTAGCTCAGATGGTAGAGCGCGTGGTTTGGGACCACGAGGCCGCTGGTTCGAAACCAGTCACTCGGACCAAACCCCCGCTGAAATCATTGATTTCAGCGGGGGTTGCAGCCTGTCAAAGAACCCTGGTTTTCAGGAAGGGAAAACCAGGGTTCTTTGACAGGCTGTATGAAGGGGCTGTCTCAAAATGATTCTCCGGAATCACAAGAGGCAGCCCCTCTTTTC
>CAZGOQ010000042.1:0-17053 GCA_964527315.1 uncultured Oscillospiraceae bacterium | reverse complement strand
GCCTGCGGCGGCCCTGAACCGTCCTCCGGAACAGAGCGCGCACCGGAGGTCTCCACTCCCACAGTCCAGGAGACAGCAGAAGTGGAGATAGAAAGCGCCCAAAGTGCTGCAGAGGTAGCGCCAGAAGAACCGGAATACGTCCCTACAGAGGAGGAACTCTCCCAGCGCGCGGAGATCGAAACAGCGCTGAATCTCAAAAACAATGCTCAGCAGGAGTGGACGTACAGTGAAAGCAACGACGCCTGGACGCTCAGCGTAGTACCCGCAGTTGTGAACCCAGAGCTACCCGACCAGCAGGGCGTTTCCGTCTGCGCGCCAGGCGCCTATGTACTGGGCATTGACACTGACGGCGACGGCACAGCGGATGTCACTTCGGAGAACGGAGAAGAAGCCGTATTGGGATCGCTGGTCATCGATCACGATGCGGAGATGGTCAGCAGCAACGGCCAGATCTACACGGCAGACACCGCTCCGGTAATCCTTACCACAGGCGCGGCAGGCTATGGTTCCCAAGTCAATTCCGCCGCCTCCCCCACCTATGCGACGGACGGGTATATCTCCGTGGCCTGCGGCAACCGGGGGAAGCAGGATTCCGTCACGGATGAGGATGGAAATGTCCTGTACTACACCGGCGATGCTCCCTCCTGCCTGGTAGATCAGAAAGCCGCCACCCGGTTTGTAAAATACAACATCCTGCTGGGCAATCTTCCGGGCAGCGTGGAGCATTTTGTCTCCACTGGCGGCTCCGGCGGCGCTGCTCACGCCAGTATATTCGCAGCTACCTCCAATCACCCCGATTTTTATGACTATCAGATTGAAGCTGGGGCCGTAGGTGTGTATCAGAACAGTGACGGCAGCTATTCCACTGCAGTGACGATCAACGGCGAGACAGTAAATATTTCCGACGGAGCCTGGGGCAGCGTTGCCTACAGCGCCATCTCTCCCCTTTATGAGGGGGACATGGCTCAGGCTTTTGAGTATTATATGGACACCACCTATGAATTTAATACCCCATTCCAGGCTCAGCTGGCGGAGTACCTGTCCAGCGCATACATGGACTATATCAATGAAAAAGGACTGTCTGTGGATGAGATTAAAGTTGGCTTTGACCTGGACGGCGACGGAGAAATGAACAGCACCGTTTCCCTGACCATCGAATGCGACCCGGACAAATATCCGGAAACCAACGGATATTATGGGACATACCTGGACCTCTACCTGACGGAGTTCACGGAAAATCTCCAGTGGTATCTGGACAACCTCGACTATGCCGAGGACTGGACCTGGTTCGATGAGAGCGGCTCGGCCCTTTCCGATGACGCAGTAGCAGCCATGACGAGCAAGGACAAGGCAGAAGCCTTTCTTGCAGGAAGATATGCCAAGAGCAGCGGCGGCATGGGCGGTCCTCCCGACGGCGGTATGGGTGGTCCTCCGGGGGATCTGCCCCTTGACCTGTTCGGCGAGGGCATTCGGGACGGCGGCCCCGGCGCGGGAACAACAGCTTCTGCCGGCAGAGACTCGGATTCCGCAAATTATGCCACATTTGAGGAGATGGCTGCGGCCTATGCCGCCGACGTGGCGGAGGTCTATGCCGGAGACAAATACGGCAAGAACATCGTCTCCCTCTACAATCCCATAAATTATATTGGTGCAGAAGGCACCGATGATCCAACCTGGAGCCGCATCGTCATGGGCGCTGTGGAGGGCGATATGCCCATGATGACCTCCCTGAATTTACAAATCGCCTGGCTTAACGCCGGTGTGGACGCACAGATCGAATGGCAGTGGGATGGCGGCCATGTGCCCTCGGAGGTACTGGGAGAATCCCTGTCGCTGTATGTGGACCAGATGTATGCCGCGCATGAGGGGGGCACACCTGTAGAAAAAGCCGCCCCAGTTCCCCAGACCAAAAATGGCACAGATACAAAGCCAAGCGGAAAAGATATTTCCGACTGGGTGGACAGCAGCGACATTTCCCACATTTCCTTTACTCTGGCGGATGTGCTTGCCTATCGGAACACCGGCGCCAGCAAGGCCGTTCCGGGCTTTGATGCGATAGACTACGGTCAGGAGGACTATGTGTTTGGCAATACCAAGCAGGATGCCCGGCACTGGAACGAGATATTGAACGACATCTTCCAAAATCCAGAATACGCCGAGGTCCTTGCCCCGCTGTTTAACGCGGAATAGAACAGAATATAAACGCCCCGCCCTTGGAGACGATTCTCCAGGACGGGGCGCTTTCGATCTATTTCGAATGCTTTGGTGACTTCCATACGGGCTTTCATCCTGCAAATTCCAAACATTTTCCCTAGTCGCAGGCAAAGTCCGGCAGCCACTTTTGGGGATCCACCTCCAGGAAAGACGCCCGTTGGAACCGTTCTTTTAACCGGAACGGCACCGTGCAGTCAAAAATCGTCTTACAGGACACCCCCATATTGGGGATGCTGCTTGAATACTCCGGACTGGAACTGGGATCCAGTGGGTGGCACCGAACGCCGGGAATGGTAACGATATCTTCATTTCCCTGAAAACGGGTGTTTATGGCCCACAGCACGTCATCGGTGTCGAAAATATCCACGTCCTCATCCACCAATATCACATGCTTCAATTCCGGGAACGCCGAAAACGCCAAAAGGGCTGCCTGCCGCTGTTTTCCCTCGTCAGTGTAGACAGTCTTTTTGCACTGGAGTACCGCCATATATTTACCGCCGCCGGAGCGATGGGCGTAACAGTTCAATACTTTGCCCGGCAGAGCCTTGTCGATCATGCCGAGAATGCTGGCCTCTGTGGGGATGCCCGCCATGTTTACATGCTCCTCGCTGGGACCGATGCAGGTCTGCATGATAGGGTCTTTCCGGTGTGTCACTGCCTTGACTTTCAGACGCCAGCATTCTGAACTGGCTCTGCCCGGATAGCCGGGGAACTCCGGCATAGCGTAGCCCGTGTGGCTGTTCTGGTCCTCCTGCATATGCTCCCCCGGCAGGATTTCTCCCTCAATCACATATTCCGCATTTGCAATGGCGTTTTCTTTCACACTGACACAGGGGCACAGTTCCACTGGTTTCCCCCGCAATGCTCCCGCGATGGAAAACTCGTTAAAACCCAGAGGCGTAGTAGGCGGCTCAAAGCAGGACGTTACCTCAATGGCCGGGTCTACGCCGATGGAAACAGAGATAGGCAACGGCTGTCCCAACTCCGTGGCCCGCTCTGCCATAGCCCCGATGTGCCGGGAGCCGGGCTGGAGAAAAATGGACAATTCGTCTTTACTTTGAATACACATTCTGTGGATGGTTACATCAGAAAGCCCCGTGTCTGGATGGGTGGCATAGCACATGCCCATAGTGATATATGGGCCTGCATCCTGGGGCGTGTTGGTAGGAGCAGGAATCAACTGATATAAATCAAAATCCGGATCCTCTGCCCGGTGGATGATCTCCTGACAGGGACAGGGACCGTCAATGACCACAGGCTGAATGGGATTTGCGGCGCAACGTTGCACCAGACGGCCCAACTCCTCCTTGTTACAGCCAAAGAGTCTCGCCACCCGCTCTCGGCTGGCGAGAACGCCGATGACCACGCTTGCGTCCGGATGTCCCTTGATATTGTGAAATAGCATTGCCGGGCCATTGACGTTGGTGGGACGTTTTACTGTTCCGCCCGCCCCCACATACCGGTATACCCCCGAAAGTTCCGCCGCCGGGTCCACCTCTGCATCCGTTTCCACTAACTGGCCGGGAAGAGATTTCAACAGCGCCAGGGCGCTTCGTAAATCCAGTACATCCATCACGCTCACGCTCCTATGATTAATCGGTTCTATTGTAACAGACGTTGACGCCCTGTGCAATTCTGTTTTTTCCCGCATTTATTCCGCTAAAGAATTGCTTTCCCTGCGGATATTTTAATCATTAGACGAGTTTTATCAGGAACTGGTCGCTTATCTTGAATACCATCGCCACAATCGGATTAAAGAAAAGCCGAACAGGTTAAGCCCTGTCCAATACAGAGAATCCAAACCGGCTTTGCTGCGTAACCTCTCTTCAACTTTGAGGGGAGTTCATCAGGTCTCCGCCCCTGACGCTCTGAAATGACAGCGGCGAATCCCTGTCCGCTGTCATTTTATGATTCTTTAAAATCCTGCAAAAATTGCCGGAAGGCCGTTGGCAGGGCATAGCTTTTCAGTTCCTCCTGGCTGACCCAGAGGAACGCTTTATTCTCCGCACCGCAGTGCAGCCTTGCCCCTGTCATGTTCCATTGGATATGCGTAAAAATATGGGTTCTTCCAACAATTTTCTCCAAAAACTGCGGTCGAAGTCCCCAATCTTCCGCCGCACGGATGATTTCCTCCGAAGAAAGCGTTCGGGGCAAATGAGGAAACTCATAAAGCCCTGCCAGCAGTCCCTCTTCCGGGCGACGGCACAGGGCAATCTTCTCTCCGCAGGACAGCAAAAACACCGTCATATCCTCCTGCCGCCGCGGCTTTTTGGCCTTTCGCACCGGAAGCTGTGAGATCGTACCCCGGCAGTGGGCCAGGCAATGCGTCCCCATCGGGCATTCCTCACAGATCGGCGCACCATTAGGCAAACAGACAGTGG
Source organism: uncultured Oscillospiraceae bacterium (assembly GCA_964527315.1). Classification (GTDB taxonomy): domain Bacteria; phylum Bacillota; class Clostridia; order Oscillospirales; family Oscillospiraceae; genus HGM13006. The sequence continues at coordinate 12,458 of CAZGOQ010000042.1, read as the reverse complement.
CGCCCAATTCCATCAGCGCCTGGGTAAAATCCCCGGCATTAGGCGGGTAGATCTCCTTCAGCGCGTCGGTGATTGTCCGCCTGACCTGTGGAGTATCCACGCATTCATGATAATCGCAGAGACGGGAAACCACACGCAGGACATTTCCGTCCACCGCAGGGATCTTTTTGTCAAAGGCAATCGATGAGATTGCGCCCGCCGTATAGTCTCCGATCCCCGGCAGCGCCCGGATTGCTTGATATTCCATCGGGAATATGCCGCCATAAACTTCCATTACGGTCTTTGCAGCTTTTTGGAGATTCCTGACCCGGCTGTAATAGCCCAGTCCCTCCCAGAGTTTTAACAACTCCCGCTCATCCGCCTGTGCCAGGGCGGCAATGGTAGGGAGGCGCTGCAAAAACCGCGTATAATATCTCTTTACAGCTTCCGCCCGTGTCTGCTGAAGCATGATCTCCGATAGCCATATGTGGTATGGCTGTCGGTCGTTTCTCCAGGGCAGTTCCCGCTGGTTTTCCAGAAACCATGGCAGCAGCTTTGAGGGCAGATGCGCAAGAGGCTTCGTTTCCAGCGCCATTATCGGTTGTCCACCTTTTCCGGATAAAGATCATGATGGGAAAGCCGATTCCAGGCAACGTCCTCCCAGCGAGTCCCAGGCTTGCCGTAATTGCAGTAAGGGTCGATGGACAATCCGCCCCGTGGCGTAAATTTCCCCCAGACCTCAATATACTTCGGATCCATCAACCGGATGAGATCCTTCATGATAATATTCATGCAGTCCTCGTGAAAATCGCCATGATTCCGGAAGGAAAACAGATACAGTTTCAGGCTTTTGCTCTCCACCATTTTTTCTCCCGGCACATAGCTGATATAGACCGTTGCAAAATCCGGCTGACCGGTCTTCGGGCACAGTGATGTAAACTCCGGGCAATTGAATTTTACAAAATAGTCGTTTTCCGGATGCTTGTTTATAAAGGTTTCCAACACCTCCGGCGCATAATCCGTTGGATACTTCGTTCCCTGACCGCCTAAAAGGCTGACCCTGGAAAGTTCGTTTTCGTTTCTTCCTGACGCCATCTTATTTCCTCCTTATTTCATCAGCGGATCCTGGACGCCGTTCTTTTGAAAGGCCGCGATTCGGTCGATGCATGTGCCGCATTTGCCGCAGGGCTGTTCTCCGCCTTCATAGCAACTCCAGGTTCGTTCATAGGGAACGTGCAGCGCCAGACCGATCCTTACAATCTCCGCTTTACCGACGGAGACAAAGGGCGCTTCCAGTTGAAGCTGTCCCCCGCTTCCCTCCCAAATAGCCCGACGCATGGCGGTGACAAACTGCTCTGAACAGTCCGGATACGCCGCTCCTGCCGCGTCGTCGGCGTGAGCGCCATACATGATTTTTTCACAGCCACGACTCAGGGCTATGCTGGCCGCAGAGGACAGAAAAAGTCCGTTCCGGAAGGGCACATAAGTGGAAACCGGCTTTCTGCCATGGGTTTTCTTGATTTGTGCTCCATAGCTTTCCTGTGGAATCGCTTCTGTCGATTGTTTTAACAAGCTGCAATTACTTCCGGCAAAAATCTGCGCCAGATCCAGTTCCATGTGCTCCACGCCGTAATATTCCGCCACTGCTTTGGCCGCCTGCATTTCCCTGTCGTGCTTTTGTCCATAATAGACAGACAGGGCCAGTACGTTCTCCACGCCCACCTCCTTGATCGCCATGGCAAGGCAGGTGGTACTGTCTACGCCGCCGCTGGACAGTACCAATATCTTCACAGGAACGCCTCCATTCTGCTTTGCAGCGCCATATCCGTTTCAAATTTACCCCGGAAAGTCTCGGTCAGGGTTCTTGATCCCGGCTTGGAAATACCCCGGGCGGTCATGCAGCTGTGGCAGCCGGAAATCATCACCGCCACATCCGGAGATCCGGTCACCATGGAAATGATCTCCGCAATGTCCCGGCCCAGCCGTTCCTGAAGCTGCAGGCGCCGTGCCGCCATATCGGCAATTCTGGCGATTTTGCTCAATCCAATGACCTTTCCCTCCGGCAGATACCCCACCGTTACTTTCATGTCGTACATCAGAGCCAAATGGTGTTCACAATGGGAAAACACATCGATATCCCGCACGATCACCAGATCCCGATGGTCTGGATCCGCTTCCTCAAAAGTCTTATCAAACAGTCCGGCAATTTCTTCGTTACTGTAGTTCATACCCGCAAACATTTCTTCATACATATCCGCCACCCGGCGTGGCGTTTCCCGCAGTCCCTCCCGGTTTGGGTCGTCCCCCAGGGCTTCCAATATCCCGCGAATATGGGTTTCAATTTTCTTTTTGTCGATCATTGTCACACACCTCGCTGCTCCGGCGGCCAGATCATTTTATGGAGCTGCAGCTGCAGGTTCACATCGTTCATATGATGCGCCTTGATAAACTCCACCATATCCGCCGGGTCAATTTTTCCAAAAACCGGGCTTAAATATACATTCGTTTTTTCCACCAGTTCATATTGGCCGATCACTTCCAGCGCCCGTTCCAGATCCGTCCGGCTGCCGCAGACGAACTTTACCGTATCCCGCGCACCCAACAGTGGGAAATTCTCCACGCACATAAACCGCTCCATTCCGCTAGCGGGCAGCTTATAGTCCATGGTAAACGCCGGGCGGTTTTCAAAACAGAACGCTTCGAGCGGGACGCTGCCGTTGGTCTCGATCTCCATACGCAGAGCGGGATCGCGGCTCAGGTATCTGAGCAGCGATCCAATATCCGCCTGGATCAGCGGCTCGCCGCCGGTGATGGTCACATTCCGACTGCCGCTTTTCTTCACGGCGTCATATAGTTGCGCTTCCGTCATAAACTGATAAGGAACCTGCGGCTCGTTGGCCCATTTGGTATCGCAGTAGCCGCAGGCAAGATTACAGCCGGCAAACCGGATAAAAAAGGCCAGTTGTCCGGCCCTGATTCCCTCGCCGTTAATGCTGAGGAAAGTCTCCGCGATTTTATAGGAGGACATATCGGTTCTCCTCGCCGTCATAGGTCGCTGCGTTGTTCGGCGTCTCATAAACCGTGACTGCATGAACCGGATAGCCTTTCTCCTTCAGCCGGTCGTAAAAATACCGGCTGAGATTTTCCGCAGTGGTGGGAAATTGCAGCGTGACGATTTTAAAATCCTCCGCCGTCAGCGCCTTTAGGGTTTCCGGCTTCAGCGAACCATCTTCCACCAGAAACGCATGGTCAAACTCCTCCGCCAATGCCCGAACCGCCGCTTTGAGATCCCCGAAATCCAGCAGCATTCCCCGCTTGGGGCCGCTTGTTTGCAGGGCTTTCCCCTCCGCTGACACCAGAACGTTCCAACGGTGTCCATGGAGATTTTTGCATTTCCCCTCATATCCCTTTAAAAAATGGGCCGCGTCAAAGCTGGCCTCTGTTTCGATCCGATACATCGCCATTCCCCTTTCCGCAGCCGAAAAAAAGGCGCAAAGCGCCCCACAGTCCCACAAACGCCGTCGTGGGAAACCTGGTTTTATTTACTGACAGGAGGGCCGCGAACTGTCACACTGATTTTATTTATACTACTACAACTCTCTGAGAAAAGCAAGCCCGTCCCTTTTCAACTATTCAAAAAATATTAACACCTTTTTGTAAAAACTATGCTATCTTATGAAAAAATCAATAAAGGGGCGAACTCCATGCTGCAGCTGAAAAAAATCATAAAAGATTATCCCTCCGGCGATGAGACTGTTCATGCCCTCAAAGGCATTGATATTTCCTTCCGGGAAAACGAATTTGTTTCGGTCCTCGGCCAGTCCGGTTGCGGAAAAACCACAATGCTCAACATCATTGGCGGTCTCGACCAATATACCTCCGGCGACCTCATGATCAATGGGCGCTCGACCAAGGCATATAAGGATCGGGATTGGGACACTTACCGGAACCATTCCATCGGCTTTGTCTTTCAAAGCTACAATCTGATTCCCCATCAAAACGTACTTTCAAACGTAGAACTGGCGCTGACCCTCTCCGGCGTCTCCAAAAGCGAGCGCCGTCGACGGGCCAAAGAAGCCCTGGAAAAGGTCGGCCTTGGAGATCAGCTGAAAAAAAAGCCCAACCAGATGTCCGGCGGCCAGATGCAGCGCGTCGCCATCGCCAGAGCCCTGGTCAATGATCCGGATATTCTGCTGGCAGACGAACCCACCGGTGCGCTGGACTCGGAAACCTCCGTGCAGGTCATGGAGATCCTGAAAGAAATCGCCAGGGATAAGCTGGTAATCATGGTTACCCATAATCCGGAACTGGCGGAGCGGTATTCCACCCGCATTGTCCGGCTTCTGGACGGAGAGATTATTTCCGATTCCATGCCCTATTTCCCGGAAGCAGAGCCATCACAGGTCAAAACCGCTTTGGGCAAAAAGCCGTCCATGTCTTTTTTGACTGCCTTTGGCCTGAGTCTGAACAATCTTCTGACCAAAAAGGGCCGTACCCTTTTGACTGCTTTTGCCGGCTCCATCGGCATAATTGGCATTGCTCTGATCTTGTCCCTTTCCAGCGGAATGCAGAACTATATTGATGAGATTGAGGAAAACACGCTGACTTCCTATCCCATTACCATAGAGCAGGCCACCATGGACATGACCTCCATGATGGGAACCATGATGTCCGCCGCTCAAGGCGACGGTGAAACCCATTTGGCAGGAAAGGTCTACTCCAGTTCCATTATGACAAACATCATTGACGGCATGATGAGCCAGATCTCCGCCAATGACCTCAAATCCTTTAAGGCCAAGCTGGAGACGGAGGGAGATGAGATCGCCGCTCTGACATCCGAAATCCGATACACCTATCCCACCGAGATCGGGATTTACACCTGGGATTCAGAGGGTGCGCCCCTGCGGGTCAATCCGGTTTCCGTTCTGGACGAGATCGGACTCGGCGAAATTGGGGACGCCATGAATATGAGCAGCATCAGCGTCGTGAAAGAACTGCCGGACAGCCAAGCGACGCTGAATTCTGACTATGAGTTGCTCAGCGGCAGCTGGCCGAAGAACTGGGATGAAGTGGTTATGATCGTAGGCGAAGACTATGAGATCACCGACTATACCCTCTACGCGCTGGGCCTTTTGGACGCAACGGAATTAAAGGACGCCATTCAGGACGCTCAGGACCATCTGGCGGAAAGCGGCGAAGCAGGTTCAGAAATCCAGATCGCCCAGAATGAGACGACCTATCGCTATGAGGATTTGATGGCGCTGGATCTGAAGCTGGTACTCCCAACAGATTATTATGCAGAGAACAATGGACTCTATGAGGATATGCGGGAGGACGATGACTTCATGGAGACGCTGGTTTCCGGGGCGCCCTCCCTCCATGTGGTGGGCATTGTCCGCACTCCCTCCGACGGCGGCACAGAATACGGTACGATCGGCTATACCTCCGCGCTGACTGAATACGTCATCGCCGCAGTCAATGACAGCCAGATCGTAAAGGATCAGAACGCAGCGCCGGACACCGATGTTTTCACCGGTCTTCCCTTCCCAGGCACTGCCGCCGCAGACGCGATTGAAGCGGAACAGGAGACTTCGGATACATCCAGTCTTTCCGACGCTCAGCTCCAACTGATCACGGAACGAGTAGCCCGCCTGCCGGAGATGTACCAAGCCCAGATCAGCCAACTTCCCGCAGGGGAGCAGGCGGAAACGCTCATAGAAAACAACATCATGACCCGGGAGGAGTTTGACGCACTGGCAGAGCCGGGCACGGAAACGCCGAAAAAGCAGATTTCCGATTCCTCTCTGGAGGAAAATCTGGAACTGATGCACACCGCATCTCTCGAGGAACCAGACTCCATCAGCCTGTATGTCTCTTCCTTCGAGCGCAAAGAAGCGCTGACCGACGCTCTGGACGCTTATAACGATGAGCAGACCGCCGCAGGAAAGGACGAATTGGTGATCCACTATACCGATTATGTGGGTCTGCTGATGAGTTCCGTCACCGACATTGTGGATATTGTCAGCTATGTGCTGATTGCCTTTGTGGGCATCTCCCTCATCGTGTCCTCGATTATGATCGGTGTAATCACACTGATCTCTGTCCAGGAGCGTACCAAAGAGATTGGCATTCTGCGTTCCATCGGCGCGTCCAAGCGGGACGTCAGCCGGGTATTCAACGCCGAGACGCTGATTATCGGTCTCAGCGCCGGTATCATAGGAATTGGTGTAACACTGCTGCTGAATATTCCCATCAATATGATCATATCAAATCTCGCAAACATTGACGATGTGGCGCAGCTGCCCCCTGTCGGCGGCGGGATTCTGGTCCTGATCTCAGTAGGATTGACCATGCTGGCCGGTCTGATCCCCTCTAAAGCTGCCGCCAAAAAAGATCCGGTGGAAGCCCTCAGAACAGAATAAATGCATAACTGCCGCCGTGCAATGGTATGCCGGAAGTCACCCCTTTGGAAAATCAGACTTCCAATGCCCTTTGCATTGCGGCGGTTTTTTCCAATAAATGATTCCGATTCCATGGATTTATACAGGTTTGGTGTTGCTTTTTCCCGAAAAATAACGTAAAATAAAATAAAATAGATTTTTGCGCCTTTCTGACTGAACGGAACGCGCAGAGGAATTTCTCCCAAGGGAGGTATTATATTGATCGATCCAAAAAAAATTACGCCGCTGCTTGATCGTATGACAGTAGAGCGCCAACTCAGCCACCGCCCCGGCGGTGACGTTTATCTGGTCTCCCGGGATTCGGACGGCAGGCGTCTGGCATTGAAGCATATTTCAATCCCGCGAACCGAATCGCAAACCAGGGCGTTAATCTATGCCGGAGCCGTAAAGGATGAAGCGGAAGCCCAGCGCTACTATAGCGCCCAGGCTAAGGATCTAAAGTCGGAAGTCCTGCTGCTCAACGGAGTAAAGAACGCCGGGAATCTGTTAAAATTCCGCGGCTATCAGGTGGATCAAAAATATGTCGGCATCGGCTATGATTTTTACCTGCTGTCAGACTACTGCACCACGCTTGCCACCTATCGCAAGCCTTTTACCAAACTGCAAGCTGTCAATTTAGGGCTTGACCTGTGCTCTGCCCTGATGCAACTCCAATCCGTCGGCCTTCTTCATAAAAATGTACACCCCCGCAACGTATTTTTGGGGCAAAACGGCCGCTTTATGCTGGGCGACCTGGGCTTGGTGCAACGCAGCGAACTGCGTTACAATTCCCTGGACGACGGTCTGATCACCGAATATACCGCGCCGGAGGTCCAGGGCGAAAACGCCTGTCTGTCCGACAGCATGGACATCTACAGCGTCGGCATGATCCTCTATGAGGTCTATAACGGCGGTCATTTCCCCATGGGTGAGGAAGAGCACTTTGTCAGAGGCGAAGCGCCCATGGAGCCGCCGATCTATGCAGATGTGGCCATGTCGGAGATCATCCTGAAAGCCTGCGCCTATTCGCCGGAGGAACGCTATCAGTCGCCAGAAGATATGCACGAAGCTCTGTCTGTCTATATGCAGCGCGGAGATGTGTCGAGCCGTCTGCTGGTGCCCCAGCAGGATCCGGACGATGCGGAAGTGGATTATTCAGAAATTGCCGCCACGGTCGCGGCAGGTCAGGCTGTAGAAAGCGGCGCTCTCCCGGCGGAAGAAAGCGAGTCCCTGCCGGCTCTTTCGACGGAAACCAGCGTGGAACCCCGGGCCTCTCTCAACGATTTGAAAGAGGACGATCTGCTGGTGCCGGATCTGGAAGAAATGTCCGTTGAGGACTTTATGGCAACGCTGCGAGGCAACGCCGGCCTTGAGGTCGTCAGTATGGACAGCCAGGGCAATATGACCGTCGTTCCCGGTTATGAAACGGAAGAAACGCTGCCGGGCGACACAGAATTTATGGATTCTGCGGACGATCACTTTGCCGTACTCAAAAACCTGGCGGAAATGGATGCCTCCAGATCACAGGAGGTGGAATCCGCGCCCGCACCGGAAAACACACCCGAAATACTGTCCCCTGATTTTGACTCTTTGGATCCAATTGATCTGGATCTCTCCGTCGGTATTCTCTCCGAGGAACAGGACGGCGCGGCATCGGATGCGGTCGTCGGCTTTGGAACATCCCGCCCTGACCGCAGCGTTCCAAATCACGACGATGTGGATACCTATGACAGTGGTGATGCGGAAGATTTTGAGGATGAGCCCTATCCGGAGGAAGAGCGGGGAAGCACCTGGAAAAAAGTTCTTGTGACCGTAATCGTTCTGCTGGTATTGGCCGGCGGCGCTACCTCTCTCTATTTCCTGAAAACCGATACCATCCGCAGTGTGGAACCGCAGGTGCTTTCTTCCAGTTCTGTTTCCATTACAGTAGATTCCAAAAATCATACACCAATGGAAATCGTTTGTTCCACCGCTTCCGGGGAGGTTTCCCGCATGCCTCTCACAAGCGGTGCGGAGGACGTGGTTTTTACGGATTTGAGTCCGGATACCACCTATACCTTTACGATTGCTTCCACCGACGGCAAGCTGCTGCTGGGCAGCAAAACCGTCAACGCCAAAACGAAGGAAATGACTAATATAACCGGCTTTGCGCCAATCTCTCTGAGCGCCACCTCTGCCCGCCTTGCGCTGGGCGGCGTTGGTTCCCTGCCGGACAAATGGGTCATTACCCTGACCTCTGACTCCGGTGAAAATCTGGTCTTTGAATCTTCGGATATCCCGGAGGACGGCATCCCTGTAGACGGTCTGACGCCGGAGACCCACTATACTGCTGTGGTCTCCACAGGAGACGGTAGCATTTTGGGCGGCGTTACCACCTGTGAGTTTACCACCATGGCCTATACAGTGCTGTCTGATTTTTCCGTTTCCTCCCTCACCACAGACAGCGTCAGTCTCAGCTGGTCTTTCTCCGGCACCGTTCCTGATGCCTGGACCGTGAGTTATACCGGCACAGACGGTTCCTCCAATAGTCAGGAGATCATTGGCACCGAGTGTGTCCTCAGCGAACTGGCCACCGGAGAGACGTATAATATCACGCTCTCCGCCCCTTCTCTGAAATCCACAGATCTCGCTTCCCTTTCTGTGGGCATTCCCGCTGTAACCGTGACCGGTATTACGGCGGAGTTGAATGACGACGGTGAGATTGAGGTCTCCTGGGACTATACCGCCGACACGGCGCCCTCCCAGTGGCGTATTGCCTATTGCTTTACCGCAAACTATAACAGTGAAGGCAGCACGGTCGCATCTTCCGCCACTACTGTCACCTCCGATACCACGTCTGTCACCCTGACTGACCTGATTCCCGACACCGCTTATACCATCACCGTTGTCGGCGCAGATGACCTGAATGTGGACTGTCAGGCGACGGCCAGCTGCACCACAGAGGAGGCAAACCTCTTCACCTCCTATGGCTGTCAGATTGGAGAAATGACCCTGTATGTATTGGAGGATAATCCCGATACCCTGTCTACCCCCTCTGACAATTTCTCAACAGAGGAGCACATCGCCTTTGCCATTCAGGCCACTTACGAAGCCACCGAAGAGGACAAGCATGTGACGACCACCTACGTTGTCCGAAATTCAGAAGGCACGCCGGTTCAGGTATATAGCGGCAGCCGCGACATCAACGGCGCGTGGATCTCCGCCCGCCATACCGGCGACCTGCCCAATTCCGTCACCGTCCCCGGCGAGTATACGCTGGAGGTCTATTTTGACGGTGATTTCCTGGCCTCCAGTGACTTTACCGTATCCTGATTTTGAATGCAAAATGGGCGCGTTGCAAAATCGCATTTGCAACGCGCCCTTGCAAGCTTCCCGGCAAACCGGGAACCTTTTGGCAGAGCGCAAGGGGCAGCCTTGCTCCCCTTTCTCCTTTCCCTGTCGCCCTGTTCCTGCAAAATATTCTTCTGTTTTGCTTCCAACTTTTGTTTTTGCGGCAAGCCCTTGTGTGAAAAATTATGAAAATAAATTGTAATAATCATTGGATTTTTTGGAAAGTTATGATACAATGAAACGGCTTGCTTTTCTGCGCACAACGATATCAGTTCTCTGGAGGCACAAAATATGAGTAAGGTTTGTGAAAACTGCGGAAATCTGATCCCGGACGGAACTTTGATCTGTCCCAACTGCGGTTGGGAGGATGACGCCGTGCTTCGGGTCATGCAGAGCGGTATGGATACGGAAGAACCGGAAACGTCCAAAGAAAAGCCCATCTCCCGTGAACGGCTCCAGTCCCAGGCCAGTCGGCCGAGAAAGTCTGCACCGTCCGCTGCAAAGCCAAAAAAGAAGTCCCCGAATATGAGCGTTGTCGGCGCCTGTATTGCATTGGTGATCATTCTGGTCATCATCATCGCTGCGGCCGTATTTATGCTGAAACAGATGGGCTTCTTTGTCCACATGAGCGACGAGGAACTGCTTCAGCCCGCTGTGGAATCCATTGCCCCCTCTCCTTCTCTCCCGGCAGCTGAACCTTCCGCTGTGGAGGAGCCAGTGGTTGAGGAATCCGCGGAGGAACCGGAGGAAAGCGCTGCGGCACCGTCCGAAGTGTCTGAGGAAACCGTAGAATGCACAAAATTCAAGATAACCGGCTCGGAATATCCCTTTCTGTATTCCCGCGGCGAGACCATGGAAGTAGTCTATGTCATTGAACCGGAGGACGCCAGAGGGGCGATTCAGTGGGAAAGCAGCGATGAATCCATCGCCACCGTCAGTGATTATGGCGTCATCTCTGCCCGCCGTGGCGGCAGCTGTATTATTACCGGCACCTGTGGCGATAAGAAAGTCACCGTCTATGTGACCTGTCAGTTTACCGTCCCCAGCACCATTTTAGATATGAATTATGAGGACGTGACCATGAACTATGAAGGGCAGACACTGGAACTGAAGATCGACTATGACCTGACCGATGAGCAGATCAAATCCACCGTATGGGAGTCCAGCGATGAAACCATCGCCACTGTGGACGACAAAGGTCTCGTCACCGCCGTTGCAGACGGGACTGCCATCATTTCCGCCTCCATTGGTGAATACACTGCCTCCTGCATTGTCCGATGCGTCAATGTCACAGGAAATCAGGGTGTCAACAATGTCAATTCCGAATATGTGATCAATTATCAGGACGTAACACTGACCCGGAAAGGCGAATATTTCCAGCTGACACTGAAATCCGTTTTGGGCAACAATGTCCCGGATTTCACCTGGAAATCCAGCAACAACAAAATCGCCACCGTAGACAGTAAGGGTATCGTGACCGCTGTTGCCGACGGCACCTGTAAGATCACAACTTCTATTGGCGCCGACGCATTTGAATGCATTGTCCGGGTCAACATCTCCGGCTGACGGAAAGAGTCTGTTATATTATAAAAATTCCCAGAAGTTTAACCTGATATTGAAGCGGGAGAAACCACAAATTTTTGTGATTCCTCCCGCTATTTTCAACTTCTCGGCCGGGCAATTTCCGCAAAAATTGCATTTTTGCTGCAAGCCCCTTTTATTCCGCGCTATTCCGCTTTTCCGCTGCCTGCTGCAGGATATCCAGAACCTGATTGTATTCCTCTTCCACTTTTTCCTCAGATTCCTCCTCATAGAGCGCACAGATCCCATCAGCGATCTGTGTTCGCTCCTCATGAGAAAGTTCTGTAAGCTGATCCAGCCGAAGATTGACAAAATCCTCCGCCAGCACAGCCTGGAAAGTTTCCGGGTACAATCTGGTAATGGTATAAAAGGCATAAAGATCACTTGGCTGCACCGGCTTGCCGCTGCGCAGATCCATTTCAATTGTAGTCATGGCTTCACCGCAGATGGACTGGGCCGTTTCCGTCAGTGCTTCCACTTTGGCTTTTCTCTCCGTTGCAACTGTGAGCAGGATAATCGACAGCGCCGCCAAAAGAATCACCAAACTCTTTGTCCAAACCGGCAGGATGTTTTTTTCCAAAATATCATCCCCTCTGAGCGACATGATGGACCGCTCAACGTCTATTGTACCGCAGGCACAAGCTTCACTAACCTCTCGCTGACGCGTTTGCTAAGCGAAGCTATTGTATCATGTTAAAAAACATTCCGCAACAAAAATGTAGGTTTGTCAAACATGAACTGTACCAGATTGGGACAAACGCAAAAATCAACGTTCAAAGGCAGCGATAAAAAGAAAATATATGACGAGAAAAATGGCTTACGGTATGAACGCCAAGGAGAGTATTTCCTGCCTTGCTTGGGATTTCCAGAACAAGAAAAACGTTCTGACGGTGTTTGGGGGCGGCGACATTTGAGGTATCTAAAAGAATACCGTAGAGTTACATACACCAACCTGCTGACAGACGGCAAGCTGATGGAATGGAACATATGATATTTTGATTAGCATCGCAAGCAACATAATAATATTCGGCATCGTCCCCTGCTAATGTAGCGGAGGCCCAAAATGTTCCTGTGGATTCACACTCTACGTCCATGCATATCATTTCCATGAAGCTATAATTTCTGATA
>CAZGOQ010000041.1:14648-17446 GCA_964527315.1 uncultured Oscillospiraceae bacterium | reverse complement strand
CTTCCTGAAAACCAGGGTTCTTTGACAGGCTGAGAAAGCACAGCTTTCATTGCTGTGCCTTCCCATTACATCAGGAATTGCTTTTTTGCCAGCCTGGGGCTTCGCGCCCGGGCGCTTTTATATTTCCGTCAGTCGTATACATAGCTGCTGGCATCAAAGGCTTCGCCCCGCCAGGTGCTTTCTACCAGATATCCGCCGGAGACCGTCAGGATGTGAACGTCGTCGATGCTCAGCCATTCCTCATAGGGATTCATGACCTCATTGACCATGTCCACGACGCTCTGGCCATAGAGGCCGTAGCAGGAAACGCCGTTGTAACTAACGCCTTCGCCAGGCAGGGTGTTTTGTTGAATCTCACTAACATCTGCCAGCAGAACCTTCAGCGCCAGATAACGGACGTTAGCGCCGGAAAGATCGGTCAAAACATTATCCATGGCGGCGGAATAAACGCCGGGAAGTTTGAGCAGCTTGCCGGGAGAGAGGCACTGCTTGATCATGGCTTTTACAAAATTCTGCTGGACATACTGCCGCTGGATATCCGCCATGGCATAGCCGGACCGGAAACGGCAGACGCCCAGGGCCGTGGTGCCGTCAAGCAGTTGTTCTCCGGCGGAAATGTACAACACATCCTCCGGATCGTTGGCGTTGTCCACGACCATGTCCATGGGCACGTCAAAGGTCACGCCGCCCATGGCGTCCACTACGTCTTTAAAGATTTGATAGTCCAGAACTACGTATCCATCCGGGCGGAAGCCCAATAAGGTGGAAACCTCAGACATCAGCGCTTCCGCTCCGACTTCGCCGCCGCCGTACAGGCCATAGACGCCGTTGAGCTTGGGCACAGCCTGCCCATTGGCAACGATGGTATCTCGGGGAAGGGAGGTCAGAGCCACCGTGTCATTTTTCTCGTCAAGCGTTGCAATCATCATGGTATCCGTGCGCAATTCCTCTTCATCGGTTGCGCAGATGAGAATGTTATAGAGCCCGTCCTTTCGGGTATGAACGCCATCCTGGCTTTGCTCCGGCGCCTGGAACAGAAGAAAATACAGGCCCGCTAAAATTACCGCAAGAATCAGCAGGAACAGAAAAAAGTTCCGGACATGATGTTTTTTGCGCCGTTTGCGGGGCTGTGGATTTTCATATTCATAGGCGGACGCACGGCTGTGCTGACGGCGATAGGGGTCGGGATTGGATTGACCGGAGGCCCGAGCGGCAATAGACTGCCGGGGGCGGTCATAGGGATCATAATCAGAATTATAATCGAAATCATATTGATCCTCCTGAAAATCGTCCTCCATATAATTGCCGTCATCATAAATATCATTTCGGTCATAGTCCGGATTGTCATAATATTGGCCGTCATCGTAATACCGGTTTCCGTAGCCGTCCTCTTCGAGTTCCGCCGGATCCCAGTCAAAAAGATCGCGTTTTGCCATAGAAAACTCCTTAAAATGTTACAACATCCTGCTCTGCTTTCTCGGTCGGAAGAATCTCCAGCGCGGTAAGAACAGGCCCCATTTCCTTATATAGTTTGTGATAGCGCAGGGAAATTTTTGCCGTGACGGTGATCCAGCTGCGCTGCTGAAGCGCTTCAGCCTGCTCATACTGACAGACAAAGCCCATAAATTGGATGTCTTCCACGCAGCAAGTCATCACAAAACGCCCCGGCACAAAGCAGCCCTTTTCCACTTTCCGGGTGTGGGCCACCTGAGCTTTGAAGCGGACGGTTTTCCCGGAATATTTTTGCATATCCTCGGTTACGTCCCGATACCAGATGCCATAGTCCTCGTCCTTGACGTCGATAATATCAGCGTTGAGGTCAAAGGGAAGCGGATCCTCGATGTCATCGTATTCCACGCTGCCGTCTTTCGCTTCATAAGCGATGTCGCATCGGCGGTTGATGGCCCGGACGATCCTGTGAAGTTCCATTTTGTCCACCGTCTCGTCCACCCGGTTAAACACCACCATTTCGCAGCCGCCCACCTTATCCACCACCAGAGAGCGCATATTCGCGTTGTACAGGGGAAAGCTGGATGCTTCGGCAAACATGATCTCCTGGTAGACCACCCAGCTTTTCGGCAATCTGGCGTAAAAATCGCTGATCAGCTTCATGCCGTTGAGTTCCACGCAGACCCGCTCTGCGTGGTGCTTTTTTCGAAGAGTCTCCAGCTTCTCTTCATCCAATGTGTCCTGATCGTCGATCACTTCAATATAGACATTGGGAGCGGAGAAAGCGGAAGGGTCATACTCCTCTTCGCCCTCCTCGCAGACCAGCAGCAGCGTTTTTTCTCCGGCGTTAAAGCGATCATCCTCCAGCGTGCCCTGCATGAAGCGGGTCTTTCCGCTGTCTAAAAATCCAGTAAAAACATATACGGGAATTGCCATAGCCATGCCTCCTTACGTTTCAAACAGAGTGGCAATGGCGGTTTCGTTGATCTTTGAACCAATGACACAGAGCCGCCCAATGACGCCGGCGGCGCCGGTACGGATCTCCGGCTCACCGGGCACATAGTCAAAATGGAGCCATTGTCCGTTTTCGCCGGGTACGATGCCCTTGGCCCGGAGAATCATGCCGTAGGTTTCCTGATTGCCGAGGGCGCTGAGGCACTGAGCGAGTTTCTCCCGCGAATAGGTTTTGGGCGTCTCCATGCCCCAGGAGGTAAAGACCTCGTCGGCATGGTGATGATGTTCATGGCTGTGCTCATGGTCATGCTCATGCTCATGGTCATGGTCATGCTCATGGTCATGCTCATGCTCATGGTCATGGTCATGCTCATGGTCATGGTCATGCTCATGGT
>CAZGOQ010000041.1:0-14548 GCA_964527315.1 uncultured Oscillospiraceae bacterium | reverse complement strand
TCATGCTCATGCTCATGGTCATGGTCATGCTCATGGTCATGGTCATGCTCATGGTGGTGATGGCAGGCGCAGTCGGGATCGTCACATTCCGCTTTGCCGTGGGCTTCCAATGCGGAAAGCGCGGCCTGAAGAGAGTCCCTTTGCTCCATGGCTTCCATCAGCTGCTGCCCGGTAAGCTGATCCCATGGGGTGGTGACGATCACGGCGGTGGGGTTCTTCTCCCGTAGCATATTCACGGCAGCCCGGAGTTTTTCCTCTTTCATTTGAGACGTACGGGAAAGGATGACGGTTCCCGCGTTCTCGATCTGGTTGTTATAAAATTCTCCGAAATTTTTCATATAGACTTTGCATTTTGTGGCGTCCGCCACGGCGACCATACAGCCGATCTCCATACCCTCAGTTTCCGCCCGTTCCACGGCCTGGGCCACATCGCTAAGCTTGCCAACGCCGGATGGCTCGATGAGGATCCGGTCGGGGTGGTACTCCGCCATGACCTGTTTCAGCGCCTCGCCAAAATCGCCCACCAAAGAGCAGCAAATGCAGCCGGAGTTCATCTCCGTGATTTGAATACCGGCCTCCTGTAAAAAGCCGCCGTCAATGCCGATCTCGCCAAACTCATTTTCAATCAGCACGATCTTCTGCCCGGCGTAGACCTCCTGGAGCAGTTTTTTGATCAGTGTGGTTTTGCCGGCGCCGAGGAAACCGGAGAAAATATCAATTTTTGTCATGATAGTGAAACACCTTCTATAAAATAGTTTTTTAAATATTGTATCACATAAAAGCAAGCGGTGAAAAAATTGAGAAAAAATTAAATAAACCTTTACAATTTCAAGGAATATGGAAGGAACATCGCCGGAGTCGAACGGAGGACGCTTAGCGTTCCGCTTTTTTTTGATACAAAAACATCCAAACCCCTGTGCCGCAGATGATCACATAGCCCAGAACACTATATCGGTCCGGCAGCTGGGAGAACAGCGCCCAACCCAGCAGCGCGGAAAAAATCACCTGAGTGTAGTCGTAGACAGAGATCTCTTTGGCAGGGGCAAACCGATAAGCGCTGGTAATAGCAAACTGCCCCGTGCAGCCGAAAACGCCCGCCAGCAGGAGAAAGAGCAGTTGTGTTCCGGTCATAGGGGCGTGTACCACAATAAAATAGGGCAGGCACACAAGGCAGGAGAACACGGAAAACACAAAGACAATGAGACTGGAATGAATACCCTTTTTACTCATGAGCCGGACAAAGCTATAGGCTACGCCTGCACCAAAGCCACCCAGCAGTCCAAGCAAAGCCGGAATCAGCGCCATGTTGGAGGGGTTGGGTTTGATGATCAGCAGGCTGCCCGCAAAGGCCGCGATAACGCTGATGCCCTGCACCAGATTCAGTTTCTCATTGAGCAGGAAATAGGAGATCAAAATGGCGAAAAACGGCGACATTTTGTTGAGCATGGATGCGTCGGACAGATTCAGATGATCTACCGCATAAAAATTGCACAAAAGGCCTACCGTGCCAAAGACGGCCCTGGCCAGCAAAAGGAGCCAATGGCGTTTTTCCGGTGGGGAAAAGGGCATATGATTTTTCTTCATGATGGCAAAGGCAAATACGGCGGCCACCGCATTGCGGAAAAAGGCTTTCTGCATGGAGGGTACGTTTCCGGCGAGCCGGACAAAGGTATTCATCACGGCAAAGGAGAACGCGGCGCCCAGAATACAGAGAATGCCTTTGGTACGATTGGACATGGGAATCAATTCCTTCTGGTGGAGTCAGAGCTGTCTGCGGGAGCAGCGTCCGGATTTTCGGTGGAGGAAATGCGGCTCATGGTCTGAGGCGAACCAAAGCGGCCCAACTCCAGAATGAGATAGCTGCACAGCAGATTCAGCGCCACCTGATCGTGTTCATAGGGCAAGTCAAACAACTCGCTGATGCGGCCCAGCCGATAGAGCAGGGTATTTCGGTGAATGCAAAGGGCGGCGGCGGTCTTGTCCTTGTTGTGCATATTGAAAGAGAACAGCCGCATGGTTTCGTCATAGGAGGTGCCGTTTTTTCGGTCATATTCCCGCATTCGGAAAATTGCCGGGTGGATAAAGGTTTCCGGCGAATCTTTTTCCAGAACGGAGAGGAAAATCGGCAGGGGCATCAGATCGGAGAAGGTGGTGGATTTGCCCCGGCCCAGCTGCATGGCCAGCCGGGCGGTGAGCAGAGCCTGACGGTAGTGTACCCGGGCTTGTCTTGGATCGGTAAAGCTGTCGGAAAGACCGCAGATCATATCATGGGTGCCGAAAAAGTCAAAGAGCCGATCCGCCATGGTGCTTTTTTGCATGGGAGTTCCGGATCCATGGGGGTTGGTTCCGCCGTAAAGTGTGACGATGTTATTATCATAGATGACGCAGATGACGTTTCGGTAAAGCTGCTGCAGTTCCTGAACGGCATATTCCGCAAAGGCCTTTTGAGAGGCCAGTGCGCCGATGGTGGTAACACAGATGGTATAATCGGGCTGCATGGTGCCGGAAATGGCTTCGCAGGCCAGCCGTTCCAGATGGGAGGGCGTGTTGGGAGCCAGGAGATCCAGCAGTTTGGTGGAAAGCGCCAGATTCCAACTCCCCATGGATTTGACACGGGTAGAGATGCGGAGCCGGATGGCATCGAGCACCAGACCGATGATGTCGAAATCCTCCGGAGTGGGCGCTTCGCCGTTCCAGAATACGATAACGTGGCCGCGAACCGTATCATCCTGCACAAGCTCTGCAAAGATCCGGGGATATTCGGCGCAGGAACCGGTATTGGCAAAGAATGGCTCATAAAACGCCTTTTTCCCGGAGAGAAATTCATCCAGTGTGCGGAAAATATGCTCCCGGTCCATAGCCTTGTTTCGATATATGTCATCCCATTCCGGAATGCCGATCAGGCGGGAGGGATGCATAGACACTACATGAAAATATTCGTCCACAAACAGGATGGGGTTTTGCAGGATTTCATAAGCTGCGGTGATGACGTTATTGGTACTCTGGTTGCAGAGCGCTTTATAGAGTTTTTCATAGGCGGCCGCCATGCGGGGAGAAGTCATATGTCCACCTCCACGGGAAATACATTTTCTATATTGTAGCCAATTCTGCGAATAAATGCAAGCGCTGATCCGGACGGTTGTTTTTCTTTCAAAAGTCTGTATAATGGAAAAATACAAATTTTCTTCAAATACTCCTTGACAATGCCCTTGGGGCATCCTGTAGGATGAACGTAGAAAGGAGTGTTTTACATGAAAATTTTTAAATGGTTTGCTCGAACATCCCCGCGCAGAGAGGAAAGAGAAACGAGCGGCGGGAAAGACCCAATTCAGGATAAGCTGCACTATGGAATTACACAGGCATACTCCCTTTCGCAGAAAAGCACTCTGGCAGCGAGGTCGGGGGAATTGCCGGTCAATCAGAAAATGGCAGTGCTCTATATGCTGAAGGGAAATAAAGAGGAATAGCAGAGGGATGGTTCTATGAAGAAAAAAGAAATCTGCGAAAGAACCGGACTGACCCAAAAGGCCCTCCGGCTCTATGAGGAGAAGGGACTGATCGCCCCGCAGAGGGATAACGCGGGACGTAATAGGACAAGGGAGTATTCCGGGGCAGATCTGCGGCGGCTGCAAACCATTGCCATGCTCCGACGGGCACTGTTTACGCTGGCGGAGATCAAGGAGATGTTGGATGATCCCGGCTCCATACAGAAGATCTATCCCCAGTATCTTGAATGGGTGCGGCAGCAGAAGGAGCAGTTGGAACGGCTCTATGAGGTTTCCGCCGGGATTGATATTTCCACGGTGGAAAGCGCTGACGAACTGACGGAAAAGATCAAATTTGCCGCCGCCAATATGCCTCTGCCTGTCGCGGATATCCACTTTCATTTTAAGCAGCTGGACGAAATGGAGGACAAGCGGCGGATTCCCACCGCAGAGGAACAGCTGGACGCCTTGCTGCCCAGTAAGGAGTACCGCCAGGCCTATGTGTCCATCAGCCGGGATAAGCTGGACGATACGCTGGTGCGGAGCGATCTGCTCAATGACACCAGAGTCGCGTTCCGGACAGAGGAAAGCGGCCCGGTGCAAAATCAGGAATACCGCACCGGAGGACAGCGCACCTTGCGATGGGGATTGACATTGGGCGCGCTGGGAACGGCGGCGCTGTTCCTGGCGGCATTGGAGGACTTTGATGCGTCGGCAGCAAAACGAATTGTCTGTTTCATTCTGTTCGCAACGTTTGCAGCGGCGCGAATCATCCTGCTGGCACTCGACCACAGGAGAAGTCAGAAACGCTGGCTCCATGAGATCGGTTGGGAAAATCAGAAGTCCCGGCGGAATAAAAAGAAGATCGTGCGCATTGTGACCGGCGGTATACTGGGGCTTGCCCTGATCGCGGGCGGCTTTGCGGCGCTGACATGGTATCTCATTCCTACGGAACCCGCCGGCGGCCCCTCCACGGAGGGAATCGACCTGAATGCGTTCTGGGATGGAATGGAACTGGATATGTTTGCGGGACTGATACAAAATATAAATATCGCTGTAGACATTTCCGGAGATGACGTTTATCGTCTGGACGATCCGAATGCGATGGCGGTCGGGCCGGATAAAATCTACTTTCAGTGGGGATCCTCCCTGTACTCCATCAACGCCGACTACACGAATCTGACAAAAATCGATACGGTCTGCAGCAGAAACGGAGCAAAAAGTGTAGTAGAAAAGCCGGAAGAAGGTCCTTGCAGGCTGATTTATGATCAGGGGTATATCTATTATATCACATTGAACGCTCACAGCTACTATTTGGTGCGCCATAAAACCGGGACAAAAATCAAGCCGGAAAAGCTGCGAAAAGGCTGGTGCGACGCCATTGGAATGAGCGAAGACGGCGAGATTATCTGCTATAGTTATGACCATGGCTGGCAGGAGATCGACCGGGTGAAGGTGAACTGACGAGGAGTCTGCCGGATCGTTGCGAAAACGACTCGGAATATTCAGACACAGCGCGTCAGGAGTCCCCTTTTCATATGCCGAAATGGGAAGCGGATTTTCCGCTTCCCATTTTTTGTATGTCGCCACATCCCGGAGCCGCCGCACAACGGGCTTGTCATCGGTGAACCGATCGACGCTCCAAACTCTTTAAGATTGCAGGGACAAATCCTCTTTTTTTCTGCGGATTTACAAATGAAGAGAAACATGCTACAATGAATATTCTAAAATATATTGATCTGATTCTCGGAAAGGAGTTTTTTATGGAGATCACCGATTTGACCCGGCTGGATCAGCCGGAGCCGAGAAACAAAGTCAGCAAGGAGCAGGGAGGCTATTCCTTTTACGCCTACCTGTCCAGAATGCGCTATATCACCCGCTGGGGACTGATGCGTAATTCCAGTCCGGAGAATGTGCAGGAACACAGCCATATGGTGGCGGTGTTGGCCCACGCGCTGGCACTGATCGGGCGGGAGGTCTACGGTAAGGATATTTCGCCGGAAACCTGCGCCACGGCGGCGCTGTTTCACGACGCTTCTGAGATCATCACCGGCGATATGCCCACCCCGGTCAAGTATTACAGCGGCGAAATCAGAGATGCCTATAAAAAGGTGGAGGATATTGCGGCGGAAGAACTGCTCGCCACCTTGCCCCCGGTGCTGCGGAAGTGCTATGAGCCTTTCCTGCGGGATGTCGCCCCGGAGGTGGAGAAAATCGTCAAGGCAGCGGACAAGTTATCCGCCCACATCAAGTGCCTGGAGGAGCTGAAAGCGTCCAACCATGAGTTTATTCTGGCCGCCCGGCAAACCCGTCAGGCACTGGATGAAATGGATATGCCGGAACTCCGGTTTTTTATCGAAAACTTTTTGGACAGCTTTACGTTGACGCTGGATGAATTGAAATAGGAGGAAGGGAATGAAAGCAATCGTAACTGTGACCGGAAAGGACGCTGTCGGCATTATTGCCGGAGTCTGCAATGAACTGGCAGGCCTGGGCGTCAACATTCTGGACATCAACCAAACCGTTATGGATGAGTTTTTTACCATGAATATGCTGGTGGATCTGTCCACCTCTGACAAGTCCTATGAACTGATCCGGGACGCACTGGATCAGCGGGGACTCAGCATGGGGCTTTCGATCCGCATTCAGCGGGAGGACATCTTTAACGCCATGCACCGGGTTTGAGGTGAAAAACAATGCTCAGGCAAAATGAAATCATGCAGACGCTGGACATGATCGACCATCAGCATCTGGACATTCGAACCATTACCATGGGGATTTCCCTGCGGGACTGCTGCGGCCCGGATCCCCAAAAAACAGCCCAGAAAATTTATGATAAAATCACACGCTGCGCACAGCAGCTTGTGCCTACAGGGGAAGCCATTGAGCGGGAACTTGGCATCCCCATTGTCAACAAGCGCATTTCCGTCACGCCCATTTCCATGGTGGCGGAATCCTGTGAGACAGAGAACTATGTCCCCTTTGCCATGGCGATGGACAAAGCGGCGACAGCCTGCGGGGTCAATCTGATTGGCGGTTTTTCCGCACTGGTACACAAGGGGATGACTCTGGGCGATCAAAGACTTATCCTGTCTATTCCGGAGGCCCTCGCGAGGACGGACAACGTCTGTTCCTCCGTCAATGTGGCGACCACCCGGGCGGGCATCAATATGGACGCGGTGACCCTTATGGGAAAAATCATCCGGGAGACCGCCGAGCAATCCCCGGAGGGCGAAGGCCGGGCCTGCATGAAGCTGGTGGTGTTTGCCAACGCAGTGGAAGATAATCCCTTTATGGCTGGCGCATTCCACGGCGTGGGCGAGCCGGAGTGCGAAATTAATGTGGGCGTTTCCGGCCCCGGCGTGGTATATCACGCGCTGCAGGACGTCAAGGGGCAGCCCTTTGATGTGGTGGCGGAAACCATAAAAAAGACAGCGTTCCGCATCACCCGCATGGGTCAACTGGTGGCCCAGGAGGCAGCCCGGCGCTTGGGTGTTCCATATGGCATTGTGGATCTGAGCCTTGCGCCGACGCCGGCCAAGGGAGATTCCGTGGCGCGGATCCTGGAGGAAATCGGCGTGGAGGTCTGCGGCAGCCACGGCACCACCGCGGCCTTGGCCATGCTCAACGATGCAGTGAAAAAAGGCGGCGTGATGGCGTCAAACCATGTGGGCGGTCTGTCCGGCGCGTTTATCCCGGTCTCTGAGGACGAGGGCATGATCGCCGCCGCCAAGTGCGGCACACTGACGCTGGATAAACTGGAGGCCATGACCTGTGTTTGCTCTGTGGGACTGGATATGATCGCCATTCCCGGCGACACCTCCGCTTCCACTATTTCCGCTATCATCGCAGATGAAGCGGCCATCGGTATGGTCAACAATAAAACCACTGCGGTGCGCGTGATCCCCGCCATTGGAAAGGCTGTGGGGGATGAACTGGAATTCGGCGGATTGTTCGGCAGTGCGCCGGTGATGCCGGTCCACAGTGAAAGCGCGGAAAAATTTGTGGCCCGGGGAGGCAGGATCCCCGCACCGCTGCACAGCTTAAAGAATTAAGAGGAGGAACACCCATGAACATCCCGGCAGGGGCGGAGACAATTTTAAAAGCGCTGACTGGCCGGGGGTTTCAAGCCTATGCAGTGGGCGGCTGTGTGCGGGATACCCTGCTGGGCCGTGCGCCTGGGGACTGGGACATCTGCACTTCGGCGCTGCCGGAGGAAGTGGAAGCCTGCTTTTCGAAAGCCCGCACTGTGGAAACGGGTCTAAGATATGGAACGGTGACGGTGATCTTAGAAGGAAAGCCCTATGAGATTACCACTTTTCGCCGGGATGGAACTTATTTCGATCACAGAAGGCCGGAACAGGTCTCGTTTGTCAGCGATTTAAAGGAAGATCTTCAGCGGCGGGATTTCACCATCAACGCCATGGCGGTAGGCTTGGATGGCGTGATTCAGGATCCCTTTGACGGTCAGGCAGACCTGGAACAGAAATGTCTCCGCTGTGTGGGAAATCCGGCGCAGCGGTTTGAAGAGGATGCGCTGCGTATCCTTCGGGGGCTACGGTTCGCGTCGCAACTGGGCTTTGAAATTGACTCGGCCACGGCCCGGGCCATGGAGCAGAAAAAGCACCTGCTGGAATATGTCAGCGGAGAGCGAATCTATCGGGAACTGACAGCCCTTTTTATGGGGCCTTATGTGGGAAGGATCCTGTCCAAGTACGGCACTGTGTTAACCGGCGCCCTGCCGGAGATCGCGCCCTGCATGAACTTTTTGCAGCACCATCCATCCCACCATTTGGACGTCTGGGAACACACGGTGGCGGCGGTGGCGGCGTCAAAGGCGGACAAATATGTGCGCTGGGCGCTGCTGCTCCATGATGTGGGAAAACCAGCGACCTTTACCATGGACGAGCAGGGCGTGGGGCATTTTTACGGCCACGCGCAAAAAAGCGCACAGTTGGCCCAGGGGGTGTTTAACCGGCTCCGGGCGGACCGCATGACAAGGGAAACGGTCTGCTTTCTTGTGGAAAAGCACGGGATCGACGGTCCCGTGGAACCGAAGATTGCCCGCCGGTGGCTCAGCCGTTTTGGAAAAGAGAACACGCTGCGGCTGTTGGAGGTCAAACGCTGCGACTGCCTGGCTCACGCGGATATTCCCATGATTCGGCAGGAACTGCAGCGGCTGACAAAGTTGGAGAGACTTGTGTGGGAAGTTCTGGAGGAGGATGCATGCCTTTCTCTGAAAACGCTGGCAGTAGACGGCCGGGATGCGTTGACGCTTGGCATACCGGAAGGGCCTGCGGTGGGGACTATGCTGAATGAACTGCTGGAGGAAGTGCTGGAGGGCAGCTATGCCAATGACCGGGCGGTGCTGCTGCAACGGCTCTCGGAAAAAGCGAAACAAATAGAGAGAAAGGAAATGGAATGATGGCAGATCTGCTGTTGCTTCTGATCATATTGGTATGTGTGCTGTCCGGATATCGGAAGGGACTGCTGTTGTCCCTCTGCACACTTTTGGTGCTGGTACTCAGCTGTCTGGGGGCGGCGGCAGCGCAGGAGACATTGACGCCAAAGGCAGAAGCCTGGCTGGAACCCAGGGTGACGGCGTATTTTTCAGAGCGAATGCAGGACTTTATTACGGAGAACGCCGGGGAAACGGCGGAACAGGCAGCCAATGGAGAAATGGAGATTGGCGGACATCAGGTGGATCTGTCTGGGATCACGGGACTGCTGGACAATTTAGGCGTCGATATTCCGGAGGCAGCGGAAAATGTGGCAAAGGAAATCAGTGCGCCGCTGGTGGGATCTGCGGCAGAAACCGCATCTAAAATTCTTGTGGAAACAGTGGCGGGCGGACTGATTTTCTGCCTGAGTTTTTTCGTAATCTATATGCTTCTCCACGGAGCAATGCTGGCCGTGAATTTGGCGGATCGTTTGCCGGTGATTCACAGAGTCAACCATGTGGGCGGCGCTGTGGTTGGCCTGCTTTCCGGCGCGTTTTTTCTGACCATGGCGATAGCGCTGCTGGTGCGCACTGGCGTGCTCGGGGAGGATGTGCTGCAGGGATCTGTGGCGCAGCTGCTGCGGAAACTTGCTGAAAATATCAGCTAGGCAGCAAAATGTTACAAAAATATTTTTGAAACTTTATAAAAACGAAATAGAAGTGCGATAGTTTTCGTAATATTCAGAGCGTATGATAATGATGTAACAATTCTTTTTCATTTCTCCTTCTTCTATTGGCACACAAACGGGTTTGGTCACCTGTTTGTGTGTCTTTCTTTTTTGAGAAAAGAAAAGATGGAATCATCCGACGGTTGACTTAGCGGCGGAAGTTCGATAAGATAAGCTGATATGGGATTAACTTTAACGGCAGGAGGGATGCAGGATGAAGTCTGTTGGAAAAAGAGCGCCGGAATTTTTGATGGCATTGTTGGTTGTATGGAATATGGCGTTTCCCGTATGGGCCGGAGACAGCGGGGCATGGTTAGAGTATGGCAGAGATTCCTATGTCAATTCCCGATCCTTCGGCGAGGAGATCAGCGAGGATGGACAAGCGCCGGCTGTAAGCCAGTCTCTGTCCGGGGAGGACGCAAACGCTCCGGTTTGGGCGCTGGAAGAACTGGATATTTCAAACGCGGAATTTGTCAGCGTGGCGGAAGCAGAGGAGCAGCTGCGGGATCACATGAAGGATCGGGATACCCGGTTTTCATTGTATATCCGCGCAGAGGACGGCGTGCCGGACATGAGAGAAACGCTGTTTCCGGCAGCATGCAGCGAAGCGCTGGCCACCGGCGTAAACACGGGGGATTATCTGCTTTGGAGTTGGTCCAGCTGTAATTGGGAATACAGGATTTTTACCGGCGGCCGGTATGTGTTTCTGATAGAAATGACCTATTACTCGGACGCTGCGCAGGAGCGGGAATTTTTGCAGACACTTTCGGATGTGCTGGAGGAATTGGATCTCTGGCAGAAAAGCAGTTATGAAAAATACTGCGGCATCTATGATTACATCACCAGCCATGTAAGTATGGCCTATGAGGAGCTGGAATCGGGCGACCTGTCGGTCTACTCCGCCTATGGTGCGCTGGTAAAGGGGAAAGCGGTCTGTCAGGGCTATGCGACGCTGTTTTATGCCATGTGCCGTTCCATGGGGCTTCCGGTGCGGATTATTACCGGGAACAATCACGCATGGAACATCGTCAACCTGGACGGACTTTATTATAATGTGGACGCAACCTGGGATGGGCAGGATCAGGCATCGGGCAGAAATTATTTTCTTCTGGGTTCGGAGAACTTTCAGGCCCACAACGCCAGTGAAGAATATCGGACAGACGAATTCCTTGCAGCCTATCCCCTTTCACAGACGGACTATGCGCCGCGGATGCTGAGTTCGGGTTCCGGCGGCAGTTTCGCGGATGTACCGACTTCCAGCTATTATTACAGCGCGATTGAGAATGTGACTGAGCGGGGTCTGTTTCAGGGAACCGGTCCAACGACCTTCGAGCCAGAAGGAACAATGGACAGAGCCATGCTGGTGACCGTGCTCTGGCGCATGGCCGGAAGTCCCGGCTATGGAACGGACAGCGGGTTTCAGGACGTGCCTGCCAATGCTTATTATGCCCGTGCAGTTGCCTGGGCCAGAGAAAAAGGGATCGCCAACGGTGTTTCCAGTACGGACTTTGGCCCCGGCCAGAAGCTGACCCGGGAGCAGGCGGCGGTATTTCTCTACCGCTACGCTTCGGCCATGGGCTACCAAACCAATGCCTTTGACAATCTTTCCGCCTATCGGGATGTCAGCACAGCGGGCAGTTATGCGATCCCGGCGCTCCGCTGGGCGGTGGGCGCGGGCATTATCAACGGGATTGGCAACGCAGCTATTGCCCCAAAAGGTTCCGCCACCCGGGGTCAGATGGCAGTCATGCTGACGCGGTTTTTGAATCATTATGGAATATGAGGAATTGCAAAAGAAAAGCCGCAAAACCCAATATCAGAATGAAAACGCCACCTGTTTTGAAGAATGACATCTGCGTTAAACTTCCGTTTGCGTTTGGCTGAAGTGTGATAAGGGGCTAAATCACTGATCAACTGTCAGCCAATCATTTCGGGTATATGTACTGTCCCCCAGCATCATTCTTCCTCTTGTGTGATGAATGTCGAGACTCTATACTAAGTATCTGACTTGGAAATGCGGTTCCCCTTACTCATATAAGCGAAAAATCCGTTGCAAAATGTTATTTTTGCAGAAAGTCGCCAAAAGTCCCAAATACGGTCAGCCTTTTGAACGCTGCATTCCGGAGCACCCAGATGAGATTGAAAAAGCCCGTGCCTTTACGGAACAGCACTATGCCGTGCGCATCTGTTTAGCGGAGAGTACCCGCTGTGCCGGTTTGAGCAAGTCCGATCTGCTCCGAACCTTTGCGAAATCAAAGGGCGTCATGGTGATGGATGAACACTTAAACTGTTTGGATTGCTGCAATGCGCGTACCACTTTGAAGTTATGCTGAGCCGCCGTATGCCGAACCGGCGCACTATCCCAGCGCTACATCCAGCGCCATCATGATCGTAAAGCCGGCGGCAAAGCACAGCGTGCCAATGTTCCAATGGCTGCCTTCGGACATCTCCGGGATCAGTTCCTCTACCACCACATAGATCATTGCTCCTGCAGCAAAGCTGAGCAGATAGGGCAGCGCCGGAACGACCAGCCCCGCCAGACCAATGGCCATCAATGCGCCCAGCGGCTCCACCACACCGGAGAGCACACCCCACGCAAAGGCCCTGCCCTTGCCCATTCCCTCACCGCGCAGGGGCATTGATATGATCGCGCCCTCCGGGAAATTCTGAATGGCAATCCCCAGTGCAAGCGCCAGCGCTCCGGTTGCGGAAATGCCGCTGTTTCCGGTGCGCAGCCCCGCATAGACCACGCCCACAGCAATGCCTTCCGGGATGTTATGCAGGATTACCGCCAGCACCATCATGGTATTCTTTCCAAGAGAAGTTTTCGGCCCCTCGGCCTTGTCTGCTCCCATATGCAGATGCGGGATGAGCCGATCTAACAGCAGCAGGAACAGAATCCCCGCCCAGAAGCCGAGGAACGCCGGGACAAACGCCCATTGGGCCAGATGCCCGGACTGCTCCATCGCCGGAATCAACAGGCTCCAAATGGACGCCGCCACCATCACACCGGCGGCAAAGCCGGTGAGCCCCCGGCGCACCAGTTCCGGCATATCACTTTTCATAAAGAATACACCGGCTGCGCCCAATGCAGTTCCAATCAGTGGAAACAGCAGACCATACAGCATTCGAATTTCATCTCCCTGTCGGTTCACAGTTTTATAATTGTTTTAAGTGTCGCGCAGTAACGTGCGCGGATGCGCGTATCATAACCGTTTTGTGGTCGTTTATCACGAATGCGATGATTTTATAATCTGTTATGGGAAAGCAGGATCACATACATTTTTTAGCGCAGAAATCGGCTCCGGTCTTTTCTTTATAGAGAAAAAATCAGGCCCGCAGCTGCGCCGATTCCGATAAAGGCAATGGGATGCCACTTCTTTTTGAAGTAATACAGTACGGCAATCCCGATTCCCAGCAACAGGGCCCGGTAGTCCATCCACTGGGAAATGGTTTTTGAAAAATCCAAATTCAGCGTCAGCTGCAAAATACCAAAGCCCGCCGCCGCGATCAGTCCTACCGAAGCAGGCCGCAGTCCATTCATGGTGCGCTGAACCAGAGGGCTGCATTGAAAGCGGTCGAGAAACCGTGCCACGATCAACACCACAAGAATGCTGGGCAGTACAAGGGAAGCAGTCGCCAGCACAGCGCCTAAAATCCCCCCTGTGGTAAAGCCCGCGTAGGTGGACATATTGACGCCCATTGGCCCCGGGGTGGATTCCGACACCGCGATCATATCCGACAGCATAGCCCGCGTGAACCAGCCAAACCGATCCGCCATCCGATAGAGGAACGGCAGCGTGGCAAGCCCGCCTCCAACGCTCAAAAGTCCGGTTTTAAAAAACTCCCAGCACATTCTCAAAAACTCGCTCATGCTGCATCCCCTCCCCTGCGGGCCAGCAGCGCCCCCATGATCAGTCCTGCCGCCGCAGCAGCGATTACAATGATCACCGGGGACAAATCAAACAGTACCGACGCCAAAAAGGTCAAAAGGAAAACACACCAGCCGAAAGCGTCTTTGATACCGCTTTTGGCCAGCTTCACGACGGAAAAGCCCACCAGCACCACAACCGCTACGCGGATTCCCGCCAGGGCGTGCTGCACCGCCGGAATGTCCGCAAAACCGGTCAGCGCCGCCGCAAGAATGGTAATGATGATCAGACTGGGCAACACGATCCCAAAGGTTGCCAAAAAGCCGCCTAAAACACCCTTTCTCTTGTTCCCGATGAACGTGGCAGTGTTGACGGCGATCACGCCGGGGGTACATTGACCGATGGCATAATAATTGAGAATCTCCTCCTCTGTGGCCCAGTCTTTCTTCTCCACCACCTCCCGCTGGATAATGGGCAGCATGGCATAGCCGCCCCCAAAGGTCATAATGCCAATTTTGAAGAACGTCACAATCAGTTCCAGATATTCTTTCATTCCAGCGCCTTCTTTACAGATTGATTCTTCGATATTATACGGCGCTTATGCCGGAAAATCAATCACGGTTTCCCGGCGGTTCCTGCTTGCACTTGTAGGCGTACATACATATTGGACAACTGGATAAAAATGAAGCGTGCGGGCACATAGGTTATAGTTAAGCCACCATACAAAACCAAACCGAAAGAAGACCATACCCTTCATAAATCGTATCACACAAGATATGCGGTATCGGCAATCCCCCCCGGTAAAACACGCAGAGAAATATGGCGTCAGCAGAGCCAGCCGGAAATACAACAAGAGAGGCTTATATTTAACTCGAGATACGCTCGATGCAGTTAAGGCGCAGTTCGTCGGCTTAACCAATGGCAGCGGATATTATGGTATTTTGCGATTTTTAATTATGCAGGGTTCCAGTTCTTGCGTACGAATGGAATGAGTTCTTATTCCAATCCATAATCGAAAATCAG
>CAZGOQ010000040.1:0-17593 GCA_964527315.1 uncultured Oscillospiraceae bacterium | reverse complement strand
GGAAGTAAAGTCCGCGCTCCCCTTTGTATGCGTGAATCTGAAAAAGCTGGCAAAACGGAACTTGGGGGATTCGCGGAATCGTACGGCATCCCTTCTGTTTTTTGTATTTTTCCCGAAATTTCACATAAAACAGAGAACACCGCCGCCAGCCTGACGCTCAGCAGCGGCGTTTGTCTACGGCCTGAATGGAGCCGCATTCGCGACTCTGTTTGATCCATCGTCATCGGTAAAGCGGCAGCAGGGCCGCGCCAATGATACCGGCGTCATTGCCCAGCGTGGCCCGGACGATACTGGTACGATATTGGCAGTCCCGGGCATAATCCTCCCGGTCAAAAATCTCGCGGACGGGAGCAAGAAGCGTTTCGCCTTCGTTGCAGATTCCGCCGCCGACACAGAGAATTTCCGGCTGAAAGATGTTGACAATGGAAGTCAGGCCATCCGCCAGATAGCGGATATACTGATCAACCACGGCTTTGGCGGCCGAGTCGCCCCGTCGCATGGCGTCAAAGGCGGTTCTGCCGTTGACCTGCTCCAGCGACGGCGCTTCCAGCCACATGGCGCTTTTCGGATACTGTTCCATCGCCCGACAGGTTTGGCGGATCAGCGCCGTGGCGGAGCAATAGGCCTCAAAACAACCCTTTCTTCCGCAGGTGCAGGGTTCGCCATCCTGGATCATAACAAAGTGGCCCAGTTCCGCACCGGCATAGTTAAAGCCGGTCAGCAGATGTCCGTCCCAAACGACGCCGCCGCCAACTCCGGTGCCCAGAGTAATGGCAACCAGCGAATGACTGCCCCGCCCGGAGCCGGCGGCATATTCGCCCAGCGCCGCCGCGTTTGCGTCGTTTTCCAGATAAACCGGCTTTCCCAGAACTCGAGATACCATTTGCGCCAAAGGCGTATTTTGAAAGCCCAGATTACAACTGTATTCCACCATGCCGGATCGAGAATTGGCGATGCCTGGCGCACCGATGCCCGCAGAGACGATATCGGACATTTGACAGCCCGTGGCCTCTACTGCAAGAATACAGCATTCTGCAATGCGGGACACAATGGACTCCGGTGTATCCGGCAGGGCTGTTGGGATCGAGGATTTTCCCAGAATTTCCCCTTCATGGGTCACAACGGCACAGGCAATATTGGTGCCGCCCAGATCAACTCCGAGATAGTACATGAAAATTTCCTCCCGAAAGCTTGTTTACAGAGCCATTGTACGATAAATTTTGAAAGCCGTCAATGTAAAAGTGGTCACATACAGGCAGAAATTGAACAGCGGTTTGGATAAATCCGGCTTGTAGTTTCCTGCGCTCTGTTGTATAATAGGAAACACTTCAGGAACGTAATATTTTCTGAAAATAGACGGGTGAAAGAAGGAAATAGCATGGCAAAAATCATCGGCGCTGCATATGAGGCTCCCGTTCGGGAGGAGTTTAAGATGCCTTCCATGGAGGAGTTTATGGCGATGATGGGCGGCGGTCCCGGTGGTCCCGGCGGCCCTGGTGGTCCCGGTGGTCCCGGCGGCCCTGGCGGCCCTGGTGGTCCCGGCGGCCCTCCCGGCGGTTCCAATACGCCGAAAACTCCCATTGCGCTGAAAGAAAACGGAAAACTGACCATGGGCAGCTTTGAAAAAGCGCCTGTCATTGCAGGCGTCATCGGGGAGGACGAAGCCAGCGGCGTCTATCTGGAATCTGACGATCCGGATGCCGGCGGTATTACGGTCTCTGGCGAAGGAGAGAAATATACCGTAGAGGATTCGACCATTTTTCTCCACTCCAACTCCAACGGTCTGGGCGGCAAAGGCT
This sequence comes from uncultured Oscillospiraceae bacterium, assembly GCA_964527315.1. Taxonomy (GTDB): domain Bacteria; phylum Bacillota; class Clostridia; order Oscillospirales; family Oscillospiraceae; genus HGM13006. Next base: position 15,794 of record CAZGOQ010000040.1, on the reverse strand, counting down.
CCGGCCTGTTTGCGAACAATCATTCTGAAATGACCATCCGGAACTGCAAAATTCTGACGGTGGGAAAAGCCCGCTGCTGTACGGCGACGGAGGAATACTCCAAAATGTATATTTACAACAGCTATCTCCATGGCCATGGCGCGCCCTTTGGCCCGGCTGCCGCTAATCTGGAGGATGCGGGAAGTCCGCCTGCGGCGCTGGAGATATTGGGCAACTGCCGTACCCATTGCACCCAGTCCAACTCTGAGACATATCTCTATGATTCCACCATCATCGGCGACGGCTGGGCGGCGCTTTCCACCGATGGCTCCGGCGGTTATGTAAAGCTGGAAGCCAACGATTGTAAGGTACAGACCATTCTGTCCGGTTACGGCGCGTATGCTGATGGCGGCTGTCATGATTTCTTCAACCGCTGCGATTTTGACGTAGCGGACCAGGCAGGCATCATGGCCGGTGAATGCGACATGACCTTTGACGATTGTACCGCCGTCTGCGGCAGCTATTTTGCGCATATCCACTGCGTCATGGGAATGCCCTCCGAAGTGGGTACGCTGACGGTACGCAGCAGCGCAGTCAATTCGGTCAAGGACGCAGTCTCCATTCGTAGTCAGAACGCCATTGTGAATATTGAATCCAGTGAGATCTCCGCAGACAACGGGGTGCTGGTGCATTCCATTGTCAATACTGACCCCAATGCCACCAAAACCGGCGGCAAGCGAGTTTACGGCATCCATGTCAATATCAGGCGGTCCGATCTGGAAGGCGCGATCCTCCATGAGGATCCGGATCGGGAGATGATTGTCTCGCTGGAGAATGCATCTTTGACCGGCGCAATAAACGGTGCGATTTTAACCATGGACAGCAAAAGCACTTGGATGGCGACCAATCAGTCCTCCGTTATCATTGTTGGCGAGGCGGATACAAATCAGATCGACGCCCCGGCGGGAATTACCATTGAGGCTGTTGCGGCAAAAGCGGGGACCTATTCTCTGGCTTCCGGCGGTACGTTGGTGGTCAAAGAAGCGTAAATTTTTATACTCATATCGAACAAACAAAAGGTCTGCTGCAAAGCGCAATTCTTGCAGAAATTGCCTGCCTCAAAAGTTGGAAATAGCGGGAGAAATCACAAAAATCTGTGGTTTCTCCCGCTTCAACATTCAGTCAAATTTCTGAAACGTCCATATGACGCTTTATTTTTTCTTTTTCTTGACGATCACAGCGGTCGCAATACCAAGCACTGCAAGAACCGCAATGACAATCGCGGCGATGGCGCCGCCGCCAAGACCGGAACTGCTTTCCGCAGGGGTCTCAGAGACTTCCGGCGTTTCTTCCGCAGATGCGGCAGGCACTTCAGAGGGGGGCTCAGAAGGCGCTTCCTCCGCTTCAGACGCCACTTCTTCCTCGACAAACTCATTTTCCGTGTAATTCAGGCGGATCTCGCCCTCGTAATCACCGGGAACAAGCGCAGTTTCCACGCCGTCCACCGTCATGGTGACAGTGCCGTTTGCGCCCTGTACAGCAGCGCCGTCAGCAATGGAGAGAGAGGAAATCAGGCAGTTGCCGGTGACGTTCCACACGGCGTTGTCCGTCAAATTCACGGCGATGGTGTTGCCGCCGTTGTTGTAGAAGCGATTGGCTACATGGCCGATGTTGTAATACTCTGCAATGGTGAAGGAAGTGATCTGTCCGGCTTCCTCGGCGGAAGTTCCCTCGGGCAGGACAGTGGAGGAATATTTTGTCGCATCCGTGTGGATGGTCTCAGTCTGCGCCATGGCGCCGCTTAGAACGGCGTCCTTTCCCAGATTGACTTCCACGCCCACGGCGTTTTGGCCATAATAACCGGAACCGTTATAGATATCGCCGGTAAGTTCCGTGTTTTCCACATTCAGATGGTTTACCACAGGGCCGGTGCTTTCGCTGTCCAAGTCACCCTCCTGACCGCCGGGGCCGCCCTCATCGCCGCCCATTCCATCCGGGGGCATTCCCTCAGGAGGTGCGCCCATTCCGCCGTCCGGGGGAGCCATATCGCCGCCGGAATCGCCTTCGCCTCCGGCTTCCTCCTCTGACATTTCGGAGGAAACATTGCCGTTTTCAGATGGCCAGCCGGCAGGCTCTTCATGTGTGGTGTTGAAGCTGAAGGTAGCGGTATCCATACCGGTGGTAGAGTCATCATTGTCCATGACCTGCATGAGGATACCATTCCGGGATTTCAGCTGTGCGCCGTTGGTGACATGGATGGTGGTGTCTCCCTGGGTGTTTTTGATCAGCAGAGAAGCATAGTTGGAGTTGACCTCCGTGCCGTTTTCGATGGTCAAAGTGTCCTGACCCTGATGGGACATAAATCCAAAGGTGTCAGAGTTAATCACCGTGTTTTTGTCCTCTTTTGCCTCATAAGTCTCGCTGACCTCGCCGTTGGCATCCAACAGTTCGTAAGTCTCGCCTGCTTCCAGGTTGGAGTAGGTAGCGGAGCCGCCGGTGAGGATGTTGGCGTAGGTGCCCACGTTGATGGTAACGCCCAGGAATTGCTCGTCAGCGCCGCCGATGGTATAGGTGCCGTAGCCGGAGCGCGTTGTATAGGGATTGGGGTCGCCGTCATCATCCTTGTAAGTGCCGTCGGCCTGCAGGGGATAGTCTGCTCCGGTCAGTTCCAGCGAGGTGTTGACTACATTGAGTTTCATGTTGGAGCCGGAGTCCGTGGACAGCACTGCCCATTTGGCGGCGGAGGTCTCGCAGTCGATAAAATTCATCGTGGTATTACTGCCCTCCAGATTGGTGCAGCGGGAGGAACCCATAATGCCCAAAATCCAGGGGGGCGCGACCATCGTATTCTGATTGGGGGAATTCAAGTAGCCCGCATGGAGCGTGCCGCCGCCAGAATACAGTTTGGAGTTCCGCACGGTCATGGTGGAACCGGAGTCGGCAAACATGGTGAGGTTTGCTACGCCGGAGACAGAGATGTCGGAGTCCTCCACCGTCAGCTTTGTACCCTCGCCGAAAGAGGTGATGGCCGAGCCTTTGCCGGAGAAATCGCAGCTTTGGCGGCCGTCGCCGTCGGTGTTGAACCGAATGGTGGCCTTGGCAATGGTATAGTCGATGCCGCCGGCCACGATGATGCCGTTGAAGCTGGGGTCGGTGGAATCAATTGTAATGCCCTCGGCTCTGGTTTTGTCATAGGTGCCGGCGGAAATGGCTTCGGTGACGGACTTGCCGTCCACCACGCCGGTCTCATTTACAAACAGCGCCGTATGGTAGGCATAATCGTTGTCGGTCTCATCTGCGCCGCCGGCGCTGAAAGAGGACAAACGGCTGCCGGCTTCGTCCAGATTGTCGGTGTAGACCACAGTGGCGTCGCCGTTATACTGTGCATCGCTGTCGTCAAACCGGGTCACGGTCCCGTCCACGATCAGCGTTGCCACCTGCCCATCCGGGGCGGTGATGTCTTTTGCCGCGCCGGTGTAGGGTGTGCCGGCGGCTGCCATAGCGTTTGAACCAAGCAATGCCGCGCACAGGCTCAGGCCCACAGCGCGTGTGAGTAGTGTTTTCTTTTTCATAGTTGCTCCTTCCTTGCGGGAAATGGATAAAATCATTTCCCTAATAATCTGCCTATTATTATAGCAGATTGCCGATAGAATGCCAGAACTGGCAGCGCAGATTTCCGCATTGGAAGCAGGTCTGTTTTTGCACCTGTTCCCCCACTTGTGTTTTTTTGTGATAAGATGGTCATTGTTTTTCTGACTTTGTGCAACCAATTCGTCCGAAACGGTTACTTTCTCAGTGAAAGGCCTTTCAGGAGAACATATTTATGAGCGATACGGAAATCATTCAGTTCTTTTTGAACCGGAATCAGCAGGCAAGTGAGGAAGCCCAGCGTCAATATGGACGCTACTGTTTGAAGGTTGCCAAAAACATTCTGCAAAATGCGCAGGACAGTGAGGAATGCTCCAGCGACGCCCTGCTGGGCGCATGGAACAGCATTCCACCAACCCAACTCCAGCGGCTTGGCCCTTTTGGGGGAAAAATCACCCAAAATCTGGCGCTGGGCCAGTCGCAGGAGCAGAACTACAGTGTCACTGCCAGTCTGGAGGCCCATGATGCGGATGTCTACCGCTGGATTCTGAACCCGGTCATTGAGATCGAGCAGGTTGCCGGAATTGAAATCCTGGGAGAAACATATCCGATGACTTGAGAAGCTTTTTTCAGCACATTGCCCGCAGAGCAGAGACAGGAATCCCCGCGCTTTTCCGTTTGGAGAAGCGCGGGGATCATTGTTTTGCTAAGGCTGGAACGGCATACCACCGCCCGGAGATCTTCCCGGCCTGCCGCCGAGATCTCCGCCGAGGCCGCCAAAGGCCTGGGTTCCTGCGGAAGTGATCAGGCCTGTCACTTCAATCTCCGTGGTTTCATCGCCGCAGGAGATGGTATAGGTTTCGCCAATGGCCAGATCCGGCGTGGAAATCACCACATTGTTAAAACTCTTTGCCATGGCGGCTTCCAACAGTACGGTTCCGCTGGAATCCGTCAGGGTCACGGTACTGCCGGCTTCCATATTGGCAGTAAACGTATACATCAGAGAGCACTGCGTAGAGGACGAATCAAAATTCTGCGCCATAGCGGAGGCGCCCGCCGCGATGAGCGTACCGCCGGTGATCTGCCCGGTGGTGGTGTAGTCCAGCGCGCCGTTCATGCTGTCGGAAGGGCCGGAAACAATGATCTCCCCGCCGCTGACAAACAGTGCACCGTTGGAGTCGAGGCCGTCACCGCCGGCGTCCATGGTAAGTTTACCGCCGGTGATATTGACATAGTATGTGGCGTCTTCCAATGTCTCCGCCTGACCATCCATTCCCGGAGGACCCGTAAAGGAGAAGTCCGTATCGGCGGAAGAGCCGCCTGCAGCGTTGAGCCCATCGTCAGAAGCTATCAGTGTGGTTTCGCCGCCGGAGATGTTAATAAATACAGCTTCCAGACCCTCATAGCTTCTGGTGATATTGATTTTGCCGCCTTCAATGTTCAGGGTATCGTCGGAATGGATGCCGTCATCGCCGGTGGCGATGGTCAAATCCGCGCCCTCGGAAATGGTCAAAACGCCGCCGCAGTGGAGCGCATCGTCCATGCAGTCCAACTGAAGCGTGCCGCCGGAAACGGTAATATCCCCATCGGATTTCAGCCCCTTGGCGCTGGCGGAGGAATCATCTGAACCGGCGTTGAACCAGCCGCCGAAGCCGAACTCCTCTGTGTGCTCCGGGGCGTTTTCCGTGCCGCCGCCGGTGGTAATATCAATGGTGCCGCCGCTGATGATGACAGTGCTGTCGCCCTGAATGCCATCCTGCTGGGCGTCAATGGTCAAGCTGCTGCCGTCATGAATATGCGCGGTGACTGCGGAATTTATGCCATCCTCCTGAGCGGTAACGCTCACATCCCCGCCCAAAACAGCCACGACCGACTCCGCCTTGATCCCGTCTTTTCCCGCGGTCACATGCACCTCAGCGTTATTGATGGAAACGCCTCCTAAGCTAAGATTTTTGGAATTAGTAGCCTGAATACCGTCCTCTCCCGCGTCAATGGTCACACTGCCACTGGTAATGGTCACGTCGTCTTTGCCTTTCAGTCCGTCTCCCACGGAGGTCACGTGATAGGTTCCACCTGCCACCATAAGATTGTCTTTGCTCCGAACGGCAGTGCTGTAGTTTCCGGTAACGGTCAGCGCCCCCTCGCCGTGAAGCACTAAATCATCCTTGGAGAAAATGGCTGCGTCGGGTTCGTCCTCTCCGGCGGCAAGTACATAATTTTCGCCATCGGTCACGGTGTTTTCCGTGTCTGCGGCGGTTTCAATGAAGATGGTTTCGGACTGAAGCCCATAGATGGGCGCGCCGGTGGAGCAGGTAATGTCCGCACCGCTCAGCACAAGGTATACCGCGTCCTCTTTCCCCGCGTCCACCAGAATCTGCCCATCGTCCAATTTGCCGGAAATGGTAAACTGGCCCGCCTGGGTGATGGTGACGGTGGCGCCGTCCACCTTGGCCCCAGGGCCGGAAACGGAAATGCTGCCGCCATTGAGTGCGATCTCTGTGTTCGGAAGTTGTTCCAGATTTGCGGATATTTCGCCGGTTTCGGTGCTGCTGACTGTGCTTGCAGGTGCGGAGACCGAAGCGGAACCTGCGGCGTTTTCGCCGCAGGCGCTCAGCAGCAGCATCGCTGCCAGAAGCAGCGCTATTTTTTTCTTCATAAATATTCTCCTGTCTCCCAGAGGGATAAAGTTATATCATTATATCAGCAAATCTCAAAGAAAGAAAGTGGTTTTTCGCTTCTTGTCACAATTTTAACGGTTTGTCCATAAATGAGCGGTTCACAGGGAAAAATTCCCGGCCCTTGGGGCTTCCCTCTTTCGGCAAAATGTGTTATAATACAAATTCAAACTGAGGTTTGACGCGCTTTATGTTTGAACAAAGGCTATTTCAATTGAAGAGGAAAGACTTATGCTAGAGGTTTTATCCCCCGCTGGTTCCAGCGATGCGCTGATTGCTGCAGTACAAAACGGCGCAGACGCCGTATATCTTGGCTATGGCAGCTTTAATGCCCGGATGAACGCAAAAAACTTCACGCCGGAGCAGCTTCGCCAGTCTGTCAGCTATTGCCACATTCGTGGGGTCAAGGTCTATCTGACCCTGAACACACTGGTGCTGGACAAGGAACTGAAGACTGTGGCAGAAACAGTGCTGGAAGCCAGCCGTTCCGGCGTGGATGCGATTTTGGTGCAGGATATGGGAATGATCCCGGTGATTCGTCAGGTGGCCCCGGATATGCCCATCCATGCCAGCACCCAAATGGCGGTGCATAATCTCGACGGCGTGAAAAAAGCGGCGGAACTGGGACTTTCCCGGGTGGTGCTTGCCCGGGAACTGAGCCAGGATCAGATCTCGTATATCTGCCAGAACAGCCCCATTGAGGTGGAGGTCTTTGTCCACGGCGCGCTCTGCATGTGCTATTCCGGCCAGTGCTATCTCTCGGCCATGATTGGCCGCCGCAGCGGCAACCGTGGTCAATGTGCCCAGCCCTGCCGGATGCCCTATGGCTATGACCGCGCGGAAAACCGCTATCCCCTGAGCCTCCGGGACAACTGTCTGATCGGTTATCTGCGGTCGCTGGACGCTATGGGCGTGGCCTGTATCAAAATCGAGGGCCGTATGAAACGGGCGGAATATGTGGCGATCACCACCAGAGCCTATAAACAGGCTGCCATGGGTCAGCCGGTGACGAAAGAGACGCTTCGGGAACTGAATAAAATCTTTTCCCGCCAGGGCTTTACCGACGGCTATTTTATGGATAAGACCGGAGCGCATATGTTTGGCGTGCATCAGGAGGAGACGGAGGATCGGGCTCTGCTGGCCCGGGCCAGAGCATCCTATGAAAATACAGAATTTCAGCGAGTCCCCATTCGTTTTCGCATTCAGGTGACAGAAGGACAGCCTTCGACCCTGTACGTCTGGGACGATCAAGGGAACGGATTTTCCGCCCATGGCCCTGCGCCGGAGCCTGCCAGAACCACACCCCTGACCAGAGAAGCGCTGGTGCAGCGGCTGCAAAAGACCGGCGGAACGCCCTTCTATGTGCAGCTGGTGCAGGTGGATCTGTCTCCCGGTGTGACACTGGCCGCTTCCGTAATCAACGGACTTCGGCGGGATGTCCTGAGTTTGCTTTCGGCAAAGCGGGGACAGGCGCCGGAACGCCGGGAGGGAAAGCTTGCGCTGCCTGCGGCTGTCCGTGGTCCCAAAGCCCGGCCGGGCTATACAGTGCAGATCACCTCTCTTGATCAGATCACACCCGGCCTGCGGGCGCTAAGTCTGGAACTTCTCTATGTACCGCTGCATTTGTTGGATCCCGGCGACCCCAGGGCGGTTTCTCTCTGTGCGCAATTCCGGGTGGCGGCGGTGTTGCCCCGGGTGATCTGGGATCGGGAGTGGGCGGAGATCATACGCCAGCTTGGCCGTCTCAAGCTGCTGAATGTGCGGGAGGTCCTGGCGGGAAATCTGGGTATGATCGAGCCGCTTCGGCGCATGGGCTTTCTCGTCCGGGGGGATTTTGGACTGAATGTGTTCAACTCTCTGGGAGCGGAGCAGTATGCGGCCATGGGCGTTTCTTCTCTGACAGCGTCCTTCGAACTGACGCTGCCCCAGATTCGGGATCTCAGCAAACCGGTTCCCATGGAACTGATCGCGTATGGCAGGCTGCCTCTGATGATCACGCAGAACTGTATCATTCACAACCGGGCCGGTACCTGCATCTGCGGCAGTACAAAGACAAATCTGGTCGATCGCACCGGCAGTCGGTTTCCCGTTCTCCGGGATGGCGACACCTGCCGGAGTCAGTTGTACAACAGTAAAAAACTATATTTGGGAGACAAACGCGCTGCGTTGAGCGCACTGGGACTTTGGGCGCTTCGTCTGTGCTTTACCACAGAGAATGCCCGGCAGACGGAGAGTGTGCTGATGGACTACGCCGAGGGTGCAGCCTTCGATCCCGGAACCTCTACCCGAGGGCTATACGCCCGGGGTGTGGAGTGATTTCGCGATATTAATGGAGAATATCTATGAAACTGATTTTAGCTTCCGGCTCGCCGCGTCGGCGGGAATTGCTGGAGCAAATGGGCCTGGAATTTGAGATCCGGCCCTCACAGATTGAAGAAATATTGGAGCCGGGACTGAGTCCGCGGCAGGAAGTCATTCAGCTTTCTCTGCAAAAGGCTCAGGCTGTGGCTGCTGAAACGGCTGAAAATGCGGTGGTGCTGTCCGCAGATACTGTGGTAGTATTGGAGCAGATGATTTTAGGCAAACCGGAGGACGCGGAGGACGCAGCCCGTATGCTTTCCGCTCTCAGCGGCAGACATCATCAGGTGCTGACCGGCGTTACGGTTATCGGCCCCAAAGGAACGGAGACCCACTGCGAGGAAACGGAGGTTTCCTTTCGGCCGCTCTCCCGACAGGAGATCCGGCGCTATGTGGAAACCGGCGATCCGCTGGACAAGGCCGGGGCTTACGGCGTGCAGGGATATGCGGCGCTGTTTGTGGAGAGACTGGTCGGGGACTACTATAACGTCATGGGGCTGCCGGTCTGCCAGGTTGGGCAAATGCTCCGGCGGGCCGGGATCCCGGTACTGGGGGAACTGTGATGAAAAAGATTTTTACCACCCGCATTCGAATCGTTCTGGTTCTGGCGGCGCTGGCGGCGCTCTTTACCATCGGCAGTATGCTGCTCCGGCCAGGGCAGGCGAACTCTGTGAGCAATGTGGTTTCCATGGTGATCAACCCGGTGAAAAACGGTGTGACGATTCTGGTCAACAAAGCCGAGCGGCTTTATGATTACCTGTTCCATTTTGAACTGTTGCAGGCGGAAAACGATCAGCTGCGGACAGAAATGGCGAACATCAATGAGGATATCCGCAACTCCCAGACCTATAAGTCCGAAAATGAACGTCTCCGGGCTTTGCTGGAACTGAAGGAAAAGCACACCGATTATGAATTGGAAATTGCCAATGTAGTCTCCTGGGGAGACAGCGGCTATACCAGTACCATGACCATCTCCAAAGGAACTGCCGGGGGTGTGGAAGCCGGTATGTGCGCCATTACAGAAAGCGGCCAAATCGTAGGCCTTGTGACGGAAACCGGCAGCAACTGGGCCACCATTACCACCATTCTGGATACCACTTCGGAAATTGGCTCCTATATCTTTGGAAGCGGCTATACCTGCATTGCCCAGGGAGATTTTGACCTGCTGCACGAAGGGCGGCTCAAAGCAAGCTATATCAGTTCTTCCGCCACCATCCGGAATACCGACCAGCTGCTGACCTCCGGCGACGGCGATACCTATCCGCCCGGACTTACCATTGGCACAGTGGCAGATGTGGCCAGCGACGAGACCAATGTAGCGAAATACGCTGTGATCGCGCCGACGGTCGATTTGAGCCGGGTGGAGCAGGTGTTTGTGATCAAATCCTATGATATCAACGACTGATGGAAATGCGCTTCCATAAGGCTCTGTGCTGGTCGCGGGGAACGCGAATGCTGTGGAACGGTGAGGTGACACGATGTCTGAAAAAATACAGTTTCGTGCCAAAATGGTGCTCTATGGGATGGTGCTGCTTTTGGCGCTTCTTTTGGACAACGCGGCGTTCAGCGCACTGAGTCTGCGATATCGGCCCTATGTGATGCCGATTGCCGTGGCCTGCATTGGCCTCTGGCAAGGAGCGGAAAAGGGAAGCGCGTTCGGATTGATCGGCGGATGCCTGTGGGCATGGAGTTCGGCGCTGAGTATGTATGGCGTCTGGCAAATCGTAACGCTTCCTGTTGTAGGACTGGCCGCCGGGATTATGTCAGATCGTTTTTTGCTGCAAAGCTGGAAAACAATTTTCAATATTTCTGTTCCAGCTCTGTTTTTAACCGAGGGGCTATATGTAATCTTTCTTTCGATCTCCGGCAGGCTGCCCCCTGAGACGCTGATCACGCATTTTTTGCCGGAATGTCTGATTTCCCTTGCTTTTTGCGGGGTGTTTTACCCAATGACCCGCTATATTTCCCGGATTGGAGGTTTCCATGGATAGAACTTATCATTTTCGCAGCGGGATTGTCATATTTCTGGTTTTTTTGGTGGCGGGGATCTACACGATCCGGCTCTTTACCTTGCAGCTGACCAGGACGGAGGAAAATGCCTACGGCAGTTCCGATACCACCACTTATCTGGAAAGTGTTCCTGCTGCGCGCGGCGAACTTCTTGACCGCCATGGTACAGTGCTCGTCAGCAATCGGGCCAGCTATAGCGTAACGCTCCAGCGGTTTGTGCTGCTCAATTCGGAAGGTCCCAATGACTATCTGCTCTCTCTGGCGGAAACCTGCATCAAATATGGGATCGAATATGAGGATACGCTGCCGCTTTCTGTGACAGTGCCCTATGTGTACACCACAGAGGAACTGACCTCGCAGCAGCAGTATAACTATCGAAAGTTTCTTCTGGGTCGGGAATGGGATGCGGATATGACAGCGGAAAATCTGGCAAAACGCCTCAAAGACGCCTACCGCATTTCCGATGAACTCAGCGAATATCAACAGCGGCTGATTATGGGACTGCGTTATGCGCTGGATCTGGTTTCCTATGCGGATGTGGAGACTTGCACGGTGGTCAGGGATGTGTCGGCAGAGCATTTGGCAATTTTAAAGGAGTTGGGCATTCCCGGTATGGGCGTTACCACTTCCACTACCCGGGAATTCAATACCCATGTGGGTGCGCAGATCCTGGGCCATGTAGGCGTAATGACAACGGAGTTGTACAACAGCACATACAAAGCGCTGGACTATAGCCCGGATGCTTCCGTTGGTGTGGATGGAATGGAAGAGGCCTTTGAGCAATACCTCCACGGCGTAGACGGCAAAAAGGCCGTTACGGTAACATCAGACGGCACTGTTGTGGACGAAAGCTGGGAGGTAGAACCGGAAAGCGGTTCCAATGTCATTACAACCATCGACATTGGGCTTCAGGAAGTGGCGGAGGAGTCTCTGGAAAAGTATATTCTGGAGATGCAGGAGGTTGGAGAAGCAAAAGCAAATAAGGGCGGAGCGGACGCAGATGCGGGTGCGGTGGTGGTCATGAAGGTTGACACCGGTGAGGTGCTGGTGGCTGCAAACTACCCAACCTATGATCCCAGCGATTATGCTGAACACTATAATGAGTTGCTGGAGGCAGAGGGAGATCCCCTGATCAACCGTGCGCTGAACAATGCGCTGATGCCCGGCTCTACCTTCAAAATGATTACGGCGATCACCGGTATGCGCCATGGCTTTGACCCTTCCTTTACCGTAAATGATGAGGGTACGTTTACCCGCTATGATGACTTTTTCGCCAAGTGCTGGATCTATGATACCGACCTGGGCATAGGCGGCCATGGGGAACTGGATATGCGGGAAGCAATTGCGCAATCCTGCAATGTTTATTTTTATACGCTGATCGACGATATGAAGGATCAGATCGCCATTGATTATCTGGACGAGGTGGCAGACTCCTTTGGGTTTGGCCAGTATACCGGCTCTGAGGTCAGCGAGGCCAAGGGCCGTATGGCATCCAAGGCGATGAAAGCGGAACTGCACCCCGACGACCCTGACACAGATTATAAAGAGAACGCTTGGTTTGCCGCAGATGGCCTGATGGCGGCCATTGGTCAGTCTGATACCACGGCAACGCCGCTGCAGCTTTGCCGGTATGTTTCAGCCCTAGCCACCGGCGGCACCATGTATAACGCGACATTCCTGCGCCGGGCAGTTTCGTCTGACTTTCAAACGCTGGTGGCGGCCAATAACTTTGCGCCCGCCGCAACGGATCTGCTCTCTCTGGCGGAGTATACCGTCATCAAGGAAGGAATGCGGCTTTGTGCCACAGAGGGAACGGCCGCCAGCTATTTGAAGGATTACGACATTGAGGTTTGCTGCAAAACGGGCACAGCGCAGCATGGCCAGGGGGGGTCAGATAATGCCTCCTTTGTGTGCTGGGCTCCGGCGGACGACCCGGAGATCGCCATTGCGGTCTATGTAGAGCACGGCGATACCGGCGGATTCTTTTCCGGCGTGGCAAAGGATATTATGGATTACTATTTCAGCACCAAGGATTTAAGCCAGGAGATTAGCCTGGAAAATTCGCTGGCAGTCAACTGACAGGAGGATTCTTGTGGAACTGGAACATATTAATCTTTCTCCCCAGGAGCTTGCAAAGCTGCTGTCTGCCGGAAACGGAGACGCGGCGCTGGTTTATCTCTATATGAAATCCACTGGGGATTATGGGCTGAAAGACGCCCAAAAACAGCTGAGACTGACAGAGCAGGCGCTGGGCTGGGCGGAATCTCTGCTGAAACGGCTGGGACTGATGGACGCAGTGGTTCCAAAGAACCGCTATGACCGTGCCAGAGCGCCGGTCTATTCCGGAGAGGATGTCACCGCCTTTGCGGCAAGTGATCCCAGCTTTGCACTGCTGCAAGGGGAGGTCAGCCGACGCTTGGGCCGGATCCTGACAACGGAGGAACTGAAAACTCTGCTTTCCCTGAGAGATTATTTGAAAATGTCTCCGGAGATTATCTCCATGGCGCTGACGCATTGTCTCCAAAAAGTGGAATATTATAACCGTACTTACGGCAAAAGCAGGACCGTGTCTATGCGCACCTTGGAAAAGGAATGTTATGACTGGGCCAACCGCGGTATCGAGCGTTTGGAGCAGGCGGCGGCCTATACAGCCAATCAGCTGGAACAACTGGCCCCAGAGAGCAGAGTGAAGCGCATCCTGGGGCTGGATCGACCGCTGGCGGATTCAGAGCAGGAGTACATCCAGTCCTGGCTGCAAATGGGCTTTGAACCGGACGCCATCAAACAGGCGTATGAAAAAACCGTCACGGCCACCGGAAAGCTGGCCTGGCGATATATGGACAAGATTTTGCGAAACTGGCATGAAAAGAATCTTCACACCGGAAAGCAGGTTTCCAGCGAGCGGAAACCTGCCCCGGCTTCCGGAAACTTTACACCTGGTACGGGGGAGCGGGCTTCCGTCAGCAATCTTCAAAAATTCCGAGAGAGCTTAAAGGAGTGATCCCATGAGCTATGAAAAAGAGGTTTTGGCGCGGGCAAGAGCGCAACACGCTGAAGCGGTGGAACGGCATCAAAAGTCTCAGCGTGACCGGCAGGCCCATATTTATCAGGAGGTTCCACGGATCAGGGAAATCGACCAACAGCTTCGCAGCACTATAACAGAGGTCATGTCGGCAGCCTTTCGGAACCATTGGGATCCGGAGAGCGCGGTGAGACAGGCCCAACTTCGAAATCAGTCTTTGCAGACGGAGCGGGCGGAACTGCTTGAGAAAAGCGGCTACGGGGCCGGCTATCTCTCCGACGGCCCGCTGTGCCGCAAATGCAGCGACACGGGCTATGTGGGCGAAAAAATGTGTGACTGCCTGGAAAAATACTGCATGACGGAGCAACGAAGGGCATTGACCAGCCTCCTTTCCAGTGTAGGCAGCAGCAGCTTCGACGATTTTTCTCTGGACTACTATGGGACGGAAACAGATCCCGGCATGGGAATCAGTCCCCGGGAGCAGATGGAAATGATCTATGAAACCTGTGTGGACTACGCCAGAAAATTCTCCCTCCATTCCAGAAGCCTTTTGATGAACGGCGGCACGGGACTGGGGAAAACCTTTCTCTCAGCCTGCATTGCCCGGCAGGTGGTGACGAGGGGGTATTCCGTGGTCTATGATACTGCCATCCATGTATTTTCCTGCATGGAAAAGCAGAAATTCGGCGGCGCGACGGAGGAAGAGGAGCGCATGACCCGGCGAATCAAGGAATGCGATTTGTTGATCATGGACGATTTGGGCACGGAAATGTCCACCAGCTTTGTGCCCCCGGCCCTCTATCACATTGTCAATGGCAGAATCCTGGAAAGCAGGCCCACCATTATCTCCACCAACCTTTCACTGGGAGAACTCTCCCGGAGGTATACGCCACAAATTGCCTCCCGGCTCATGGGCGAATATATCCCACTGGTGTTTTTGGGACAGGATATCCGGCTGCAAAAGGTTCAGGACGAGCAACCATGCTGCGATACATAATTGTCTGTCCGCTGGTGTTTCTGGCAGGGCTTGTGGATGCCATTGCAGGGGGCGGCGGCCTGATTTCTCTGCCCGCCTATCTCATTGCCGGAGTGCCTGCCCACGTTTCCATTGCCACCAATAAGCTATCCTCTGCGGTGGGTACTGCGGCGTCCACAGAACGCTTTTTAAAAAACGGCTTTGTGCCGGTGAAATTGGCTCTCTGCGCAGCGGCCATGGCAGTGATCGGCTCCGCCATTGGGGCCAATATTTCCATGCTGCTGCCGGAGAATACTCTGCGGGGAATGCTGCTGGTGGTGCTGCCGGCTGTAGCGTTTTATGTACTGAAAAACAAAACCATGGGCGACGGCGAAAAAACCGGCACAAGGACAGACCGTCAGCTTCTGTGGATTGCCATGTTTGCTGCGCTGGCCATCGGAATGTACGATGGGCTTTACGGTCCCGGAACAGGCACGTTTCTGCTTCTGATTTTAACCGGCTTGGGCCGGATGGATCTAAAATCCGCCTCTGGAACCACAAAGGTCATCAATCTCGCGTCCAATGTGACGGCGCTGGCGACGTTTATTATACATGGTCAGGTTTGCTGGTCTATGGGACTGACGGCGGCGGCGTTCTCTGTTGCAGGACACTATACCGGCGCATCTTTGGTGATGAAGGACGGGAAGAAAATCGTTCGGCCGGTGGTGCTGGCCGTATCGGCAATTTTATTTATTAAGGTAATTTCGGAGTTTTAAAAATCCTGCTTCAGCCAAGGCAGAAGCAGGATTTTAGGCCCTAGACAAACCCCGCTGCTGAGCGTCGCCGGCAGCGGGGTTCTCTGATTTATGTGAAATTTCGGGAAAATACAAAAAGCAGGAAGGACGCCGTACGATTCCGCGAGTCAGCCGGGTATCCGCAAAACAGTAATCAAAAAAATGAACGGCAACGGCCGTACCGGATTGGTTATAAATCAAACGGTTTTACGGAGGTATCGCCATGAAACGGCTAACATCTTGTGAGTTTAATATCGACACCGGCTGCGTGGAGCTACGCTACTCCGATGGAAGTACGCTTGCCATCGACTGCACCGCCGTGGAGAACAGCATCGAAACGACGATAAATCAGCGATCAGAGATGG
The DNA here is from genome assembly GCA_964527315.1 of uncultured Oscillospiraceae bacterium. Classification (GTDB taxonomy): domain Bacteria; phylum Bacillota; class Clostridia; order Oscillospirales; family Oscillospiraceae; genus HGM13006. Next base: position 48 of record CAZGOQ010000040.1, on the reverse strand, counting down.
ACTGGCTCATTTACAACGCGCCAGCATATTTCGCACAAAGAGCCAGGT
>CAZGOQ010000039.1:0-17742 GCA_964527315.1 uncultured Oscillospiraceae bacterium | reverse complement strand
GCGGATCATTATAGATCAAGTAATCCAGCTCCGACCGCTCGTACATATTGGCGGCAACCTCGTCCTCCACGGCGATGGTGTCGATGGCAAGCATCGTGCCATCGAGGAACCGCAGCTCCACGCATGCGGTGTCCATGTTGAACTTGCAGGAAAGAATCGGCTTCATGTTCGTATTCTCCTATCATTTAGATTTCTTTGGTTTCCTCGGCCCTCTCGGTTTCGATGTCGGCCGTTTGATGACGCCGTTGCGGAAGTGTGTGTCCTCGTATCGCTCAAAGAAAAGCAATAATCCGAATCCGTCTCCGATCGGAAACGGGTTCGGATTATACTGGTTTGGTGCGCGAGGCGGGACTTGAATTGACGCTATTTCAAATAACAGGGTGAAATAGCGATAAACCAAATCTTGCAAAGCCGCTAAAATCAAGCACTTTTTTCCATGCTAGAGAGAGCCAACACAACTGAAAGAAAAAATCTAAAGGGAAAAAATAAGGGAAAACTTTTATCCACGGAAGCATCACAAATGATGAGCTTCCATTTTTTGCACCCACCCTCCTAAAAAATCCCAGGAACTCTACATGAAAAAAATTCTATATTTCTAGGCCAACCCTGGGGCTCGGCTACCCGCACCGCTTTCTTCGCTCCGCAGTACCTTGACCGCGCCGGCGGGCGCGTGATGGCGTGCGTGATACCATGGCACGGGCGCGAGGGCGCGAGGATCGGCCCCCGCCGGCCCGTCGGCGGGGGTGCGGCGGTGGCTGTCAGGGTAGGCGGGCGGCGGTGGTGCGGCGGTGGCTGCGGCAGGGCAGGCGGGCGGCGCGTGGCCGCGGCGGTGGCAGGGCAGGCGGGCGGCGCGTGGCCGCGGCGGTAGCAGGGCATGCGGGCGGCGGTGGTGCGGCGGTGGAGCTGGCCAAGGCCGGCGGGCGGCGTTGGTGCGGCGGTGGAGCTGGCCAAGGTCGGCGGCTCGGACGGCTGGCGGCGGGGACCGGCAGCGGCCCCGGTCTGGATCAAAACGCCGTCAAAAAGTCCGGCAGACTTTTGCCCCAGGTTTTGCGTCCAGGTTTGCGGCCCGCCTCAACATGCCGCCCCAGGTTTTGCGCCTCAAAAAAGCCGCCCCAGGTTTTGCGGCGCGGCGGGCGGCTGGGCAGGCGGGGACCGCGACCGCCGGCCACCGGCGGCGGGCGGAGGTGGTGCGGCGGTGGCCGGATTCCTGCTGGAGGCGTGGCGGTGAGGCGGCGAGTATCAGGACGGCGGCCCAGGGATCACGGCTCCGGCTCGGCATCGGCCCAGGGCGGCGGCAGGGTAGGCGGGCGGCTGCGGCGGGCGGTTGGCAAGCTGCACAAAAGCCGGAAGAAATTCCGCCGGAAGTTTGCCCATCGCCCAGCGCCGGAGGGATTTACGCGCGCGGTACAGGATTCCAGGTATATATAAATCTCCCCCTAACCCCCATTCCGTCAAAATGACGAACACCGCCGGCGCGGTCCTAGACCATTCCGGCGGCGTTGTGCAATTTGCCTTTGGGGGATTAAGGGGGAGTATATATCCCAGGTATATCTAAACCAGACCGTGCGCGTAAAACCCTCCGGCGACCTGGACGGCGGGCAGGATCGGCGCGGCCCTGGACATTTTGACGGCGGCGCCATAGCTGGCCGCCGTGGCGGGGACCGTGGCCGCCAGGAATCACGGCGGCGCGGATATGGTAACACGCGGGCGGCGCGTTGGTGATGCGTTGCCCGCGTGTTATATCACTCTCGCGCGTTGCGCGTCCTCTGGCCGGATCGGCGGCGCGTCCTGGAACACTCCGGCGGGCGCTGCTCCTCGCCGGTCTGGCCGCCGGCAGGATCTGCGCGGCGCTCCAGCGGGCACCCCAGGCAGACGGCGACCGAAAAAAATTTTACCCCCTTTAGGGGGTAACGTTGCGAGACACGAAAAAAGTGCTTGACATACTCAAAGCCCCGTGCTATTTTGGCATTGCCAACGGGGACAACCCCGAAGGCCGCAAGAGAGGCGGGGCCAATCCTCCGGGGTAACACCAAGGAGGCGAAGCCGATGAGCATCGAGGCGGCAATCCTGTTACTTACGCTCATTATTGCGGCTATCAAGCTCGGCTTTGATATAGGCCGAAGGAAATAGCCGCCCCCCAGCCCTAGCGAGAAGCGGCATTTCACATTTCCAACTTTCCCGGAGATGACCGCCAACCGCTAGCACCGGTTGACCGCCCTCCTGCGTTAATAATATACCCGAAGGAGGCGAAAGTCAATAGCGAAGCGCAAGACAACCACAAGCAGCGAGGTAAAGCAGCGCTGGAAGCAGAAGACTTACAAAGCCTATCAAGTCAATCTCCGCAAGATCGAAGATGCAGAACTCATCGAATACGTCGAGAGCCTGCGGGGTAAAATCGGCACAAGTGATATTTTCCGGCGCGGCATTGAATCCATCAAAAAAGAGGGCTTATAAACCAGCCCTCAAAAATATAACATACTCTAACCGTATGTAAAATACAATCTGGAGGATAAAAAAATGCGTTACTTCACCAACTGCAACACCCTGGACGAGCTAAAAAGGGAATACCGGCGGCTTGCCATGATCCACCACCCCGACCGCGGCGGCGATCTGGAAACCATGAAGGCGATAAACGCCGAGTATGAACAGCGTCACGCCGAACTTTTGGCCGGCTACAATTCCACCCACTCCGAGGAATACCAGAAGCACGAGACCGCCGCCGAGTTTATCCACATCATCGAAGAGCTTATAAAGCTGGACGGTCTGGAAATCGAGCTTTGCGGTTCCTGGCTCTGGATTGGCGGCAACACACGCGATAACAAGGACGCCCTAAAGGCTGCCGGTTGCCGCTGGGCCAGCAAGAAAAAGCTTTGGTATTGGCACCCCGCCGACGCCGCGCCCAAGAGCTACCGCGGGAACAAGTCCATGGGTTACATCCGCGAAAAATACGGCTCCACCCTTATCAAGAAGAACGACGACGACATAACGGCGGCCTAACCCGCCGCCCGCCGTCCCCCGTAATGCGGCCCGCTCCGGCGGACGGTTCCAAGCCCGTTAAACGCAGAGGACGAGGAAACACCAACAACAAACCGAAAGGAGGACGACACAATGAAGCAATACGTCATCACGGTCCCCGGCTCCGTTATCACGAAACAGGCCGCGCCGGGCTATCTTCGGAGAATGTGCGCCGCGTTCATGCGTGACCGCGATTTGACCCCGGAGGCGGCGCTTTTCCTGGCAGACATTGAAGAACGGATTGTAAACGCCGGCTTTATGAACTGGAACGAGATCGAACAAGCCGAGATCGACGCAATCACCGCCTAACCCCCGCGGGCGATCCGCCCGCCCTGTAATAGAACACCCGCCCGGAAGAAATCCGAGCGGGTGCTGTATATTCATAGATCGTATATGATTTCATCCTCTTCATCTGCCGCAATAATCTCTCCGTTTTCATCCACATTAAAAACGCCTGCTGCACGCTGCTTATAAAACCGCAGCCGCTCCCGCTCTATATCAAGCCGCTCCTGCTCTGCTTTTGCGCTTTTGATGCTATCCACCAACTTCAAGATTCGACCATCGAGGCGGTTAAGCTCCGCCTCCAGGATCATGCGCCGGGAAAACGCTGTAGATTTATTTGCATACTCGTTGATCTTCTCCCCCTCCGGGGTTTGCATAGTAGTAACGCGATCTAGGTAAAGCGTATCATCTTCCACATCCTGAAGCGCGGTAATACGCTGTTCAAGATCCGTCCTCTTCGCTTGGAGTTTCTTCAACATATATTCAGCGTTGGATTGAAAATCCATCGTCAAGGCCTCGATCTCTGCCCGTTGTTCCGGCGTCAGACGCTCCCACCGCGTCCGGGAGTATGCGCCGTGCGTCTCTGCGTTCGTGTTCCCTCGCGGCGCTCCGTGGCCCCTGGCGTTCTGGTTTCCCGGCTGGCCGCCGCGGCGGCGCTTCGGTTGTTCCTCTTTATCCTGTGATTTCTTTTGTGTCACCCTTCCCGCCCCCATTCGTTTGTTTTTGAAAAAGGCGAATTCAAAAAAGATTCTCCATACATTTGCGAGAAGGTTTCCCCGCGCCTTATTCCTCTAACAGCACTTTTTGCAGAAATCCGCCGCCTCCGGGTATTCCTCCATAATCTCCGCCAGAGCATCAAGGCCCGCCTCGCCGATACGGAAAATCTGCCGCTCGGAATAGTGATGCCGCATACCAACCCGCACCCAGTATTCGCCTCTTATATATTTCCTCCAAACAACATCCATCTGGATATCATTCAGCGTGTTTAAGGCATTAATCATCTGCCTCTTCGCCGTGCGGAGGCTTTCGATTTCTCTATGATGCAGTTCTACAACTTCATCATTTACAAGCTCCAAAGCGATCTGCTCCTTAGATGAGATGATTCCATCGATCAGGCTATACGCACGCAAGCCTTGCTTCACGGTTTCCCTGTCCATGTAATAACCTCCTCTTTACAGAAGAGTGGGCCAGACCGCGGCCCGCTCTATTATCCATCGGAATTATACCATGCCGCCAAAGCGGCGGCAACCTCCCTATTTCATTTGTCAGATGTCATTTTATCCTGTTCCAGGGCTGCATCAATCGCCCGATTAATAAACCCGTTCAGACTTTCCCCTCGTGGCTTGATATGAGAATCAATTTCTTCCTTCTTCCCACGGGGCAGCCTCACAAGCACCTTGTCATAAACCTTGGCTTCATACTTCGCTGTAGCCGCTTTCTGTGCTTTTGATACTGTCAAGCGATCATCTCCCATTCATCTATATTGTGAATTATATCATATACATATAACGATAGCAATTATGCAATGCGCACAATTATATAACGCTATCTTTATATCCTTTGCCCATTGAATATAACGCTAGCGTGATATATAATGAAGACACTTAAGGGAGGCCGTCAAGACAGACGGGAGTAGCCCCAAGTCAAACGGTACAGGCAGTAAAACTGCGGTATGCGCGGCAAGGGTACGGCGAAAAGCCAGCGAAAGCAAGAAGGCAAGGTAAGAGCGGAACGGGATAAGAAAAGGCAGGAGACCGAGATAAACTTAACGCCCACCGCCACGGCCCCCAAAACATCAAGGAGGATCATAACATGATTATGCAGGATCTGGACAGCAAGGCCGCGGAGTACTTCTCCATTATGGAGACTATCGAAGCCCTGCAGGCCGAAGCGGAGGCCATCAAGGACAGCCTCAAGGCCGTCATGGTGGATCAGGCCACCGAGGAGCTGGAGGGAAACGGCTGGCGGGCCACCTGGCACAACACCAATAACAGCCGGTTCGATTCCAAGCGCTTCAAGGCCGATCATGCCGACCTCTACAGCGCGTACACCGTCAAGACCACCGGCACCCGGTTCACGCTGAACGCCATCGGCGCATGAGAAAAGCCCCATCCCCAAGAGCCGACCAAAGCACAGGGGGACGGAGCCAAGACACCCGCGAGCGGGCCGCAATCATTATACACCGGCCCGCTCCACTTTTTCAAGATGGAGGACAATCTTATGAAAAAATGGGCTGAGATGTGGGCTAAGAAGCATCCACCTCGTGGATATGGCATTACCTATAGTGAGCTCAATCAGCTATTCGACCTTGCACAGGCGGGAGACCTTTATCACGCTTTGGGCACCGCTTATAATTACGGCTTCCAGAAAGGACGTAACTGCGAGGCTAGGAAACAAAGGAGCATGAAATGATAAAAAGCATCAGTGATATAAATGAGCATTTCAAACGGAGCCGTATACCAGATGATTATAGCAAGCATTTCGATATGCTTATAGACGAAATCGAAATAATAGCAGCTTCCGGGCACGCAATAGATGTTGCTTTTAATGCTTTTAATTACGGCTTCTCCAAAGGCTGGCGGGCCGCTATGAAGTATCAGAAAGAGAATGATCAATAATTGCCCCGGCGTTACCAGACTTGTCATACTCGCAAGATCCTCTCCCGCCGCTGCAGCCAGCTTTATCACACCGGGCATGCCGGATAACATATCCTGCACATCCCAGCCGGCAAGGGCTTGTGTCTGCATCGCCTCTGCGCACTCCTGCGCGGTGAAAACCGTGGTCGCGCCCATTTCCTTTGCCATTGCTGCCAATGCCGCCGCTTCGTTTGCCGTGGCTCCAGATACCGCCTCGACCGCGCTCATGGTGTATTCGAATCCCGCCGCCGTCTGTACAGACGCCTCCAGCGCCGAGGTAATGGCATTGATCGGCTTCAGGGCTTCGCCCGCTGCCATGGACAAAACAGTAAAAGACTGTGCAATATCGGAGATATGATTTCTCATTCTGGCAAGCTGTTCCTGTTGGGCACTCAGTTCTTGCACGCCCTGAACAGCCTCCCGCTCGGCCTCCGCAAGGTTTTCCGTATCTAAGCCAGCCTCGCGGAGTTTTGAGGCCATTCGGTCGATCTCCGCCTGCTTATTTGCTATGAGTGTATTCAGGCGCTCGATCTCAACAGCGAGCTTTTCTTCGCTGCCGGCGGCCCCATCTGTGCCGGATTTTCAAGGCGTCTATTTTGGATCGCGCTTCTGCCAGTTTCCCGCTCAATGAGGCCAAGGAATCTGTCAGCCTGTTATACTCCTGGATATTACTGATCGTTGAATTATAATCCCGAATCTGCTTCTGCATATTGGCAAGCTCCCGCTGTACCGTTGTAAACCCGGAGCTAAAAGCAGAATCGATCTTTGCAGTCAGCAGAAAGAGTAAAGTGTGTTCTGTGGACGCCATGAATTATACCCCCTTCACTGGACGTCTTGCCCTCCGTAATATTCCATGAAATCTGATAGCTTCATGCAGATCATCCATGGCCGCCGGCTCCGCCGGAAGATCACCACCGGCGCACCGTCCTTCATGCGCTCCGCGTCACGCTCCGACTGTTCAAACCAGGCTGGGAGCTGGAGCCGCTCGCAGCGTTTGCACTCGATATGCAGACCGGGGAGGCCGGATAGATCGGCCTCCGTGCCATAGTTCAGCGCCCGTCCCGGCTCCGCGTCGTAGCCGTATCCTCGCAGAACGCCGGCAAGCTCCCGCTCCGCAGCGCGGCCTTTACGTTGTGATGCCGTCCCCATGCGTCACCCCTCCAGGACTTCGCCCGTGTCGGCGTCCACCTCGATCACGACCTCCGGCTCCTCATACATATCCGGGGAAATCGTTTCCTTGATCGTCTCATCCGCAGACAACGCCCGAACGAAATCGGTTTTCATGGGTGCGTATTTCAGAACGCGCTTGAGAACGGTCTTTTTCGCCATCTCCTCAAAATTCGTCTGCCAGGGACCATTGTTATAAGCCTTGGAATACTTCCGGGCGTGCGCCTCGACATCATCATAGCTCATAACCTCGAACCCATAGCCGCCGTCTTTTGTATGGAACACAGCGTAGAAATACGCCGGGGCTCCTCTATCCTTTTTTGCAGGTACATGGTGAAGTTTGGGCTCAAGCCCCAGTTCAAAATCAAACTCGTCGTTCTCATACACCGTGTGGGCCTGGATCGTCTTGACTTCGCCGGACCGATACGCAAGATCAATGAGGCCCTTATAGCCCAGCTGGAATTGGCACTCCAGATTACCCTTATTTCTGTACGGGATCAAATAGGCCTGTCCGAGCGGGGTGTTGGGCTCTACGCCCAGCTGGGCCGCCGTCATCATGGCGCCGAGAAAACTCTTTGGGCTGCACTCTGCCAGCTTCGGCGTGGTACTCAGGGCCGAGAGCGTGATACGGGTGAACCGCTCCGGCGTGATTACCGAGGGGAGCGCCTTTGCAATCTCGCCCTGCATCGACTGAATATATTGCCTCATGGTCTTAGGTTTCTGTCCCTGGGCTACAGCTTTGTCCGCCTGGGCTTTTGAAATGATACCTTCCTGCATTTTATACCTCCTTGACGCTGAAGCGTCTGTATGTGGACGTCCGATAAAACGGTGTCATGTCAATTTCCGGGTATTCTGCCTGGAGTGCCTTCGTGTCAAGGCTCCTCCTTCTCTGCGTCTTCCACGTGGCCGCGTACCGGCCACAGCTTCCGGCCTCATATTCTCCGAGGCGCTGCCGTATTTGGTTGCCATACTCATCCACGGCCCGCTCCATTTCCTGAAGCTGAGAGCGTGCGTCCATGTACCGCCTGAAAAGCTCCTCGCAGCCGAACAGGTCCACGCTCTCCCCGTTGGATTCAGGATATAGGGCGGCAAGGGTTTCCCCGGTAGCCTCGATCCCGTCTGCGGGCGGCTCCGTGTCCGTTTCGACATACCGCCAGAAATCCGCCGCGGCGTCCCGTATTCCGGCAAATTCCTCCGGGGCCACATATACCGAGCTTTCGCACCACCCCGGGACCTCCGCGCCCCGCTCCGTGGTCATCTGATAGATTTTGAAATCCCGGCCCAAGATCAGCACCGCCAGATACCACCGGGGAAGCTCTGTCACGGCCATATAAGAAACGCATTGGGCGTAGTAGCTGGCCGGAAACTCCCCGCCCGCAAAGCGGGACGTGTTCAGCGCCGAGGCCGTCTTACACTCCAGGCCCGCCCGCTCGCCGACTATGCGCCGGTCTATGTTCGCGTGGATATGGGGATATTCCGTATTCCGCAGCAGGTAGTTGACCCGCTCGACGCGCAGCCCCGTCCGCTCCGAAAAACGCCTGGCAACATAGTCCTCCAGGTCTATCCCTTGTCTCATAGCCTCGTTCGGTTCTGCGTCCGCGATCCTCGCGGTTTTATTTGCCCACACCGAAAAGGGGCTAGCGTACTTATTGAGGCCGAGGATTGCCCCGATTTCCGATCCGCCTATAGATTTCCTCCGCTCCTCCAGCCATTCAGCGCGGGACATGTCCTTTGTGCTTATCTTCTCGATCACGGCACAGCCCTCCCGCTCGTCAGAATCTTACGGCACGCCCGCGCCCGTTCCTTTGCGCTGTCCACCCGGCGGCTTGTCCCCGTGAGGATCACCGGCATACAGCACATAGCCTTGACCCGGTCAAAGATACGAGCCTTGCGCCGGTCTGCGAGATTGTCAAGCTCCTGCTTGGTGTAGTTGGTGGTCACGATGAGCGGGCGGCTCGCAAGGCTCCGAGCGTCTATGGCAAGCTCCAGCTGCTCCAGCGTGAAATCTGTTTCCCGCTCTGCGCCCAAGTCATCCAGCACCAGGAGACGGGCGCGGCCCATCTCCTCCAGAAGCGCAGGCGTATCCTTTCCGTTGTCTGTCATAGAGATAAGTCGGGACGTGCTCACCATTGCGGCAGCTACGCCGTTATCTACCAGGGCATTGACGATGGAGGCGGCATAGAAGCTCTTTCCCGTCCCCAGGGCGCCGAGGAGCAGAAGGCCGTAGTTATTGACCTCCATCTCCTCCCATCGATCCACAAAAGCGCGGCACAGTCTTGAAGCCTCGCTATCCGGGAATCTGTCAGCGTCAAACGTACAGCGGGCATAGCCGGGATCATAGAAACGGCTGGCGGTATAGTCTTTCCTCACCGCCTCAATTTGCTCCGCCCGCTTCCTTTCTGCGTCGGCTCGATCATAACAGGCGCACCGGACGGGGACGACTTTTCCCAGGGCCTCGATATACTGCCGCACGGGCTCGCCGCACACCGCGCACCGCTCGATCCCGGAAGCATCCGTGCACGTCTCACGGGTATCATTCTCCGCCGCTTCCTGTATGATAGGATCAAGGATTTCATTCATCGGCATAGCCCTCCCATCCGGCGTGATAATCAGCCTCCGTCGGCATTCCATTCCCACCGGCTTGCTGTTCTCTGCGTTCCCATGTACGAACCGCCGCCCGCCAGTCGGTCATTTTATCCTTGCCGATCTTCCACCCTTTGGCGGCATAGAAGTCCACGAAGCGTCCGGCGTCGATGCAATTGCCGCGTTCCTGACAGTATGCCGTTACTTCCTCCACCGTGGGAGGAGTGAAGCGCGGAGCGCGGGGCGGCTTGTCCGCCCTCTCTCCTAGTCTTTCCTCTCCTATACTTACCTTACCTAACCTATACTGGGTTTCCATCTGGTTGCCATCCGGTAAACCATCGGTTGCCACTTGGTTGCCATCCGCGATTTTTACCAGAAGCTCCGCGTAAACGCTGGGTTTATACCGATCCTTCCGAAGCTGGTTATTGGTGTTCCAGTCAGATATGTAGGATACCAAATCCTCGTTGAGTACGATCACAAAGCCTTTCGAGGCAAGAACCCATAAATCATCCTCTGCCGCTCCTGTAGTTCGGATCACAGTAAACGCCTCAACAACACCATCGTCATCAGCCGCCATGCCAAGGTCGTAGTATAGTAGCCGGGACGTCTGCGGCATGCGGAGAAACCGGGCGGAATTTACCACAGCCTTAGAGAACATTCGCCTTTCAGCCATCGCACACCGCCTCCCATTTTTTCAAGAATCTTTTCAGCGCCTTATAGGTGCGCAAGATTTCCCCGAGGCGTCCGCGAAAACGCTGAAGATATCGGCGCAGCTCGTCAGGATCTTCCGCCATATAGAATCCCCTGGGCCATCCACAGGACGCGCAAATGGGAACACCGCGAAGCCGTGCAGCCTGTATACTGCGGGTGACATCCCGTCGATCCGTTCCCATGAACCGGGACAATTCGGACGCCGTTAGGGCATTTCGTTCCCCCACAGGTATATAGTCCACAATTAAGGCTTGCTCCGTCTCCTCGTTCATGATAAGATCGAGGGCGGAAGCACTATTGCCGCAGTTCTCACAACCGTTGGCTTGCTTCCCGGCCTGCTCCGATGTTGCCCCATCAGAGCGGGCCTTTTTATTATCTTTGCTCATCAGCTTACCTCCAGCGCTCTTCTGTTCGCCCACTCCCGCAGGGGATCCACCGGAATTAGAATTTTCCGACCGAGCCGAAACGATGGGAAGTCTGCTCGATGACAAAGATCATACATTGTCGGCATTGAAACACCGATTACCTCTGCCGCCTCCGCAGGCGATAACGCTAGCTTTTCCATTCTTATACCTCCGCTTTCTGAGCTGCAATCTCATGAATAAGTCCAACGATCCGATCCTGTTCCTCATCCGGCAATTCATTTCTGAGCTTTCTGCTGAAATTGCTGTCGTTGATCCCGTATCGTTCTGCAACTTCCCAAAGCCGAACGCCGCATTTTTCCGCCGTATCCCGAATGCGCTTGTTTTTCATATCAAACCTCCTGTTCTTATTGACAACTATCCCATCACGTGTTATTCTGATTTTGGAATTGTTGTTGCTGTTGTTCTATATTTACCACACTAACAATGCCTGTGCCGTATTTTCCAAATAAAAAACACTTTCAGAAACACAATCAAGAACTTCCGTTTATGGAACAGGAGGATAATATGATAGTTCTCTCACGAGGTGAGCGCTTTAAAGACGCTCGCACAGTACACAATAAGCACGGCAACCAAACCACAAAAGCTGTTCATAAAGATACGGGTATTTATGAATCTATGATTTCAAACCTTGAAAATGATGAAGAGACCCGATCCGTTGGGTATGACAAAATCGTTACCCTCGCCAACCATTACGGTGTTTCGCTTGATTATCTTATCGGATCATCAAATGATCCATCTATTAGGCCATCCATTGTCGATGAGTTAGGGTTGACTCCAGACGCTGTTCGGCATATCAAATCCTACTCTGATTCTTCACGCCCACAAATACCAGCATCAGATATATTTCCTTCTTGCGAGCCCTCCAGTTCCTTACTATCAGCCTTAATTTGTGACCCCTCATTTGATGAATTCCTAGAACGATGCCAAGCGCTGATAAACAATATCGTCAAAGCAAAGCAGGAGCTTTCGACCGACGGAGGGGCAGCATTTTATTCAAGATCCATCGATCTAAATTTAAAGTCGCTTGACCTATCACATGAGATGGGTTATCCGGTAAGGATATTGCGCATAGACGAACTAATCGAAACCAATCTCACAAGCGCTGAAAATGAATTGTCTGACTTAATCAGAAGGGTTACGGGATATAACGCTTTCAAGGAAGTGTTGAGGGAGGTATTGAATGCCCAGGAAGAGTAACACCCGCGCCGCCCAGGGGAGCGGGACGATCCGCAAAAAAACCGTCAACCGCGGCAGGAAGTCATACACCTACTGGGAGGCCCGTGTCACCATCGGCCGCGATCCAGGCACCGGCAAGCAGGTGCAGAAGTCTTTTAGCGGTAAGACACAGAAGGAAGTCCGGGAGAAGATGCAGGCCGCGGCCGTGGCTGTGAATGACAACGAATACTTTGAACCCTCCAAAATGACTGTCGGGCAATGGCTCGATATATGGACAAAAGAGTATCTGAACAGCGTAAAGCCCCGGACCGTTGAAGCATACAAGACCAACATCGATCACCATATCAAACCTGCCATCGGTGCGCTTCGCCTGTCCGCACTCTCTCCTGTAGACGTCCAGCATCTATACAATGGCCTGAAGAATCAGAAGACCGGCGAGCCACTCTCCGCAAAGACGAAGAAGAATGTGCACGGAACACTTCACAAGGCACTCGAGAAGGCTGTGGCACTTGGATATATCCGACATAATCCCGCTAACCGTCCTGACCTCCCAAAGGTAGAAAAGGCCGAAATAAAGCCCCTCGACGATAAGGAAATGAGAGCATTCCTCGAAGTCATCAAGGGGCATGAATATGAAACAATCTATTTGGTCACGCTGTTTACAGGCATGAGAGAGGGTGAAGTCCTCGGCCTGACCTGGGACTGCGTCGACTTCAAAAACGGGAAGATCACCATCAAGCAGCAGCTTCAGAAGCGGCGCGGCACCGGCGGCATATATGAGTTGGTCAGCACGAAGAACGGGAAAGCACGGATCATAGTTCCCGCTCGGTATGTTATGCAGCTGCTCAAGGATCAGCGCAAGCGGCAGCTGGAAAGCCGTCTAAGAGCGGGACAGGCATGGAATAACTGCATGAATCTTGTATTCACAAATGCGATAGGTGGACATTTGAGCGCCCAGACTGTGTACCTCAAATTCAAAAAGCTGGCCGAGGCCGCCGGCGTCCCGTCTGCCCGATTTCACGATCTCCGACATAGTTACGCTGTGGCCGCTCTCCGATCCGGTGACGATATCAAAACAGTCCAGGGCAATCTTGGCCACCATACAGCAGCATTTACCCTGGACACTTACGCGCACGTCACCGAGCAGATGAAAAAGGACAGCGCCAACCGCATGGACAGCTTCATTGACGGCCTCAAAAAAGACGATTCCCAGCTCCCAAAAGAAGCATAGAGAATCTGTAAAGGGAAAAAGTAAGGGAAAACAGCATATTCAAGAGCATACAAAAACCCGCCAGCCCTAGAAGCTAGCGGGTTTTTCATTTGGTGCGCGAGGCGGGACTTGAACCCGCACGTGCGTAATGCACACTAGAACCTGAATCTAGCGAGTCTGCCAATTCCACCACTCGCGCATACCGGGGCGCCAATTTCCTGACGCCCAGATAATGTAACACAAACGGAGCGAAATGTCAACAGTCATTTTGCCGCTTCTATAAATTTTTATGATACCCACTCCTCCAGGAGCTTCAAACAGTCCATCAACTCCTGAGGAAGTTTATCCCCAAACTTTTTGTAATGCTCTCTGATATCGGCCACCTCATCCCGCCACTGCGAGCTCTCCACCGTGACCAGCGTCCGGAGCATATCGGGCGACACGTCATTCAGTCCTGTGAGGTCGATATCCTCCGGCCTGGGCAGATACCCCAGCGGCGTCTCCTCCGCGCCGACGCGTCCCTCGCAGCGCTTTAGAATCCACTCCAGCACACGGAGGTTATCGCCAAAGCCCGGCCACATGAAGTTGCCTTGATCGTCAGTGCGGAACCAGTTGACATTGAAAATTTTTGGGGGATCCGTCAGCAGCTTTTCCATATCCAGCCAGTGCTGCCAGTAATCCGCCATGTGATAGCCGCAGAAGGGCAGCATGGCCATGGGGTCCCGGCGCAGTTCGCCCACCTGCCCTTCGGCAGCGGCAGTCTTCTCCGAGCCCATCACGGAGCCGACAAACACGCCGTGGGCCCAATCTCTGCTCTGATATACCAATGGCACGGTCTTGGGACGGCGGCCGCCGAAGATGATGGCGGAGATAGGCACGCCCTGCGGATTGTTGAACTCCGGACTGATGCAGGGGCAGTTTTCCGCCGGGGCGGTGAACCGGGAATTGGGATGCGCACCCTTAGAGCCGTCGGACGGGTCCCAAGGCTCGCCTTTCCAATTGAGCGCGTCCGTGGGCGGTTTTTTGTCCATCCCCTCCCACCAGACAGTGCCGTCTTTTTTTAGCACCACGTTGGTAAAAATACTGTTTTTCCGGCAGCTTGCCAGGGCATTGGGATTGGTTTTCTCACTGGTTCCGGGAGCCACGCCGAAAAAGCCGTTCTCCGGATTCACCGCCCACAGCCTGCCATCCGGGCCGGGCCGCAGCCAGGCGATATCGTCGCCCACCGTCCAACATTTCCAGCCCCTCTCCCGATAGACCTGGGGCGGGATAAGCATGGCCAGATTGGTCTTTCCGCAGGCAGAGGGAAAGGCGCCGCACACATAGCGGATCTTCCCCCGAGGGTCCTGCACACCCAAGATGAGCATATGCTCGGCCAGCCATCCCTCGTCCCTGCCCAGGCAGGAGGCGATGCGCAGCGCGAAGCACTTCTTCCCCTGCAGGGCGTTGCCCCCATAGGCGGAGTTGACGGACATGATGTAGTTTTCCTCCGGGAAGTGGGCGATATACCGCTTCTCAGGGTCCAGATCCGCAGAGGCATGAAGACCCTTGATAAACTCCGGGCTGTCACCTATAGCGTCAAGGACCTGCCGCCCCATTCGGGTCATGATGGCCATGGACAGGACCACATAGATACTATCTGTCAGCTCGATGCCGTACTTAGCGAAGGGAGAGCCCACTACGGACATAGAGTACGGGATCACATACATGGTCCGTCCTGTCATACAGCCGTCATAGATGCCGCGCAGCAGCGCTTTCATTTCCTCCGGCGCCATCCAGTTGTTGGTGGGGCCGGCGTCCTCCTGCTTCTGACAGCATATAAAGGTGCGCCCCTCCACCCGGGCCACATCGCTGGGATCGCTGCGGTGATATACGCAGCCAGGCAGCTTTTCCTGATCGAGACGGATAAGCACACCCGCCTCAACAGCCTTCTGCCGCAGCTGCTCCAGCTGCTCTTCGCTACCGTCCACCCATACCACCTCATCCGGGCGGCACAGGGCAGCACAGCGGTCGATCCAACGGAGTAAATGCTGATTGGTCGTCAGTGCCATAGTATATTCCCCCTAAATATATTTAGTGCCTTGTTTGAAAAATAATTGCGCTTTGTATCATTTCAACAAAATAACGCATCCAGCGCATCCCGCCGGGCCTCGATCACACGGCTTTGCCGCACCCCATCACAGCGGCGGCAGGCAGGACATGATCTCCCGGTGTATATCCCCGACACTTCGCATCACACCGTCTTTGACGCAGCGCAGCGTCGTCCAGTCCAGCTTTTCGCTGCAATACTCTGCCGCCATTCTTGAGCGGTCCATATAACGCCTGTCGCCCTCATGGATATCCTCCCTGCTCTCATCGCCCCCATAGCGCTTCAACAGCAGGCTTTGACTGACAGCCGTATCCACCTGAAGATATATGACCGTATCCGGGGCCGGTATGCTTAGAAGGTCATACTCAAAATGGAACAGCCACTCCAGAAACCCCTGCCACTGGTCCTCGGGCAGCTTGGAGCACTGATGGATGGCGTTGGAAGTGGTATACCTGTCGGCTACCACCACACCGCCAGTCTCATAAAACCCCTGCCAGTCCTTTTTAAAGCTGGCATAGCGGTCCACCGCGTAGAAGGCGGAGGCCGCGTAAGCGTTCACATCGCCCGGTTCCTTCCCGAAATCCCCGCTCAGATACATCCGTACCAAAGCGGAGGAATCGCTCCCATAGTCCGGGAACGATACGGCGCGGACCGGAACGCCTCTGCCCTGAAGCGCCTCATACAGCAGCTTTGCCTGGGTGGCCTTGCCGCTGCCGTCCAGCCCCTCGATAACGATCAGCTTTCCCTTTCCCATTGCGTCTCAAAACAGCCCGGAGATGACGCCCCGGTCGTCCACATCAATCTTCTCCGCTGCGGGTGCCTTGGGCAGACCGGGCATGGTCATGATGTCCCCGGTCAGCACCACCACAAAGCCGGCGCCCGCGGAAACCTTGACCTCTTTCACCGTCACAGTAAAGTTGTCCGGAGCCCCCAGCAGGGCCGCATTGTCAGAAAAGCTGTACTGGGTCTTGGCCACGCACACCGGCAGGCCTCCAAAGCCCAGCTCCGTCAGCCGGGCGATCTGCTTCTTGGCGTTGGCCGTGAACGTGACGCCATCGCCGTGGTAAATGCGCCTTACGATGGCGCCAATCTTATCCTCCAAAGTCTCATCCAGCTCATAGCTGAACTTAAAGTCGGCGCTCTGCTCGCACAGACGGACCACCTCTTCCGCCAAGGCTATGCCACCCTCGCCGCCCTTGGCCCACACATCGCTGAGCACCACGTTCACGCCCAGCTCTCTGCACTTGGCGATGATGCGGTCCACCTCCGCGTCCGTATCCGTGGGGAAGCGATTGACGGCCACCACCGCCGGGAGGCCGTAGACATTCTTGATGTTCTCCACATGCCGCAGCAGGTTGGGCATGCCCTTCTCCAAGGCATCCAGATCCTCTTGGCCCAGCTCGGTCTTGGACAGGCCGCCGTGCATCTTCAATGCCCGGACGGTGGCCACTATGACCACCGCGTTGGGGGTAAACCCCGCGTAGCGGCACTTGATGTCCAGGAATTTCTCCGCGCCCAGGTCCGCGCCGAAGCCGGCCTCCGTCACGGCGTAATCGCCAAGGCGCATGGCCATGCGGGTGGCCAGCACAGAGTTGCAGCCGTGGGCGATGTTGGCGAATGGCCCGCCATGGACAAAAGCCGGTGTCCCCTCCAGGGTCTGGACCAAATTGGGCTTCAAGGCATCCTTCAGAAGGGCCGCCATGGCCCCCACAGCCTTCAGGTCCTTGGCTGTCACAGGCACACCGTCATAGGTATAGGCCACCACGATGCGCCCCAGCCGCTCCTTCAGATCATGGATGGAGCTGGCCAGACAGAACACCGCCATGATCTCCGTGGCCACGGTGATGTCATAGCCGTCCTCCCGGGGCACGCCGTTGACCCGGCCGCCGATGCCATCGATCACATGGCGCAGCTGCCGATCGTTCATGTCCACGCAGCGCTTCCAGGTGACAGTCTTGGGGTCGATGTTCAGGGCGTTGCCCTGGTATATGTGGTTATCCAGCATGGCGGCCAGCAGGTTGTTGGCCGCGCCAATGGCATGAAAGTCGCCGGTGAAGTGAAGGTTGATGTCCTCCATGGGCACCACCTGGGCATAGCCGCCGCCGGCGGCGCCGCCCTTCATGCCGAAAACCGGACCAAGAGAGGGTTCCCGCAGGGCCACCACAGCGTTTTTTCCCAGCTTCCGCAGGCCATCAGCCAGACCCACGGTGGTGGTGGTCTTCCCCTCCCCAGCGGGAGTGGGGGTGATGGCGGTGACCAGGATCAGCTTTCCATCAGGCCGGTCCACGTCCCGGAGCATGTTATAGTCGATCTTTGCCTTGTAATTGCCATACTGCTCCAGATACTTCTCCTCCACGCCCACAGTTTGGGCGATTTCCCGGATATGCTTCATCTGACAAGCCTGGGCGATCTCAATATCGCTTTTCATTGGGATCCTCTCCTTTCATA
>CAZGOQ010000038.1:13562-18244 GCA_964527315.1 uncultured Oscillospiraceae bacterium | reverse complement strand
AGGTCCGCTGAACCCACGTCCACCGTCAAAGTAAGCGTGCCGTCGCCATGATCACGGCATTTGGTGACCTCCGGCTCAAGAAAGGGGAAGAAATACCAGACAGCGTCGTTCGTCAAGAATGGTTTCCATGGGTAGCAATCCTCCGCCGCGTCGTGGCGCGCCAGACGCCGAAGCTCGTCTTGTGCGATCTGAAAATACGGCAGCAGCGCGGATTCAAATTCCTCCGCCGGGATCTTAAAGGAATACCCATTCTCCCCCGCTGTGTACGCATCCAGACTGACCTGCTCGCCGTATTGCATCACATAGTAAAAGTGGGAGGAATTCAGTAGAACACAGGCGCCTGTCAGGTTGCCTTTTAACCAGAGAATCGAACAGCGGCCAATTGCGTTTCCAGGTAATCACGGATGCAGTCCGGATATTCCGTTCCACCGCTTTCCAGTTTGTGCCGTATGCTTGCTCAATCTGTAAATTATGTTACTGCACTATATACCAGGGTTCGTGCCTAAGGATGTCGACGAACCTTTGATATCGGCCGAAAGAATGCTAAATCTCTACCTGAGCAGTTGAACCGAGGATGCACCGCACGGCGCATACCATCCAACTGGCATGTTCCTGGTTGGCGGCGTCACTGCCGCCGCCATGATAGTACCAGGTTTCCCGGTACATGGTTTCGCTGTTCTGATCGATAAAAGCTAGCAACTGCCGGATGCGATTCGTTTTTCCTGTGTCTTGGCAGTAAATTAACTCCCACGCCAAAGCCTTACCTAATACCTTTCGCGGAGGATGCTGACAGGTACCGTCCAAATGGTATTCGGATTCGCCCTCCAGCAGAAGATATGTGTTGCAATAGAGGTTTGATGCGTATTCCTGATAGCACGCATAGGTGTTTTGCAGAATTCCCGGGTCTACGCCATACCAGCGCGCGCCCATGGGCGAGAGGTTTACCCAGGTGAAGCCAATATAGGACTTGAGATGTGGAGTGCTTTGGAGCGTGGCTCCGTCTTCACGGTCCATAGCGAGCATTTCCATGTAGACGGTTCGGCCGTCTATTTCTGCGGTCAGATTCCGGTGGATTCCTGCTCGGAGCAGCTCGGCCCGTTCCTGCCATTGGGCTGCCTGCGCTGCGTCCTCTACCCTGAAAAGCAGCGACAGCTCGTGAAGGGCTTGGGAAGCGTAAACGTTGGTTAACAGATCATAGGCGTTGAAATACGAATGCATTCGCGGCCCCTCCAAGCTGGGATTGCGCAGAAGCTTCTTTTCTGGCGAATAGTAGACATCGGTGAAGAAATAGCTTGCAAATGCATAGACCTGCTGTGTACTCTCGGCACGGAAGGCTGCTTTTTCAGAAGAATCCGGTGCCGCAGCCATGTAAACGCACCAGGCGTGAAGCAGAAAAAAGGTGGTATCCGTCTGGATTTTGTCGGAAAAAGGTGGTAGATCCTCCAGAATCATATGCAACGCATAGTTATAGCCGTAGGTTCTATGATAGCGAAACAGGTATTGCAGAATCCGTAGAGCCGGCGCAAAGTCGCCGCACAGCGTGTGTGCCATGACCTGAATGGATGCGTCACGTGGAAACATACCCGGATAGCTGCCGGTTACGGATGTTGGCGCATATCCGGAGAGATGAATACGATTTCGGAGAGAAGCATAGGTGGCTTTGAATAGCTGTATTTGATGTTGTGTCATAATCACACTCCAATAATATAAAGGCGTTCTATAAATAAAGCATACCATAATCGCCCGGGAATCGTAATGCCAAGCGCTAATAAAAAACTACCAAGATATGGAGTGCCGGGACAACCCCTCCAAAAGGGGCGCTGGCTCGGCGGAAGAAAGAGAATCAGCACACGGTAACACAAAGCGTATTCGATCTAAACAGCAGGCTATTCATAAAAGGAGACCATAAACCGCAGTTTGTCTATGAAGCCCACACAACTTGTGACAAGCGTGGAATTTGTGCTGGTGACTGTGTTTACCCGGCGATGTACACGACAGCGTGGCGTTTGATGAAGCGCACGACCGTGTGGCCGAAGCGGAGACGCTTGTAGCTGCTTCTCTCTGTAGACCCCCATATCTGTGCTCAAAAACCTGTCCCACAGCGTAGCGCAAATACGTTTTCAACACAATGGGGGCGCTGCGGAATACTATTCCGCAGCGCCCTGTTTTCAGGACTCCTGCTCCACAGCAGCGTAAATGTTATCGAGAATCACGGTGGTATTGGCGCCGCCCACACTAAACAGGCGGAAGAAATTGATTGCGCTCAGATCAAGACTGCCCACACCGTTTGTACTGGGGATAGAGAACCACAGATCATTCCAACCGTTTTGCAGCTTGGATCTGCTGATAGTAAACTCCTTTTCCTCGGCGTCATTCTTGCCGGAGCTGGTCAGTTCCAGATTGATGGTGGTACCCAGCTTGGACACATCCTCCACATAGAAGGACACATGCAGATATCCATTGTCATAGTCCTTGATATTCACCGGTGCTGCAAAGACACCAGAGCCAATAACCGTTGTCCAGTCAGTGCTGATAAGAGCGCCTGTCCCCTGCACATATTGCCCTTCTTCACTGGTAACAGACATGACGTTCAGAGTAGAGAAGAATGCGCTGGAATCACAGCTCATAATCATTTTGGTGGGCGCTGGCTGCAGCACAACCGGCGGCACATAGGCCTTGTGGACAATCTCCAATTCATCGACGATGAAGGAAATATTTCCATGCACATCTGTGGTATACAGGCGGATGCCGTTTACGGCAGATAGATCGATGCCATTGTCGGTACCCTCCCGCACGGACAGCCATATCTCGTTCCAGCCGCTTTGCAGTTCTGTAAAGCTCTCCAAATTCCAATAGAGGCCGTTCGTGAGCACATTGACGTTACTATCACTCTTCATGACCAAGCGTGTGAAGCCGCTTCCCAGTTGTGATGCATCCTCAACATAGAAGTAGAAATGAATCCAACCGTCATCTGCAAAACTGGACAGATCCCAGGTGTCTGTCAGCGATCCTTGCAGAATGACACGAGTTTCGCTTGTTTCATTGTGCGTTTCATCATGCAGCAGTGCCTTTTCGCTGGGCAGGGTCACCCCCTCCGGTGCTTCCGCTTGGGTGATGGATTTGCTGAGCGTATACAGCGATTCGGAGCCATCGATCAGCATACGGCTCTGCTCAACCACCAAGTCATCTGGCGTCAGGGAAGCCGGCGCGACACCGATCTCGTCAATAAAAACACAGACATCCGGATTGCTTGTTGTCAGTTCCATATAGTTCACTGCAGACAGGTCAATTGCGCCGAGCTGATTGGTTACATCAGCCAAGGGAAGCCAGATTTCATTCCAACCCTCTGTCAAATGGGAGATCGACCAACAGGCGTAGCTGCTTCCGGCAGTACCGCTGCTACTTAGCAGGAAAGTCAAGGAATCGGCGGTGATGGATTCTGCACTGTAGAGATACAGATGGATAGCGCCGTTTTTATAAGGTGTCAGATCCACCTCTGTCATAAGCCAGGACAGCAGTGTTCTATCTCCGCCCAGCTGCCATGCGCCACCCTCTTTAGTGGGAGCATCCACCCGACTCTGCACACCATCGGCGGGAATCTGTCCGTCACAATCCTGAAGGATATAAATCTCATTATTCAACTCGCTCCAGTTCGGCGTGACAAAGGCACGTTCTGACATATTTCCGCGGGTACTGCGGCTGTAAAGCTGGACATCCGGCTGGTTTGTGTAGTGCAGGGGCTTTCGGGTTGTCCGGGTACTGGTGATATTGACGCCGATGACGCTGCCGCCGTCTACAATGAAGAGATAACCGGTGCTGTCGCCGCCGCTTCCGGAGTTGATCACCTGCAGCGTCGAATCTGTTGACAAGAAGGTGTTGTGGCCACGGTAGTCAAAATAGGAAAACACCGCTTCATCTGCATTTTCAAAAATCAGGCAGTCAAGATTTTCTGCCGTCAGGGTCAGGCCATCCGTGCTGTCAGTCCAGTCGGTCCAGTTCCAGGCGTTGCGTGCTGTCAGGGTCACGTTCTGCAGCACCCGCTGAATGCTTCCGCCGGTGGAATTTTTGACGGTTACGATATTCTCATAACAGCTGGTAGTCAGTCCCTGAACCAGATGGTTGTCACAGCCATCGAGATAGATACCGTGACTGGGCGCCACAATAGCGCTGTTGACCACATAGACATTTGAGACATCCTTAGCGTAAACTGCGTAGGCAGTAGGCACATAGCTATCCGCCATGGTGGTCTGCTCCCGGTATACCAGGATCAGGCCGTTGACACCGGCACCTTCACCGCCCAGGACGATACCGGACTGTTCAAAATAATTTTCGTCCGCCTGGGTGGTATTGTAGCCATAATGGATTTCCAGAACCACGCCGCCGTCTACTTCACGCTCCGGACGAACCGGGACGCTGTAAGTGGCACCTCGCAGCTCTACGCCGGCCGGAATGGTCAGGGGAGTGTCCAAGCGGTAGTGGCCTGCAGGCAGATATACCACGCCGCCTTTACCGGCCAGACTGTCCAACCCTTGCTGAATAGCAGCAGAGACATCCTCAGACGCGGTGGTATCCAGTTGATCCAGCACCACCAGATTGGCCGCCGGCTTGGCGGGCTTAGCGTTATAGTCCTGCCACAAACCGCTCAGGTCCGCCGCCTCATTGTCGGCCGTAACCACGCCTGT
>CAZGOQ010000038.1:0-13552 GCA_964527315.1 uncultured Oscillospiraceae bacterium | reverse complement strand
CCGCTTAGCGTCACATCGGTCAATTTCACTGAACCAGCTTCCGTTGTCTTTCGGATGCTGTAATCGGTTCCCTCCAGCGTGGAGGCGGAAATATTCACACTGTCTCCGGGGAACACAGTGGTCAGCTCCATTGCAGTTTTGCAATCTGTGATGGAAATTCGGTAGAAATCTCCGTAGAAATTAGCACGGGCACCTGTCTCGATTTCTGTACGGATCCCTGTTGCATAGCCTTGAATGTTAATTTCCGTAAATACAAAGCACTCGAGATCTCCAAATACAATGGCTGTACCATTTTCCTTGGTATAAGCCTCAATCGTCTCGACGCTGGCTTTAGTCAGACCAGCGCCTGCATTGGCCCAATAGCGGCTATTGGCCGTCAGACCAACAATGCTGCCCACATCAGAACCGTTGCGCTCGGTGAGCATGTTGGAAAGGAATGTGCCTTTCACGTTGAGAATAGTAGCCTGCTCCTGGGAGTAGCCCGTCACCAGCGTTCCATCCAAGTGGTCGCACAGCCCAATGCCCCGGTAGGAATTAATCAGCGTACAATTGCGGATGGTCGGCAACATTTGGTCGGAGCGGCCGTCGCCCCGCCCTTCGGTATAGAAAGTGTATTGGTAGTCTTTCACCGCATCCATAGATTGGTTGGGATAATAGACCGTCAGACCCACAGCGCCTGCCGCGCCGCCGACGCGAATCAGCGGCTCACTGTTGCCCTCAGACATGGATTTCACATCTGCCAGCAGGATTGTGCCGTATTCAGGATTATCAGTCGAATCGGGATCCTGATAATCGCCCCGTAGGGTCACATAACTGGGAATTTTCAAACTACCGGTGATCCGATACTTGCCGGCAGGCAGCCAGACGGTACCGCCGCCAGCGGCCGCACATTCATCCAAAGCATTCTGGATGGCCTGTGTCACATCCTCCTGCCCTGTGCTGTCCAGCTCATAGGCAGAGCCTTCCTCACCCAAAACTATCTCGGCCACAATTAGTTCGCTGTCATCATATTCTGGCGTCACGAGACGGGCACCAAGGCTGTATTCCACGATGTTGACCTCAACAGTTTTGCTTTTAGACGCATCATTCTTATAAAAGACGATTTCTGCAGTTTTCGTCGCTGCATCATAGGTCACAGCAACCTCCACGCCATAGATATGCTCGACGCCCTCCAGCTTCTCATCGACCAGCTTTTGTACAGCAGCTTCCACCGCTTCCTTTTCGGACGAACCAGCGGGAATCCGGACGGTAATCTGATCCAGATCCGCCACCTGAGCCGCAGCGATATGCACCGCTTGATCGTCATGCGTGGCCGCATTTTCCGGAAGTTCATATTCATGCCAGACAGAGATCTCATCCACCAACACCACCAGATCGCTTCCGTGTGCCACGGTGGGGTAGATCCGGGTGAAGTTCACAGCGCTTAAATCGATGGTATTGGTCTTTTGGGCAGAGGACAGTGGCAGGAATATTTCATTCCAGCCGTTCTGCAACGTATTGTAAGCCTTGATATCCCATTGCAGTTCATCGCTATCATTGATTCCAGCGCTGGAAAGCTCAATGCGGAATTGGCCACTGGTAACGCCATTATCCGTCACATCAGACAGATACAAATAGAAATGAATATATCCGTCATCGGCATACTCGGAAATGTCCGCCGGGTCAAACTTGGTTTGCACAATGATCTGTCCATTCGGATCATCAGGATTGGGATTATACAACGCCGCTTCGCTCTTCAGCGTGATTCCCTTTTCCGCAGCCTCTTCCGCAGTCAGAACCATTGCAAATCTGCCACCCTCGGTCTTCGGCATAATGGTGTCGCAATCATAAATCAGGGTACCACGATTAGCCGTAGGCAAATCGTCTCTGTGCCAGATATCCAGCTCGTCCACCAGGAACGTCTGCGTTGTCTGGGAATCGGCACTCACGGAAACATGAGCCACATTACTCCAGTCCGTTTCACCCGTCCCCTCTCCCAGAGGTAGCCACAGCTCGTTCCATCCTTCGCTGATCTGGTCCACCGTCCAGACCGTGTTGCCCACAGACACCGTCAGAGGGCTGGCGGCCGCGCCGTCCTCTGCATAGACATACAAATGCAGCACACCGTCTTCCTCGTAAGCCGATAAATCTACTGCCGGGATGGTACCGTCCAAAATCTTCGGGCCTGTGCTGCGGATGGCTGCATCGCTGTACAGCGGACGCAGGCCCTCGCTCTGCTCTGTGACCACAACGCCGCCTGTCATGCCCTCAGGCAGGGAATCACAGGGGAAAATGGAGGTAAACAGCCTGGTTTCGCTATCCCGATATGTATCGCCGCAGCGGGTGCAGACATACTGTGTATATCCCGGCTGGACACTGGTTGGCGGCACTAAACTGGTTTCATAATTATGACCCAGTGCAGATACTGTATCATCGTCATAATAGGCGCCACAGATGGTACAGGTATGCCGAGTATATCCATCTTCTGTGCAGGTTGGTGCAATTGTCTTTGTCTGATAGATATGAGAATGGGAATGCGGTGAAACGTCAGGTGAAGTAACGGAGGAGACCGCTTCATCCACCAGGTTGATGATTTGGCAGTTGCCTCCATTTCGCAGTTCCACATTCTTTGCCGCCACAACCACAATGCCCTCAACGCCTGACAGATCCACCACAGCGTTCGGCGTTTGGAGATACAGAGCCACCAAGTTGTCTAACACTGTCAAAACCTCAGCACGCGTAATATGATCCAGCGGTTTCAGATAGCCGTTAGAGCCATGCAGATAGTCACCATTGATCAGGGCATTCATGGGGCCTTCTGCCCAGGCAGCCACCTGGTCACTGTCCTTAAACTGCACGTCCGCTACAGCTGCCTCTCCGATCTCCAGCGCACGGGCCACCATAACAAAGGCCTCCTGCCGGGTAATATGATCCTGAGGCCGGATGGTGCCGCCGGTATCGCCATACATGATTCCAGCCTTGACACAGCGCAGGATATAAGGCGTATACCAATTTGAGTCCAGATCCCGGAATGTGTTGGTTGCTTCACGGGTCAGGCCCAGCATACATGAGAGAATTTTCGCCAATTCTCCTCGTGTCACACAGTCATCCGGCCGTATGCCGCCGGAATCACCGGTAACCACGCCCCGATTCACCCAAGTCTCGATGGCAGATCTCGCCCAATGGTCTGAAAGCTCACCACTGGTATCTGCTGCCACGACAACCGGCATGAGTCCAAAGAGCATTGCGATTACCAACAAAAGGGCCAACAATTTTCTCTTCATTGAAAAACACTCCCTGTTATTTCAATTTTTTAGGTGAAAAAACACCTTTGCAAACAATTTGATCCGCCCCTGCCAAGGTAGGCCGGGCAAATAAGCAAAAAATAGTTCGTCAATCTCACCGTTTTATCATCTTTACAGTTCCAGCAGCAGCGTGACAATTTCCTTGGGGCCAGCTGTTAATCTGACGGTATCTCCCTCCAGCGTCAGCGGTTGGCGAGCCTTCTCTTGCAGGTCCGTTTTCCAAACGCGGGCCACAGAGAGATCTTTCCAGCGAAGCTCCGCCTGGACAGGTTCTCCAACTGCATTGAAAAAGCGCAGAATATAGCCCTGGCTGTTAAACGCCTTTTTCCAGGCGGTGACCTGCAAGCCACGACCCAGCAGTTCCATTGCTCTGCCGGTTTCCGGCAGACAAACATCAGAATAGGGAGTTGGCCGATAGAAGATCTCGTCAAGATTGGCGTCCTGCAGGGCTGGACGGCCGCCGAGGAATTTCCGGGTGTCCACAGGAGCGCAGTGTACCAGCAGCGGATTTTGAAAAGCCTTGGCCGCCAGAGGCGCCCGCGCCTCTATGGCGTCGCCCAGATGAGGGTACAAAGCCAATTCCAATCGCAGAGGCCTCAGGCATTGGTTTTCCGGCGCCAGCCAGGAATCGTCCTCCGGTGCACCGGTGGTGTCCTCAGGCCAGATGCGCCCCGTGGCGCGCATCAGGGTAAAGCCCAGTACGCCATGCGCCTTTTGAAAGTTTTCATATCCATAGATACCCCGATTCAGCACTGACAAGCCAAGGCCGTTCTTTTCCAACGTTACCACACCGGAATTATGACGGGTCTCATTACACAGGCGGGTATCGATCGCCCGCTTGTCGTGCGTTACCAGATCGAAGGGCGACAGAGCAGTTGTCACAGCACTGTCCAGGCCTGTGGAGACCAGCGCCCGCACACGGTGATCCCGGGCCTGGTTATCCAGATCCACGGTCACAGACAGCGCCCGATCCTCAGCGCCCATCGTCAGACGCAGAGTTAACAGATTGCGGCACAGTGTACGGCTGCGGGCACCAGTTTCGCGATCCAGGGCGGCTGGCAGCATCCAGTCATACTGCAGGCGCAGCGTGCCGCCAGCCAGATCCCGAGTTTCTACGGTGATTTCCGGTTGGAAGGATGACAGGCAAACAGGGACATCTCCAGGCAACGGTAGGGAGATATAGGAATGCCCCAGATCCGCCGTGTCCTCCAAAGTCAACACATCCCGGAACCAATGACCGCTTTCCTTGTGCAGCAGATCCACACGCCCGGCAGGATCGACTTCCAATCGCAGATACGGATTCTCCAGCACTGGACGCTGGTCTGCTAGATCCGGGAGCTTCGCAACTACTGAAGCGGCATCGGTTTGAACCCGATAGGTTCTGTATCCAAAGGCCGGTACTTGTTCCGCCACCAGACGGATATGGCAGCGTTCCACCTCCAGGAAACCCGGCAGGTTGATGGCAGAAATCACTCGCTTGTTAATGCGCCGCTGGTCAGTCAGGACAAAGGGAACTTCGCGTCCAGACGTGTCCAGAATGCGCAAACCCTTAGGATCGTCCTTCGTCAAGATATCCACGGTGATTTCCACGGTTTCCGTCCGGGGCTGCTCCAGGCTATTGAAAACCGTAATAAGGTAGTCTTCTTGATCTAGTTCTCCCCGACACACATGGGCCGACAACAAATCCATACCACGGCGCAGCAGCGCTTGGCCGCCTTCTTCCACGCAGGCCATGCGATCTTCCACATGGCGCTCCACGGCATCCGTACTGCATCCGCAGATGCTGTCGTGAGCATGGTTGCGAATCAGCATTTTCCAAAGATAATCCAGATGGCCTGCGGGGTAGACTCCAGCCATACCGGCCATCTCCAACCATGTATAGAGCGGTTCCAGCTGGTTTTCCAACAGGTTTTGAAGCGCTGCATTTTTTGTCTTTAAATAGATACGGGTGGAATTGGTATCCTTTAGCGTTTGGACATCCAATCCCCCGATCAGCTCGCCAGTCCGAACCGGCAGCTGTTTTCCCTCCAACGTCATCCGAACCAATGACAGATAGTGCTCCAAGGTTGTCTGATAGATGGCATCGCCCTGAGGCAGCCGTGCCTGAATTTGCGAGAGGATAGGCAGCAGATCTTCCTGCGCTTCAATGTGGTCGCATCCGTTCATCAAGAGCAGGTACGGCGTGGTTGCCACGCCCTCAAAATGGTCATCCTGCCACTGGACCAGCTTCATCGCCCGATCCAAATCCGCAGAAAACCGCTGGGCATTGTTGTACCAGAAGCTCATACAGACTGCCAAAACACTGGAACCGTCCGGGCTTTGCCAGCGGAACTCCGACGGCGGAATATCTTCCTGGACAGCTCCATTGTCGTCCACATAGAATCCATGGTAACCCCGGCCAAAGACACAGTTGTCGATGCCGAAACCCCTAAGAATCTGGGGCAATTGGGAGATCAGGCCAAACTGGTCGGGCGTATATCCCACGCTGTCACAGCGTCCCAGCTCCCGCGCCTGTTTGACGCCCAGGAGCAAATTACGCACCGTAGCCTCGCCGCTGGTCAGTAAAAAATCATTCTGCACATACCAGGGTCCTATCCGCAGACGCCCCTCCCGGATATATCGGCGACAGGCAGCTTCAGACTCAGGACGGATATCCCAGTAGTCCTCCAGAACCACAGTCTGTGCATCCAAATGGAAGATGTAATCCGGTTCTTGATCCAATAACCCCAGCAGGTGATCCATCAGCTCCGCCAGACGCAGACGGAACTGTTCCTGTGTCATGTACCACTCCCGATCCCAATGGGTATGGGAGATTACACAGTAATGTTTCATCCGATAACTACCCCTTTACACTGCCCGTCAAAGCCTGGGTAAAATATTTTTGGCAGAACAGATACGCGATAACCAACGGCAAGCCTGTTGCCAAAATGCCAGCAAACAACAGGTTGTACTGGGTGGCATACGTAGATTTGAAGGTCAGAAGCAGTGCCATGGGAACGGTGTACAACTTCTTGCTTCGGATATACAGCAGAGGCCCGGTGACGCTGTTCCAGGTTCCCGTGAAGGAGAAAATGCCAATGGTCACGAGGGCTGGCTTGATAATGGGCACCATGACCCGTAGCAGCAGTTGAAAATCATTGCAGCCGTCCAACTCGGCCGCTTCTTCCAACTCATGAGGTACCGTACGCAGAAAGCCGGCAATGATGAACACACTGAATGGGATATTCCCCACGGCCGCGCCCAAGATAATTGCCCAGGGTGTGTCGTAAATATGCAGGTTCCGATAAAGAAGGATCTGCGTAACATAGCCCACCTTTGGAATGAACAATCCCATAAGAATAATGACATACAGCAGTGTTCCCAGCTTGTGGTTGCGCAGGCGGTGAACTGAAAAGGAAAGAACCACCGCGTTGAACATCAGCAGTATTATGCCAACCACGGAGGTAAAAATACTGTTGCCCAAAGCTCGAAGCAAATCGCCCTGGGTAAAAGCCTCCGTAATGTTGCTCCACAAGAATTTTGTCGGCAGTGCTAAGGGATTCACTACGATTTCCGTTTCTGTTTTAAAAGCGGTGATGATTATGAAGTACAAAGGCACCAGCACGCACAACGCATAGACATAGACCAAGAGCTTGCCAAGAATGTTGGGCAGATTCCAGCCGGAATGTAATTTTTTCACTTTCATGTTGCCTCCTCAGCCCAAAAATGCATCTTCGGCTTTTTTGGTGGCCAGATATTGTGCCACGCAAATGATAACCATGATAACAAACAGTACAACCGATTTTGCCGAAACCATGCCATAGTCGTTGTCCAGCGTAATGCCCTTGTAGATGTTAGAAGACCATGTATCATAAGTAACCATAGTCATGCGGGAACCAAGCATCAATACATAATCGTAAGCCATGGCTCCGGTGGTAAGCGTCAGCATCGTGGTTCGCAGAAGGGTGGGCAGCAGCAGAGGGAAAGTGATCTTCCAAAAGCCCTGCCATATATTTGTCCCATCAATCTTGGCTGCCTCATATAGATCATCAGAAATGGTTTGCAAGCCGGATGTATAAATGGTAATGGGATAGCCGATATTGGCCCATATGTGGACAATGACAATGCAGAGTATGGCTATGGAGTCTGGTTTGAAAAAGCTGTGGCCCGGAAAGCCTTCGACGCCCAAATTGCCCAGAATATTGTTAATGATACCCAGGTTCGGATCATACATATAGCTCCAGGTTAAGCTAACCATGACTGAAGAGAAAACCATGGGCAAAAAGAACAACGCCCGGAAGAATTTATTATGACGATTGTTTTTTTGCAAAATCAGGGCCAGCAGCAGCGCCAACACCGTTTGAATGACGAAAAGATAGAATACATACAAAAGTGTGTTGACAATATACCGCTTTGTCTCCGTCCACTGGTTGGTGAACATCATTTTGTAATAAAACAGTCCTACATACTCCTTGTTTTTGGACACTGGACTCCACTTATAGAGGGAAAGAGGAATCACCTCCAAATGCGGATAGATGGAAAGGACAAACCAGATCAACAAAATTGGCAAGGCATACAGGGCAAACCGATAATAGCGATGCTTCCTACACCAAGTTCCCAACTGCACTTCGCAATCCTCCTTTATATTTTTCCCTATAAAAAACGAAGGGATACTGAAAAAGTTTCAGCACCCCTTCGTTTTTTATAGGGATACTTTTTTCGTAAAATCTGTATCATCCATGCCCCCGCCGCGAAAGCGAGGGCATGGACGAGTAACGCTTCTGTATATTTACAGGACGTTTCAGCTCAAACTGGCCAGATCCAAACCGGTCAGGAATTCGGTGTATGCAGCGATGGCGTCATCATAGTTCAGATCGCCATAGACCAGACCATAGACCAGATCCTTCCAGTTACTATTCCAATAATCTTTGTTGTTTCTTTCGTAAGTGGGAAGCAGTCTGATGCCATTGCTCTTGGCCTCAGCCAGAATCTCGCCGCCCTCATAGTCCAACGTTACACCCTCAATGGTAGAAATCGTTTTTGCGTTGGAACAGTAATAGGAGGATACCTCCGGGGAGGCGATGAATTCTACCCACAGTTTGGCGGCTTCCACGTTTTCAGAAGCGGCGTTGATAACCGTGAGCTGGCCGGCTTCACCGTAGTGTTCGCCGCTATTCAGCATCGTAGGCAGAGCAAAGATTCCCGCGTCAATGTCGGGGAAATCGGTCTCTTTTGTCCCGAAAGACCAAGTGCCGTTTATCATCATGGGCGCCAGACCCTGGGCAAACAAGGACATGCACTGATCCAGCGCGGTGCTTTCGGAAGCATCATAGAGGATCTGATTGTCGCGGTAAGCCTGGGCCGACTGCAATGCTTCGGGTACACCAGGAACCGTAGTAATGTCGGTATATTTGCCAGAATCCATGCCCTCGATCAGATCCTTGAAGTCCGTGCAGATGGTCAGCAGCCCGTTCGTCAGCCAAGCATAAGAAACGTCACTGCCGGGATAGGCTACGCCGCCGTAACCGGCATCACGGAGGGTCTTGCAGACCGTCACAAACTCGTCAAAGGTGGTGGGAACACTGACGCCGACCTCATCAAAGATGTCCTTGTTGTAAAAAACTGCAATCATGTTATAGCTGTTAATAAAGCTATACACGCTGCCGTTCACACTGGAAATTTCCTTGGCACCATCCTGATAATTGGCTATAAAGTCCATATCATCCATCGGCAGCAGGATGCCTTCCTGAGCATAGGTGACATAAGTCGTGCTGGAGTGCATATCAAAGACGTCAGCAGCTTTGCCGTCCATCAGATCGGCCTGAATGTTCGAATCATAGGAGGTCTGATCCGCGTTGATATCCAATTCCACCGTGATCCAGGGATACTGCTCCTGGAACATATTGACCATTTCATTATAATAGGCCTCATCCTCCGAACGATAGGTGGCAACCTTAATAGTCACAGGCTCTGGATCTGTCTCCGGTTCCTGCGCCTCCGGTTCCTGCGCCTCCGGTTCCTGCGCCTCCGGTTCCTGCGTCTCCGGTGATGTCGCGTTTGTCGTGGTATTGGATGCACAGGCAACCATACCAAGCATCATAACCAACGCGAGCAGCAATGCAATGACTTTTTTCATTTTTAATCGCTCCTTACTTGTTTTTTTGGACTGAATGTCCGTTAAGCGCTTTAATGTAAAGCGCTTTTATATTTTTAAAATAATCGCTCCCTAGCATTTTGTCAAGTATTATTTATCTGCAATGTAAAAATATGCAAAAAAAAAAAAAATTGTACGGTATTATAATGTACTTTGAAGCGCAAGACTCTGTTTTTGCTGGAATAACCAAAAATATTCTCTTATTTTCTCCAAACACGCACGCTCTTAAACGGCCTAATTAATTGACAAATTCAAAAAAATTGATATACTTAATTTGTAAAAAGATTTTATCTTGAGTGCTTTCCCCTGCTGAGCCTGACTGAGAACGAAGAGTACTACGCTGAAGTCAACAGCATGATTTCTTCCGATGAAGGAAAAGCCGCTGCGGCCTTCTTTCCGGAATTCTGCCTGAACGATGAAAACATGACCTACTATGTCGTCTCCGTGGACGGGATCACTGCTGAGCATGTGCGTGCTGACGCAATGGAATGTTCTGCAGATGATTGTGCTGATCGCCATGTTTATTTCTGGTACCGGCTGGGTCAGCCTGTTAAGTCCGTATCAGAAGTTGGTACTCTACAACAATATCAGGGGCGTAATTTTGAACAGTGGTACCGGCCGTCTGGCGTTCAACATGTTTTTCCTGGTTGGCGCAATGCGGAGCGTTCCCAAGGAGATGGCGGAGGCAGCCATCCTCGACGGCTGCAACGACTGGCAGCTTATTTTCAGAGTTCAGCCACCCTGTATCAAGCCCAGTGTGGTTTCTATCGGTATTTTCTCATTCACTTCAATTTGGAATCATCTGATGGTTCCTATTATGCTTCTGTTGCGCGACATGCGCGCTTATACGCTGCCGCTTGCTCTGAAGTATTTTATTCCCTCTGAAGGTAGTATCAACTATCCTCAAGTTTTTGCCAGAATCCTTATCTCAGGCCTGCCCCTGGTCATTATTTATTTGTTCTGTCAGAAGTGTTAGTAACCGCACTAGCCGGCGGCGTGAAAGGATAAGTTGTTTCTATGGATATGATCACAAATTTGAATTTGCTGGCATCCAAATGTGAAAGTCAATACTGGGCGCAGAGAATCCTGCAGCAGCTAAAATATCTGCATGGCGTTTTGTCTAAAGACCAAAAGAACACGGATGACCTTGTGCAGGTATTTACACAGTTAGAGCAGCGCTTCTCAAACAATGGGGCGATTACAAAACAGGATACCCTGGCAGCCGAAGCCGCTTTGGCTGCCTATAGAGAAACGGCCAAAGAACTGCGGCTGATCTGTGCCGCCCATGCCCATATCGATATGAACTGGAAGTGGAGCATGGATGAGACCGTTGGGATTGTAATTGACACCTTTCAAACCATGCTGAACCTGATGCGGGAATATCCGAACTATGTATTTACCCAGTCCCAGGCATCTACCTATGAGATTATCGAAAAATATGCGCCATCCATGCTTCCTGAAATCCGGCAGCGTGTTCAAGAAGGCCGTTGGGAAGTGGCTGCTACGACCTGGGTAGAACCGGATAAAAATATGATCAATACGGAGTCTCAGGTTCGCCATATCCTGTATACGAAGAAGTATCTGTCAGAACTGTTACAGATAGATCCAGATACTCTGGCCCTTGATTTCGAGCCGGATAGCTTCGGTCACGGTCGCTGCGTCCCTGAGGTTCTCGCGCGCGGCGGCGTTAATTACTACTATCACTGCCGTGGCAACCATACGGAAGAGCTGTACCGTTGGCGCGCTCCCTCTGGCTGTGAAGTTCTGGCCCTTCGGGAGCCTAACTGGTATCACGGCCCAGTAACCTATGACATGGCGGCCTACTTACCGCACTTCTGCCGTCGCAACGGTGTGGACTGTGGACTGCGGGTCTATGGCGTTGGCGACCACGGAGGCGGACCTACCCGACGGGATATTGAACGGATTCTTGATATGGCTTCTTGGCCTTTGATGCCGGAGATCACGTTTGGCCGTGTAGATCAGTTCTTCCATGCAGTAGAGGGACAGAAAGCACATTTTCCTGTAGCGGATCGTGAGTTGAACTTTGTGTTTACGGGCTGCTATACGACTCAGGCCAGGATCAAACAGGCCAACCGCTATGGAGAAGACCGGCTGTATGACAGCGAGGCTTTACTGGCCATGTCCCGGCTAGCTGGCTGCGAGCCCATATCCGTTTCCTATGACCGGGCCTGGAAAAATGTTTTGTTCAATCAATTCCATGATATCTTGCCCGGCTCCTGTATTCGTGCGACACGGGAAATGGCTTTGGCTATGGCCCAGGAGACAAACGGCTTCTGTGTAGGAAATGCCAACCGTGCGCTGTTTGCCATGGGTCAAAGAATCGATACCTCTGCCTTTGGCACGGCGGTGGATCCCAATTCTGTGGCAGAGGGAGCAGGCGTCGGTTACGGTACCACAAAAAGCAGCGACCAGGAACGGACTTTTTCCGATACGCCCTTTCAGATGACGCAGACTAGTCGCAGCGGCGGTATAATTCGGGCATATACCCTGTTTAACCCCACGCAATATGACCGCAAAGAGACGGTGGAAATGACGGTGTGGGATTGGGAACTGCCTCTGAATACAACTTCTGTTTTTGATTCCAAAAAGCGGGAAGTTCCCTTTTCCGTGCTCCACGGCAACAAGGATTATTGGCAGCATGTGTTCTGCAAGCTGGCTTTT
Organism: uncultured Oscillospiraceae bacterium; assembly: GCA_964527315.1. Classification (GTDB taxonomy): domain Bacteria; phylum Bacillota; class Clostridia; order Oscillospirales; family Oscillospiraceae; genus HGM13006. Next base: position 1,453 of record CAZGOQ010000038.1, on the reverse strand, counting down.
GTGGCGGAGGTACCTGCCTTTGGCTATGCGACTTACTACGTTGCACCAGCTGTACAAGCACGGTATGTGGAACCGTACAGTAATCCCCGCGTCCATAAGATGACCGATGAAAATCTGGTTCTTGAAAACCAGCATTTACGTGCCGAATTTAGTAGAAGCTCCATGGCATTGCTGTCATTGGTAGAGAAAACCTCCAGGAAAGAGCTTTTGCGCAGCCCTGCGTGCTTCCGGCTTGTGGAAGAGAATAACACAGGAAATTATTCCGCATGGATCATTGGCGCGTATGGCAATGTGACAGACCTCAACAGCAGCTGCTTCGTGGAAAGCGGGCTGTGCTCTTCGGGCGCCATACGGCATGAGCTTATGTACCGGCTGTCCTTCCGTGCATCAACGCTGCGGGTCAAAATTGTTCTGGATGAGACCAGCTCAGTACTGCGCTTTTCCACGGAGGTAGATTGGCATGAAACCGGCAAGCAAGGGGTGCCCACGCCTATGCTGCAATTCTATGTTCCCTATGCTTACGGAGCAAAGACAATTCGGTACGATGTGGCAGGCGGCTATGTGGACCGTCCGGAATTGGGACATGATGTTCCGGCACTGATGTATGCATCGCCTCTCTCGGCAGATGGACCCGGCTTGTTCCTGACCACAGACAGTAAATACGGATACCGGGCTCATGGCGGCGCTCTGTCAGTGACGCTGCTTCGCGCATCCCACGCGCCAGACCGTTATCCGGATCATGGCGTGAATCAAATGGAGCTGGGATTAGGTGTTACAAAAGGTGTAGATTGGTATGAGTTGAATCGGGTATCCTTCTGCTTTAGTCATCCGATCTATGTCTATTCCAACAGTCTTCACAACGGCAGTATGCTTTCGGATGGACGTCTTTTGCAACTGGATGGCCGCACCCGTGTGACAGCGTTGAAAACAGCCGAAGATGACGCGGGGGTAGTGCTACGGACCTATCAAAACGATTGTGAAAGCAGACCGCTGAACCTTCATACGAGAGCATCGCAAGCGATGGAAACAGACATCTATGAACATGCGTTGGCTGCGCTGAAGCAATGCGACGGTGGAATGCAGCTTGAGCAGATGCCTTGGCATATACATAATTTAAAGTGGAAAACTTGATGTTAATATTGGAGGATTTGTATGAAGATTGGAAGTTCGGCTGGCTCAATATCCCTTGTAACCTCAAATGAAGAAGCGATTGAGATTTTAGCGGCAGCGCATTTGGATTCGGCGGACTTTTGGCTGTATCTTTGTTCTCTTGATGAAAAATATCCGCTGTACGGTGATGATTGGGAGAAATGGGTTCTGCAGATTCGAAGGAGGTTTGACTCTCTTCAATTGCCGGTGCTGCAGAGCCACGCCTTGTTCAACATTTTTATCCCGCCAGACTTCACCTATATTCCGCCTCAAGAGATCATTTTTCGGAACATGCAGGCCTGCA
>CAZGOQ010000037.1:0-18545 GCA_964527315.1 uncultured Oscillospiraceae bacterium | reverse complement strand
CCCGGTATGAGCGCGCTTATGCTTCTCCCCGCGCTATGCTGGCGAAGTTCGACGCATCTCTGGCAAAGAAGTAAGCAAAAACATAACGCCCCCGGCTTCCGCGGCCGGGGGCGTTATGTTTATCTCAGCAGCATTCCGGAATTGACCAGGCCAGTGTTGTATAAAAACAGCACATCCTGATCATGAAACTCCACATAGTCTGCCAAAATCCCGGTGGTCACATACCGGAGGTCAATGAGGGTAATCTTATCATAGCTGTCCAGCAGAAGCGGCGCCAGAGAGGAACCGAAGGAATCCCGGAAGATAATCAGTTCTTTCCCTGTGTTTCCATTGGGATTTGTCACAGTGAGGATGGCCTGTGCGCCGCTGAGATACAGATCGTACAGGTCAAGGCTCTTCTGGTCGCTCTCATCGTACACCGCTTTTTCGCCGTCAAATCCCACACCGGTGACCACGGCGGCGTCTGTGTTTTCATCCGACAGCGTAACCAGCGTATCTGCGGAAACCGGCAAAGCTGACTGCCCATAATAAGCGCCGTAGAACGGTCCGTATTCCGTTTTTGAAAATTTGGAAAAGTCAGGCGCTGCAAAATTCATCGCCAAACTTAAATTTTCCACCACGCCGTTCAGACACTCCTGCCGCCAGTGGATATCAGTGGAATAGTAGTTATCCAACGTCAAGTCCGAGCAGGGCGTAAGTCCCCGGTAGTCAATTCCTTCCTCCAATCCCGCTTCCAGCATCTCGTCCATCCTTTCATAATCCAGCGATGGATACCCATTGGATTTGGCAGCGAAAAAGTTTTTATCCGGAATCAGGGCAAAATACACCCGCATCCCCTGAAGATATGTCTCATAAACCTGATTGGTGTTCGAGATCGTGGCATTGACCTGAGCCGGCAGTAGTTCTCTATCCAGCTTGCAGACGCTCTTATTTACGCCGTCTGTACCCCGGACAAGATAGATCCCGTTATTGTCCCGCATATGATACACGTCAAACTGCCACAGGGCTTTTATCGTCCGCAGCGAATCGCGCAACGGGAACTGGTCCAGCAAATATTTCTCCGTGCTGTCGGCATATTCCCCATTCCACAACATTTCGCCAGTGAATTCCGGCACCTGCGCCAGCTTTCTCCGTTCTGCCGCAGAGATTTCCCCATCCGGAAGAACCAGGTGCGCAGCCGAAAACCCAAACAGAATTAGAAGGAACAAGGAAAGGGTCAGTTTTGTTTTCATGCAGCCGCCTCCTTAAAATCGAAAATAGAGAAACGGGTTGAAGGACCCATCAATCAGATAGGCCGTGGACAAGATCAGAAGCCCTGCCACCGCCAAGGGCTGCAGCACTGTCGCAACCTTTGTTGTGTCCACGCGCCGGGCTAAATTACGCACCAGCGGCGTTGCGCCGACAGCGGCAATGACCAGGATCACAAGATAGCTGCGGAAATAATATGCCGTATCGGCGTTCAGTAGCGGCCCGCCTCCGAACATCACCGAAAAGTCCGCCAGAATTCCCGCCGCAGATTCCCCTGCAAACACCGCAAACAGCAGGATGGCCGCCAGAATCACATAGACATGGCCAATGATCCAATGGCGTTTCAGAAAATCCAGATAAAACCGCTTTTCCAGCAGCAACAGGCACCCATAGAGCAGTCCCCAGGCCACAAAGTTCCAGGCCGCGCCATGCCAAAGGCCGGTCAGGAACCAGACAAGAATCACATTTCTCAGCTGTTTGACCGCTGTGGTCCGATTTCCGCCCAATGGAATATACACATAGTCCCGAAACCAGCCGCCCATGGTCATATGCCACCGCTGCCAGAACTCCGTCACGGAGCCGGAGATCAGCGGATAATTGAAATTTTCCGGGAAAGTAAAGCCCAGCATTTTCCCAAGGCCGATGGCCATATCCGAATAACCGGAAAAATCATAATACAGCTGCAATACATATGCAATCGCGCTCATCCAGGCGAACAAAACCGTTTTTTCCGGCTGTCCCTGATAGGCCGCCACCAGTTCCCCCAGCAGATTTGCCAGTAACACCTTCTTCCCAAGGCCCACCGCAAACCGCCGCGCACCCCGGGAAAAATCGTCTGCCGTAATGATCCTGTCGCTTAACTCCTGCTCAATGTCGGAATACCGGACGATGGGTCCCGCCACCAGCTGCGGAAATAAACAAACATAGGTGGCAAAGCTGATCAGATTCCGCTGGGCATGGGCCTTGCCCCGGTATACGTCGATGGAATAACTCATGGTCTGAAAGGTAAAGAAACTGATGCCGATGGGCAGTTCCAACCCCGGAAGGGGGATCGCTGTACCGAAAATGCCGTTGACCGTGGCCAGGAGAAAATCCAGATACTTGAAAATCCCCAGCATAGTCAGGTTGATCACAATGGCGCTGATCAACGCCGCTTTGGCGCTTCTGCTTCCACGATGTCCCTCAATGTAAAGGCCATGGAGATAGTCGGAAACCGAGGAGATTGCCAGCAGGATCGTATAGGCCCGTTCTCCCCAAAAATAAAAAAACAGACTGGCTGCCAGCAGCACAAAATTCCTGGCTCTTTTGGGAGCCAGGAAATAGAGCGCCAGCGTTACCGGTAGAAACACATATAAAAACGTAATGCTGGAAAAGAGCATAATTTAAATCCCTGCATTTTTGAAGTTCTCGGTCAGCTTTGCCGCCGAATTGGGAAACCTTTCAGAATCCATCATATAGAACAGAATAACATTGCCATTGACAACCGCATCCATCTGATCCGCACCGACACAGACCCATTTGTTAAGATCCGCCTTCGCCTTCATGTTCGCGGCAATGGCATTGGCGTCCACATTCTCCGGCACGCTCACAAGGGCCATAAAGTATGCAATGACGTTGATCTGCGGCGCATAGGCAACAGCCTCATATCCATCTACATAATCAATATAAAGATGGTAATTCCAGGAATCATTATCTTTGGGGATCTCCCATTTATCACCGGAGTTCACCTCATCTGTGCCGACCAGAATCTGATCGATCAGCGCAGACAACTCCGCCTGTGTCTTTGCTCCCGCGCTGGGCGCAGGGGTTGGAGTCGGTGTGGATGTTGGTGCGGGAGTCGGTGTGGACGTTGGAGTTGGCGCAGCGGTTGGCTGCGCTGCAGGGGTCTTTACAGGGGTAGGCGCAGGGGTCGGCTGCGTGCTGGGCGCTGCGGAAGGAACCAGGGTCGGCTGCACCGTAGGCTCTGCCGGTTCCGACTGCTCCGGCTTTTCTGTTTTTTCAGGTTTCTCAGACGGCTTCTCCGTTTTTTCGGATACAGGCTCTGACGCTTCCTCCCGCTCCGGCTCGCGAACTGATTCCACAGTAGGTTCCGATGCAGACTGTTCTCCGGGTTCCGATACGCTGACCGAACTGGAATCGTAAGCCGACTCTACATTGCTTTGAGACGATGCGCAGGCGACAAGGCCCATACAAAGCGTCATTGCCAACAATAATGCAATCAATTTTTTCATAACTCATTCTCCTTATGTATACTGCGGAACCATTCTACACCAATTCGACACAATATGCAAGAGATATGCCATATTAAAATTTCTCCGGTTTATATCGCCCGCGCAGTTTGCAATTCAGATAAAAACCGGCAAAAGACGATTTTTCAAATCTCCCTTAACCTTTCCGGGCGTGATCCATCGAATCCAACTTCCCGTCGAAGGGCATGATGAAATTATCTACGATCAGTTGATTTTTAGCTATCATACATTCAGCACACCACAGAAGACAGCTTTTCCGCAGAAATCGTCGATTTTGGCGCCGACAGCCTGTAGCGCTGGCAACGAAGGCAATGGGTTTGCTGTACTAACGAGTCCCAGCACTGGCAGCAAAAAGTCTCTCCGGTGCAGTGTCATTGCGGCAAAGGCGTCAATCATAGACTCAGAATGGAGGGAAACCATACCAAAGTCGCTACCGGAATCGATAGAATGTGACGTTCTGTGCTGTGCCATTCCATGGAGGCATATACGGCCAATAATGTCTGACCCATGACCGGTATTATGTGCCGATTTGGGGCCGAACAGGTCGGAAACCATTCTGGTGGTAAGGGTCTATCAGAAAAATGCCTCTTCCAGCTGTTTGAGCGCCTGCTCCAATGTTCCTCTGGGACAGGCGATATTGATCCTCTGGAATTGATCGGAGGCGCCGCCGAACACCTGTCCGCTGTCCAGCCAGAGTTTTGCCCGATTGGTGATGAAATCATCCAAGTCCCTGCCGCGTAGTCCCGTTTCGGAAAAGTCCAGCCAGACCAGATAGGTAGCCTCCGGTTCGATTAGCGTGACTTGAGGCAGCCGCGCCCGGAGGTAGGCCCGGAGGAAATTCAGATTTTCGAGAAGATACGTCTTGACCTCCTCCAGCCAGGCGTTTCCAGTTTCATAGGCCACCTGTGTTGCGAGAAGCCCCAATGTATTCAGTTGGGAATACCCGGCGGCATCCACCTGATGCTTAAATTGCTCCCGCAGGATCTCATGGGGAATAAAAATATTAGAAACCTGAAGGCCCGCGATGTTAAATGTTTTGCTGGGCGCGGTACAGATGACCAACTGCTCCCGGATGGGGCCGGACAAACTTCCCATTGAGGTAAAGGAGTGGCCGGGATATATAAAATCGCAGTGGATCTCATCGGCAACGAGGATCACATTGTATCTCACACAAAGGGCTGAGAGCCGCAGCAGTTCGCTCTTTGTAAAGACCCGTCCAACAGGGTTATGGGGCGAGCAAAGGAGCATGACCTTTACGGCTTCCTCCCGGAATTTTCGTTCCAGATTTGTAAAATCAATCTCATAATGTCCGTTTTGGAGCACCAGTTCATTCTCCACCAGTTTCCGGTCGTTATCCTCTACCACCTCCCGGAAGGGGTAATAAACCGGTGGCTGGATCAGCACAGCATCTCCAGGAGCGGTATAGGCTTTTACCGCCATGGCAAGGGCGAACACCACACCCGGCGTTTTTACAAGCCATTCCCGCTGTGGCGTCCAGCTGTGATGAACGGAAAACCAACTGGAAACGGCATCAAAATAGTCTGTCTTTGTCTCCGTATAGCCAAAGATGCCATGTTGAACGCGTGCAATCAGTGCGTTTTGAATTGTCTCTGCTACGGGAAAATCCATATCCGCCACCCAAAGGGGGAGAATGTCCGCCGGACGGCCCCGCTCGACGGCAAAGTCGTATTTCAAACTATTCGTACCGGTGCGGTCAATCACTTGGTTCAGATCCATGAGATGCCTCCAATGCTTGTTTCAGATCCGCAATCAGATCCTCTGCGGATTCAATGCCCACGCTGAGCCGCAGCAGTGTTTCGTTGATCCCCAGCCGCTTTCGTTCCTCCTCCGCCACATCCGGGTGGGTCTGGGTCAAGGGGTAGGTGATAAGAGAATCCACGCCGCCCAGACTTTCCGCAAAAGCAATGAGTTTGGTATGCGTCAAGCAGCAGCGGGCAGTCTCTTCCGTGTCCGTCCGGAAGGAGATCATGCTGCCAAAGCCTCGGGCCTGCTTCTTGGATATTTCATAGCCGGGATGCTCGGGAAGACCCACATACAGCACCTCTGTCACATGGGGCGCTGTTTTCAGCCATCGGGCAATTTTTTTGGCGTTTTCCTGCTGCCGCTCCATGCGGATGGCCAGGGTCTTTGCGCCCTTCAGAATCAGCCATGCCTCAAAGGGCGAAATAGCGCCGCCGGTGGTCTTTTGTATCTCCCGGAGTCTCGGGGCATAATGGCTGTCACGAAGGCAGATGAACCCGGCCAGTGCGTCGTTATGCCCGCCAATAAACTTCGTACCGCTGTGAATCACTATATCCGCTCCCAAGTCCAGCGGATTCATGAAATACGGGGAAAGAAAGGTGTTGTCTACGATCAGGATAAGCCCATACCGATGGACAAACTCTGCAACAGCGGAAATGTCTGTAACACGCATCATGGGATTGGTGGGGGTTTCCACATAGATGGCCCGTGTCACAGGTCGGATACATCGCTTGATGGCCCAAAGATCAGAGGTGTCCACAAAGTCAAACCGTATGCCGTTCTTTTCACTGATAGTGTGGAACAGGCGGTTGCTGCCACCGTAGAGATCCTCTCCGGAAATGATATGGTCTCCGGGGCGGAACATCTCCATCAGTGCCGAAATAGCCGCCATGCCGTTTCCAAAGGCCAGCGTCTCGGCAGCGTGTTCCAGACTGCTGATGCGCTGTTCCAGCTGCGTTCGAGTTGGATTGGTCTCCCGGGAATAGTCAAAGGCATCATCCTTGCCAATTTTGCTGTGAACGAATGTTGCCGTCTGATAAATAGGGAAATTCAGCGATTGAGCCTTGTCCTCGCCGTAGGCGTTCCCGTCGCCGTGAACACATCGGGTCTCAATGCTATATTCCATATGCACCACGCCTCTCATTTCTGCGTATTATAGCATGAAAAACATAGAGAATATATGGGAATTCTATTGCCGGATTTTCATAGAATTCATGGTCGCCCTGAAGCGAAATCCCGGCCTGTGTACCTGCAGGTGATGCACAGACCGGGACAAGCCATTCAAAGATACATATAGCCGACTGGGGCACCTATTTTTCGGGCCAATCCCCCCAGTATATCAGCCTTCTTGAGAGGCGTATCCAGTTCCGCCTCCCTATCCAGTTTCTCCCGATAATTGCTGAGGGCTGCCGCTCCGGCTGCGCCGTCATATCCGCTTTCCAACTTCTCACGAACCGCCATTTCCGCAGTTCTGCTGACAACCACCGCATAACTCATAAGTCCCGGCTGCTTTCCGAACATATACGTGGGAGGTCCGAACTCACAGCCCCAGCGTTTTCCCTCCAGGTTAATATTCACCCGATAGGGAGAGGCGCTGATTATGTGGGATACGAAGGAAAACGGAGGATGCACATATCCATGGCCCGGACATTTTTCATAGTCGAGCCAAGCGCCAATGGCCTCCGTCTCCTACAACCACTACATCCGTCTGAATTTCTTTTAGAGGATGTAGAATCAGTTCCTTTTCCTCGCCTGCATGAAAAATTGCGTCGTTATGGCATAGACTTGCGCATTCTTCGCACTCTACACAACGATCCGGATCGATTCAATACTTTGTTCCCCTGAAGTTGATTGCTCCAATTGGACGGTTGGCGCTGCACTGGTGGCAGCAGTTACAGAAATCACGAATAATTTCATATGACATAGCTGTTTTCCTTCATTTGCATTACAGGCTGTTTAGCCCCAGGCCTGGAGCTGCTTGAAATCATGCGTCGGCGAAACATAAATAGCTCCCTTTGGGCACTCCTGCTCACAGAACAGACAAACAATGCAATCCGCCGGGTACTTTACATAGGGAAATCCATCCTCACCAATTGCGATCACGTCTGTCGCACAAACGAGACGGCAATTGCCGCATTGAATGCATTTTGTTTTATCAATCTTTTCAATTGCCATGATTTTTACCTCACATTCCTTCAGGAATTACTTCCGGTTCGTTGGGGAATTCATGCGGATAGCGATAGATATAAGGCTCGCTTGCATCAGGACGCAATTCCTCAGGTACCGGAACTTTTGTAAACTGCATATCTCCGTCTACCTCTTTAATTTTAATCCAACAAAGCCAATTTTTATCATCTCTTAACGGATAATCCATGCGGTAATGATTCCATCGGCTTTCTTTTCGGAACATGGACACTCTAAGCTTCATTTCAGAATGGAGCAAAATGTTTTTGATTTCATGACACTTACGGAGTTCATGCATATCCTGCGCCCACAGTTTGGGCATAATGTTGTCTCGAAGATATGTAATGGTGTTCAGCGCATTCTGCATTTGCTCCTCTGTTTTGAGTATCAGCACCCAATAGGGAGTCAGTGTATTCTGTAGTACCTGCAACACCCAATCCGGAGTGAAGCCGCCTTTACGGCGCTTCGGTTCCCACATAATATCCGTAAGCCGTTTGACTTCAGTTGAATTCAAATCAATATCCGGCATATTTTTTGCATAATTTGCAGCGTTTGTGCCGGCACGTGTCCCTGTTACAGAGGTATAGGAATAGGCGAAGCCAGCCATTGGATAACCGGGACGTCCGCCCAGGCAATCGCCGGCAGCATACAGTCCTGGCATACCTTCAATGGCACAACTGTAATCATCCGTGGGCCAAATACCGTCGGACAAATGGTGAGACTGACCAAGCGCACGGCCTGAAGCCATCCGCACTTTCCCTTCCTTCATCATATCCTCATCCAGCTTGCTGCGCGGCATCCCTTTCGGGCTGTGATTCATTTGAGCGGTATTTGGGTCCCAGGTAACATAGAAATAAGTGGGCGCACGTCCATTATGCGCCTCCCATGCCATCCCAACCGCATCGAAGATTTGTCCGGTGCTGCGTTTTCTTGCCTCAGGGTCAGAGCGCATATGATCAATAAAGTCTCCCTCGTTGTTATAAACCAGCAGGCCGTGATGCTTTGCGTTATTTTGTTTGGGAACAAAATAGTCCCGGTCGATGCCGCCGGACCATGCATATGCCGGAAAATCCGCACGGGCAGGGTGATAATCCGCCCATTCCTTCCCTGTTAAGGAACAGCCGACTCGATACGCCATTGCCTGTGCATCGCCTGTTGTCGTCACGCAACGGAATCCGGCGTTTTTGATCCCGCCATTTCCCGCAGCCAAAACAACGGCCTTTGCGTTGAAAATATACGTATCCTCGTCATCGGCAGAGAAACCGACAGCGCCAACAATACGTCCATCCTGCTTGATCAGGTCCGTAATCATGAACCGATCCATAATGGTAACGCCTTTGTCCTTACATACTTTCCGAAAACGCCACTGCTGGCGGGAACAGATAAACCGAAAACGCACTGGTGTCGCAACCCTGCCTTCCCCTGTTCCTCCGAGTCCTTCCTCGCCGGGAGTGTATTCACCGGCCTCATCCGGAAGAGACATTGGCATAATTTTGACATTTCCATCCGCGTCGTAACGATAGCTGACATAGCCCCAGGATGCTAAATCATTCCATCGATCCATGCTTTCTTTGTAAGTAATTTCAACCCATTTGGGATCATGGACATATTCATTGCACCCACGATCTGCGTTTACCCATTCTTCCAAATTATGTTTCTTCGGATCAAACACGATCATAGTTTCCATGTTTTGGGATTGCCCGGATTTTCCGGCGTACCCTTTATCCACGAGAACTACCTTTACACCCTGATCCGCTGCTTTAATTGCGGCAAAGAACCCTGCATTCCCACCACCGACAACCAGCACATCGGTTTTTATCAATTTTTCCAATTATTAACACTCTCCCCAGATTAATTTTGTTGAATATTATGATACAATCATGAAAATGAGATGGCTACACCCGACGTAGTCTTGTCCCCGTAACATAAGCAGTCCAAGATTATGTCCGCATCCTCGTCACTGAGACTGTCAGCCAGTCCCGCAGTTACCTGTAGGGCCGGCTGACAAAGAATTATGTTTCCAAATCAGCGGTTCAGGAATCTGTCATAAGCATCCTGCTTAATTTCGATCAGATCAGAGAGCCCATTATCATAAAGTGTCTCAATAAATTCATCCCACTCGTCGATATCTCTATCTCCTACAACAAATTTTGAAACATTTTCTGCCACCATGGTTTCGATATCGCTGACAATTTCACCGTATTTTTTGCTTTCTTCAATCGTCATAGTTCCATAATATTTTAAATCATTGCTCCGGTTGGAAGGCCAGACATTCTGAGCGTCTATTTCCTTTTCACAAACAAAACCCATCTCGACGCCTTCAGCCGTATAATATCCAGGGAAGTCCGGGAATACCAAATAAGCCTGAATTGCCTGAAATGTAGTGAAATCTGGATTATTTGTAATCAAATCTGTAAAAACAGGTTGTCCCGTCTCGTCATAGGTAAAAGTATAATTCTCTTCCCCAAAGTTAATTGCAATTTGTCCCTTGTCACTGAAAAACCAATTGAGAACCTTGCATGCTTCCTCGGGATATGCGCACTGAGTCGTAATTGCCAGGCCGCCAGTGGTAGACAGCGTCGCACCGCCAAGCCCGTAGGGAACGGTCTCGTTCCCAGTCCTCGTGATGTCGGCAATCGGTATCGCATCAAATCCATCGGGAGCCAGTTCGTCCGCCGTTGTGTTAAAGGTATCGCGCTTACCATACCAGAATCCAACGCTCCCGGTATAGATTTCATCATTCAGGGGAGTCGGATCATTCGTAGTCGTAAGGGAAACATCCCCAATCAAATCGTTTTCCCACCATCTGTGGAGCATAGTGATATATTCCTTGCTTGCTTCCGTAGCAATGGAAGCTTCGACCGTTTTTTTATCCTCATTGATTTGCCACGCAATGTCACCGGTGGTGGCATATCCGTTTACACCCAATCCTCCGGAGAGGCAACCATCCTGTAAAAACCAGTTGCTTACCAGGACAGTTGGAGATGACAGACCAAGTTCACTTTTACATGCCGTAAGGAAGTCTTCTACCTGATCATAGGTTGTGGGGATCTCCATATCCAGTTGGGTCAGAAGATCCTGACGAACAACGGCGCCATACTGAAATTCCTCTGAAATGGCCCAAATTGTTACGACCTCGCCGTCATCTGATGTTGATTGTGCTCTGTAGTCATCATTCACTGCATAAACATTGTTATAATAATCCGGCATACAGGTTTCAAAGTAAGGAGCGAGGTTAATGCATATTTCGTCATCCACAAGCGCTTTAATCCCTCCGGTATATACTGTTTCCGGAATTGAGACAAGATCGTAATAGTCTTGGCTCACACACATCAGGTTGAACTTTTCATAATAGGAGTCCTGCGCAATGGAGATGAACTCCAGATCGACGTTTGCTTCCTCCATGCAGGTTTGAATCGCGCCCATCTCACTGTAATCTACCGGAAGGACAGGCGGAACATTAATCATAATTGTTAAATCGATTGGAGTTCCGTCGCAGACAGGGTAAAGCGTCTCATATGTAGAGGACGTCTCCAACTCTGGCTCAGTCTGCACAACAGATTCCTCCTGAGAAGCCACATTTTCGTCACTCACCGAAGACGCCGGTTCTTCCGATACAGAAGTCTCTGATGCGGATTGCGCCACGCTCCCCGAACTGGAAGTCGATTCAGACCCGCAAGCGGCGAGCATCGAACCCGACAAGGCAATCACCAACAACAGGGCAAATACTTTTTTCGTTTTCATTTTCCTTATCCTTTCACTGTTTTAATTCATCCAGATATTCAAGAACACCCTCTGATGCCATATAGCCACTGGATGTGGCCCATGTCAAAGCAGTGCATTCCCGTTCAATATACATGGGGCTGATATCTCCCGCCACTTGAATGCCGCGTGTATTGTCTCCAACAGCAAACAATCCTGGAATATACCCAGTATCATCGTCCTTCAAAACGCGGGTTTTGTAATCAATTGCCATTCCTCCCATGGCATTTTCCTGAAATCGCTTTTCATAGAAAGCATAAAACGGAGGCGTTTCTATCGGGATCAGAGCAGAAGGCGATTTCAGGAAGTCATCATCATGCCCTTTTCGGCAGAACGTATTATACCGCTCCACCTCCGCCAAAAATGTATCCACAGGAACGCCCATAAGTTCGGCCAAATCCTCGAGCGTATCCGCTTTTTTGGTTGGAATGTCCAGAGAAGCTTCTTCTTCCAGTTCTTCCTTATATCCTTTAAAAATAGCAGCACCCTGTTCCCCATCATAACCGGTATCCAGCAGTTCCTGAATCGACTTTTCCACAATATTCTGATCGCAAACTGCATAACTCACAAGTCTGGGCTGCTCCAGAAATTTATGGGCGTGGGCCATACCATTTTCCTCTGCTATCCAGCGTTTCCCATCCAAGTTAATATTGATTACATAAGGCAATCTGCTGATACATAGCGAGGAATATCCAAACGGATGATGCGCCGGCCCGAGAGAAAGCGCCCGCATATTCTTATAGTCGATTTTCCCGCCGATCGCTTTTGCCATCTTAATTCCATCGCCTGTGCAGGTAGGCACGGAAAAATAGTGAACCGGATCACCGGGAAGAAACAGATCCGGATTTGCAATTTTAAGTAGTTCCTCATTGTGGGAAAAGCATCCGGTCGCCAGCACAACCGTCGGACATTCAAATTCAACGCAGCCACCGGGGTCCTTTGCTACTACGCCGGAAATCCTTCCATCCGGATCCGTTTTTAACTCGACAGCTTCATGCTCAGTCAAAACGTCAACACCCAACTTTTCACAAAGGCTCAACATTTTCAGGACAACGAACGTGCCAAAACCGCCGGGCCCAATGGAACGATCTGGATGCGGAAACTGATCCAGATCAATCGTCTTATTCGCAAAACCAAAGAAAAAATCAGATTCGCCTGCCCGTACAGGATACAGATCATCCGAACATTCACAGTCATCCAAGAGCCAGTCAACAATTTTGTCTGATGTCTGGTACAGGTGATTGATCAGCTGAACATCGACCTGCCAGCAGGTTTTCATCATAAATTCACGAACTTTGTCATCCCGAAAGTCCGGAATGCCGGCTTCCTTATGATAGCGGGTATAAATAAAATGGTTTGCTCCGGCATACCAGGAGTTCCCTCCGGGCTTTCCCGCTTTCTCCAGTACAACAACTTTTTTCCCGCTCTGTGCCGTTCTCACAGCAGAAATCAGGCCTGACGCCCCGGAACCGCAAACAACCAAATCGCATTTGCGGTAACGTGTTTCATGCTTTTCGGGTTCTGTGTCAGGTTCATCCATATTGTAGATACAACAGTTATGGCACAGACTGGCGCATTTGCCGCAGGAAATACATCGGCTTGAATCGATCCAGTATTTGGCATTCTTAAAGTGAATTGCCTTTGCAGGACATGCAATCTTACATTGGTGACAACAGCTGCACATCTCCTGCCTGATTTGATAAGCCATTAGGATTACACCTCCCTGAAATGTATATTGACATTTATGAGCAAAACACAAAAGCATTGGCAATTGCAGTGGGTTTCGGCCATGGCAAAAGCCGGAAATCATTCCAATATTGTAGAAAGCAGCGTTCTTTTCCGGTAAAATGGACTTGTGAAACTTAACCGGAAAGGGTTTGGCCGCTATCTACCGACAAGAAAATATTCAGGATGTAACGCTGTTCACCTCCCAAAGCGCCGTACTGGCCATACCACTTGCCATTGTTTGCTTTCACGAGGTGTTTTACTCATCTCTGTTTATCGATTATATTGAGTTCTGTTTTTCGCAGCAAGAACGATTTTTATTGATAATAGGCCCATATTTATGAAGTATTATTTCCATTATGTTTTCCAACATACCTGATTGGCCTGTCCTATCAATGTCATCATGGTACTTGAATTTTATAAACCGCCATGTTATATTGGAAAAGGGGTGATTGCGTGCCATACATCGATATTGAGGACATTGATTTCCTCCAGCGCGCTGCTCTAATTGAACATGCAATTGTTCAATTGTTGCATTACGATAATCCTGATAATCTGCTGAGCATCATATCTGATGAATCGTATCAATATATTGTGTCGCATCGATTCCCGCCAGAAGTGATACGGGGTTGTTTGAAAAATGAGACGGATTTAGATGTTCTAAAGTCCTTATTTTCAGATGCAACAAGAAATAATGTGCTGGATATGTTCAGCGCGGAAAAACATACCTGTGAAGAATCGTTCAAATTTGAAAATGGAGCGCCTGCAATATCTCTGACTTATGCCGCTTCAGGCGATTTTCATTGCTATAATGACAGGCAGGATTTTGTTCTGAAGGAGGGGCAATGCTGCATCAGTTCTGCATTTTTATCATTTGAACAATGTCCTGGCTGTGATTCTATTGCAATCGTAACCACACTTCATGAGCAATACTATACAGATGTTCTTCTCTGCCGCCTGCCAAATGGAAAGCTGTTTGACAAAATATTTGCCGATAATATTCTAAACCATTGCATTACCGGGGACACGATAGTGTTTGAAACAAATTCGTCTAAGAAGCTATCTTTCCTCATGGTCAATGCATTTCAGGAATTTGTAGCTAATTATTTCCTGTTTAACGAGGTAATTAACAGTTATATATTGTTAATTTTCTCAACATTATTAACGGACTATGTAACACGTCTCGAGTCAAATCCTACAGCGGCGGAATCAACACAATTGCATAACATTACTGATTATATTCAGGGACATTTAAGCACCGCGACACTTAATAATATAGCGGAGCATTTTCATTATGCTCCGAGTTATCTTAGCAGTCTCATCAAATCGCTATCCGGTCGAAATTTTTCAGAACTGGTCCGGGATGCGAAATTGAATCGTGCCTGCGTGCTTTTGCAATACTCAGCTTTATCCGTCAAAAATATAATCAATGAAATCGGGTATAGCAACTCCTCGCATTTTTATAAGCTGTTTCATGACAGATATCATTGTTCGCCGTCAGAATATCGCATATTGAAATCGTCTGATTATCACAAGTGGTGACTTTTAAACCTGCGGATGAGATTTCTGGGATTGGCACGCCGGGGGGTCCGCACTACCATCCCAGCGGGTTCTCCAGAAATAAACGACTTTTATTGTACTTGCGGCTGGCTCTGCTGACGCCATATTTCTCTGCGTACTTTACCAGGGATTGCCGATATCGCATATCTTGTGTGATACGATTTATGAAGGGTATGGTCTTCTTTCGGCTTGGTTTTGTATGGTGGCTTAACTATAACCTATGTGACCGCACACTTCATCTCTTTTTTTATTCAGTTGTCCAATATGTACTGTACTCCTATAATCATGTTTTCCCAAAATTCGTGGATTGATTTTTGCACCCGGAATCGGTATAATCATAAAATAGAATAGAATAGGGGTATTATGGATATTTACATACATGCGGTTTTCATCCGCAGAAGGAGTATGCTTATGTGTGGTATTGTTGGATTTGCGGGGCAAGAACCAGCGGCGCCGGTGCTGCTCAGCGGCCTTGCAAAGTTGGAATACAGAGGATATGATTCATCCGGCGTCTGCACCTATTCCAAGGGCAGACTGCATTTGATAAAAAAAGAGGGACGGCTGGTCAATCTGGTCAAAGCCACGGAGGACGGAAAAGCCCTGCCTGGCTCCATCGGCATTGGGCACACCCGATGGGCCACTCACGGTGCGCCTTCAGATCTCAATGCCCATCCCCATCTCAGCTATGACGGAAACATTGCGCTGGTACATAACGGCATCATTGAAAATTATCTGCCCCTGAAGGAACAGCTGCTGGCCCGGGGCGTCACGTTTCAGTCGGAAACCGACACAGAAGTGGCCTGCAATCTTATTGCCTGCTGCTATCAGGACAATGGCGGCGACCTGCTTCTGGCTCTGCGCCAGGCCCTGGACCAAATCGAGGGCAGCTATGCCCTGGTTGTGCTCTGCCGCCAGCAGCCGGACACCATTATTTCCGTTAAGAAAAGCAGTCCTTTGATCTTTGGCTGCGGCACAGAATGCAATTTTGTGGCGTCCGATGTGCCGGCTATGCTGAAATACACCAGAGAAGTCGTTTACCTCAATGATGATGAGATCGTTGTCATGACTGCCGATAGCGTGCATTTCTATGACCGCAACGGGCAGGAACTGGAGAAAACGCCGGAGCACATCGACTGGGACGTCTCCGATGCGGAAAAGGACGGCTATAATCACTTTATGCTTAAGGAGATTTATGAACAGCCCGGGGCACTGGCAAAAACCATCTCTCCACGGATCCGCAGCGGCAGGATCGTGCTGGATCATATCCATTTGGACGAAGCCTATATCAAAAAGTTGTCCCGCATCTATATCGTCGCCTGTGGCAGCGCATACTATGTGGGATGTGTCGGAAAATACGTTATGGAGCAGCTGTGCCGGATACCGGTGGAGCCAATGTTGGCTTCGGAATTTCGATACTGCGACCCGCTGTGCGACGAAAGTACAATGGTACTGATTATCAGCCAGTCCGGTGAAACTGCCGACACGCTGATGGCTCTGCGGGAAGCCAAGCGCCGGGGCGCAAAAACTCTTGCCATTGTCAACGTGGTCGGTTCCTCCATTTCCAAAGAGGCCGACGATGTGATCTATACTTGGGCCGGCCCGGAGATCGCCGTGGCGACGACGAAGGCCTACTCCACCCAGCTGGCAATCGTGGATATTCTGGCTCTGTACATCGCGCAGGTATTAAAGCGGATCTCAAAAGCGGAATTCGACCGGGTACTGCAGGCCCTGCAGGAGATCCCCGTGCAGCTGAGCACCCTGCTGACAGAGGAAACTGTCCAGAAAATCAAACAGTACGCCGAACAGTTTTACCGTTCCGAGGACGTCTATTTCATTGGCCGCCATGTGGATAACGCCACCTGTCTCGAAGGCAGCTTAAAACTCAAGGAAATCGCATACATTCACTCCGAGGCCTACGCTGCCGGCGAACTGAAGCATGGCCCAATCTCCCTGATCGAAGACGGCACTCTGGTGGTCGCAGTCGCAACCAATGAAGCACTCTTTGAAAAGACCATGAGCAATGTCAAGGAAACCAAGGCCCGGGGCGCAAGAGTTCTGGGAATTACCACCAGCGCTTTGGCTGCCCGGATGGCGGAGCAAGTGGACTGTCAGGTGATCGTTCCCAGCACGGAAGCTATCCTGCAGCCCAGTCTCTCTGTGGTTCCCTTGCAGCTGTTTGCCTATTTTATGTCCCTGCTTCGGGGCTGTGATATCGACAAGCCCAGAAACCTAGCAAAATCCGTGACCGTGGAGTAATCCGAACGGCGCAACGAAAGAAGGAACAATATGTTTGAAGGCTTTACTCCCGCTGCCATTGACTTTCTCTGGGGGATCCGCTTTAATAACAACCGGGAATGGTTCAACGCCAATAAACAGGCCTACCAAAAAGATCTCTATGAACCCATGCAGGCGCTGGTAAAGGCCGTCTCTGAGCAGTATCATCTGGAAGGGACGATTTTAAAGCCCGCCCGTATTTATCGAGACGTGCGCTACTCCAAGGGCGTTCCCTACAAGGAGCATCTCTGGTTTTGCGTGCGGGAGGATAATACTTTTTGGAGCGAGCATCCCTCCATGTATTTTCAAATCCAGCCGGAGGGCGGCGTCTGCGGCTTCATCTTCTATGGGCCAAAGGCCAGCGTCATGGAGCAGCACAGGAAAAAGCTGCTCCGGGACCCAAAGCCTTTTTTGTCCATCGTAGAAAAACTTCTGGCGGACGGCCGCTTTGAGGACAAATCCACCCGCTACAAGCGACCGAAGCCCGGCTGCACACCGGAGTTGGAACGCTGGTATCAGCTGAAAAACTGCTATTTTGAGGAAACCCTCCCTGCCGGAGACGCGCTCTTTTCAAAACAGCTTCCGGCACATCTGGCCAATGTGTTTCGAACGCTGGAACCGCTTTACCTGTACTTTAGAAAATTGGAATCCGAAATAGCAGAACAATAATAAAACTTTCGTCTCAGAACACTTTGCGTTCTGAGACGATTTATTTTATGCCGCCGCATCCATCATATCTTCAATAAAAATGCCATAGCCGGTCTTGGGATCAGAAACAAGGACATGGGTAATCGCCCCTACCAGCTTCCCATCCTGCAAAATGGGACTTCCGCTCACGAGTGTGTCAATATAGGGACAACACTTTTTTTGAATTTTGAAGGTTTTCAAACAGTTCGTATTTTTAACGGTGTTTGACTGAATCAATCAGGTCTGACAACTCATCATAGAAATTCCACTCAATACGGATCGAGCCATTTGCTCCCACCACAATCCGCTTGATGAGTTCCTTTGTCAGTTCCGGCGTCAATTCCTTCCGTTCCCGATACTGGATGATCTTCTGCCCATTGGAAACCTGATTGTTACTGCGGCTTATCTTTTTAGAAACCGTGTCCAGTTTCTTTTCGGCAAGCTGCAACCGGATTTTCAGGTTTTCCTCTTTTTCGGAAGCTTCCTGCTTTTTCATAAGGAAGTTCTCCTTGCTGAGGAATCCATTGACATAGTCCTCATAGCGCTGCATCTTATCCGCCTGCAGTCTATCCATTTCCCTGCACAGCATCTGGCACGCATTCTGTAAAACCTGTTCACCGGATTTGTCTGTACGGCTATCTGCTTTTATCTGCTGGATTTTCTCATCTAACAGACGGCATTGCGTTGTAATTGCCCGCAGTACAATTTGTGCTAATTTTGCTTCATTGATACGAACATCTTTGCACCTGCTCTCCGGATCATAGCGACGGGTTGCACACAGCCAGTTCTTATTTTGCGGCTTTCCTTTTAACAGTCGATTCCCACAGCATTCACAAACCAACAGGGATGTAAACGGATTTGGCAGAATGGACGGTCTCGATTTTTTTGTCGATTTAATCACTGTGCGAGCTTGATAAAACAATTCTCTGCTGATAATGCCTTCATGCGTATTTGGAATGATCTGCTGCTGTTCTTCCGGAAGCATCTTTACTCTGTCGCTGCCTACCCGCACTACACGAGATTTGAACGGTACCGTATCACCTGTATAGATACGATTTGCCAATATGTTGCGAACCGATTCAAAGCTCCATGTCG
>CAZGOQ010000036.1:12587-19110 GCA_964527315.1 uncultured Oscillospiraceae bacterium | reverse complement strand
AGCCGGGCCAGATGAAGTTGCCCTCGTCGTCGGTGCGGAACCAGTTGACGTTGAAAATTTTCGGCTGATTGGGAATTTTTTTGCCCATGTCCAGCCAATGCTGCCAGTAATCGCCCATATGATAGCCGCAGAAAGGACGCATCGCCATGGGGTCTCTGCGCAGAACACCCACAGCGCCAGTGGCGGCGGCAGTGGTCTCCGACGCCATCACGGAACCCACGAATACGCCGTGCTGCCAATCCCGGGATTGGTAGACCAGCGGCGCGGTCTTGGCGCGGCGGCCGCCAAAGATGATAGCGGAGATGGGGACGCCCTTGGGATTGTCGAATTCGGGGGAAATGCAGGGGCAGTTTTTGGCGGGCGCGGTAAATCGGGAATTGGGGTGCGCGCCCTTTTCCATGGAAGTCTCGCCATTCCAGGGACGGCCCTGCCAGTCCTCTGCGTTGGTGGGGGGCGTTTTGTTGAGGCCTTCCCACCAGACGGTATTATCGTCCTTGTTCAGGACTACATTGGTGAACAGAGTGTTTTTAGATGTGGAAGCCAGCGCATTGGGATTGGATTTCTGAGAAGTGCCGGGGGCCACGCCGAAGAAGCCGTTTTCGGGGTTGACGGCCCAGAGACGGCCGTCTTCGCCCACCCGGAGCCAGGCAATGTCGTCGCCCACACACCAGACCTTATAGCCTTTTTTGAGATATTCCTCGGGGGGGACCAGCATGGCAAGGTTGGTCTTGCCGCAGGCGGAGGGGAAGGCGGCTGTGACGTAGCGGATCTCGCCTTTTGGATTCTGGATGCCCAGGATCAACATATGTTCGGCCATCCATCCCTCCTGACGGCCCAGGTAAGAGGCGATCCGCAGCGCAAAGCATTTTTTTCCAAGGAGTACATTGCCGCCGTAGCCGGAATTGATGGACATAATGGTGTTATCCTCCGGGAACTGGACGATATAGCGTTCCTTCGGATCGAGATTTGCCTTTGCGTGGAGACCCTTGATAAAATCGCCGTCTGTGCCCAGCGCATCCAGCACGTCCATGCCGACTCTGGTCATAATGGTCATGGAAATGACAACGTAGATGGAATCCGTGACCTCAATGCCGTATTTGGCAAAGGGAGAACCTACCACGCTCATGGAGTAGGGAATCACATACATCGTGCGTCCCTTCATGGCACCGTCATAGAGTTTGTTTAATTTTGCATACATTTTCTGGGGTTCCATCCAGTTATTAGTTGGTCCGGCATCCTCTTCCTTCCGGGAGCAGATAAAGGTGCGGCTTTCTACACGGGCTACATCTGTGGGGTCGGAGCGGTGGAGATAGCAGCCGGGCAGCTTCTCCTGGTTTAAAGCAATCAATTCGCCGGTGGAAACCGCTTCGGCGCGGAGACGAGCCAGCTGATCTTCTTCGCCGGTAATCAGTTCTACCGCGTCGGGCTTTAACAGACCCGTAACTTCATCCAACCAGCTATTTACCTTGCGATTGTTGGTAAGCGCCATAATCGTTCCTCCATATGATACTGCTTTGGCTCTCGCAGCAGCTGAGCCGAAGGCAGCGTATTTATTTTTATCATATAATAAAATTCATGAGATTGCAAGGGAAACCGGGAGAATCCGGAAATTTTGCCAGACAGGTTGGCCTATTCGCAAAAAATATGAAAGATCCGGCGCACTTTTCTTACGGAAAAGGTTGACTTTTTGCCTATCCATAGGGTATAATGACCTTTGCCTGTCCATGGGACAGCCTATCTTTATTTTTGATCGCTGCAGCGATTCTTCGCTGTCGAGCATAAATTTCAGGAGGTGTATCTGCATGACGAAGCGTACCTATCAGCCCAAGAAGCTTCATGGCCAGAAAGTGCATGGCTTCAGAAAGAGAATGGCGACCAGAAATGGCCGTAAGGTTCTGTCTCGCCGCCGCGCAAAGGGCAGAAGCAGACTGAGTTACTGATTCGCCCAATGTTACACCGCTCAGCCAATCATTTTTGGGGCGAATGGAGCAATCTGTTCGCCCTATTCGTTTCATTGAGCATCTAAAAAGAAGGATTCCGCCATGGTCCATACCCAATCCCTGAAACAAAATCATTTGTTCCGCCGTTTGTATCAAAAGGGCAAAAGCGCCGCCGGTCGTGAATTGGTGGTCTATTGCCGGAAAAATGGTCTGCCTTATAACAGACTGGGGCTGACCGCAGGTACGAAGGTCGGCCATGCCGTGGTCAGGAACCGTATTCGCCGCCGCTTTCGGGAGGCATACCGGCTCAATGAAGAAAAGCTTATCCCGGGCTATGACATTGTGCTGGTAGCCAGACGCGCTGCGGCAAATGCCAGATTTTGGGATATCCAGCGCTGTATGCTCAAACAGATGCGGCGGCTGGGGCTTGTCAGAAAGGAGACGCAGGATGAAACGGCTGCTGCTGGTTCTGATCCGGTTTTACCGGAGTAGCGTTTCCCCGATGTTTCCTCCTCGCTGCCGCTTTACGCCTACCTGCTCCGCTTACGCCATGGAGGCAATTGAAAAATATGGAGCGGTCAAGGGCGGCGTTTTGGCGGTCAAACGGCTGCTGCGGTGCAACCCCTGGTACAAAGGGGACTATTTTGACCCGGTGCCCTGACAAAAATATGAAGTGCGCTGGGATGCCTGTCCGGAGGTAACCAATGTCAAACATTTTGATTCCATTTGCCTGGCTGCTGAGAACCCTATACAAGATCTTTGACAACTATGGCGTTGCGTTGATCCTGTTTTCTCTCATCACCAAGCTTATCCTGCTGCCCTTTAATGCGAAAAGCAAAAAGAGCATGATGAAAACCTCCCGCCTTGGGCCAAAGCTCAAGGAACTGGAGAAAAAGTACGGAGATGATAAACTCAAGTATCAGCAGGAAATGTCCGCCCTTTATAAAAAAGAGGGTGTTAGCCCCACCGGCGGTTGCCTTTGGTCGCTGCTGCCGCTGATCCTGCTGATGGCGCTATACTATGTCATCCGTCAACCTATGACCTATTTGATGCAGCTTTCAGCGGATCAGATTACGCAGATCTCCGACCTGCTGACAAGCATGGGCATCGACCTCAGCGGCACCAACGCGGCATATTCCCAGATTTCCATTGCGCAGCACGTCTATGCCAATATGGATGCCATCAAGTCCATTGTGCCGGATATTGCAGAGCGGGCCATCAACTTCGAGTTCCTCGGCGTTGATTTGAGCCAGATTCCCTCCTGGCGCTGGATTCTGGGAGGAAGCGGCTACACGCTGGCAGGCTTTGGCCTGTTCATTATCCCCATTCTTTCCGCCCTTTCGCAGTTTGCATCCATGCAGATATCCCAGAAACTCAACGGCTCCGTGGCAACAAATGACAAGGGAGAGAAAGATCAGGATGCAGCGGCCGCAGCGGCCCAGAGCATGAAAAGCATGATGATTATTATGCCCATTTTCTCTTTGTGGATTGGCTTCAGTATGCCGGCGTCCATGTGCGTTTACTGGATTGCCCAGGCGGTGTTCAATACGCTGCTGGACGGCATTTTGACGGTACACTATCGGAAAGTCTACGATGCGGAGGATGCAATTAAGCGGGAAAAAGCCGCAGAAGAAGCCACCATTGAAGCGGAAAGAGAAGCGCGCCGCGCCGAACGCCGTGCGGCCAATTCCGAGGGCCATATTAATCCCAATACCAGCCGCCGGAAGGTAAAAAAGCAGCAGAAAGCGCTGGAACCGGAGATTACCGCGAAGGGAAAGCTGACAGAAGAACAGCGGGAAGAACTGCGGCAGCAGCGCCTGGAAAAGGAAAAATCGAAAGGCGGTCTGTCTGGAGATCCCAACCGGCCCTATAGCCGGGGCCGCGCCTATGATCCGAACCGGTTCTCTGCCGCCGCGGAGGAAGAAACGCCGGAGGAGCGGAAAGATCCGGAGGACACGGAAGCGTCGGATACGGTGGAGCCCGAAGCCTCTGCCGAAATTGAGAAAATCAATGACTCTCAGGAGTTGTAATACGCAACGCCTGCAAAAAGGAGCGCATATTGTATGTTAAAAACAATCGAAGCCACAGGTAAGACCATTGATCTTGCCATTCGGGCGGGGCTTGAGCAGCTTCAGATGGATCGGGATAACGTCTCGGTCGAGGTTTTAGAGCAACCGAGATCCGGCTTTTTCGGCATTGGGGCCAGCCCTGCGAAGGTGTCGCTCTCCTATGAAATGCCGGATCCGGAGCCGGTAAAGACGCCGGAACCACTGAAAGCAAAGCCGTCAAAGCCGACGCCCAAAGCAGCGCCGAAGCCTGAACCTCAGACGAAAAAAGTGCCGGAATCGCCAAAAGCAGAACCGACGAATCCGGAGGCCCATACCCCGCCCCCCGAGGGCAGTGTGGAAGCACAGATCGAGACTTTCATGAAGGGCCTTTTGGAGCACATGGGATCGGATGCGACGCCGGTTGCATCCAAAAAGGACGAGGACACCTATCAGGTGGACCTTGTGGGCAATTCCCTCGGGATGCTCATTGGCCGCCGGGGCGATACGCTGGACGCGATCCAGCACATTACCAACTATGCGGTGAATCATAGCCGGGATAAACGCATCCGGATCAATGTGGATGCGGAGAATTATCGAAAAAAGCGGGAAGAATCTTTGGAGCGGCTGGCGAACAAGGTGGCAGGCAAAGTGATAAAATCACACCGAAATATTACGCTGGAGCCGATGAATGCCTATGAGCGGCATGTAATTCATGCGGCGCTTCAGGATTATCCTGATGTAACAACCTATTCCACCGGAACAGAGCCAGGCAGGAGAATCGTGGTTGCTTACAGCAAATACCGCAACGTATCCAACAAGGATGAATAATCAAAGAGACTGCTGCAAAATAATCGTTTCAGAAATTTGACCTGATATTAAAGCGGGAGAAATCACAGGTTTTCGTGATTTCTCCCGCTATTTCCAACCTTCTGGATGGGCAATTTCTGCTAGAATCGCAATTTGCAGCAGGCCTTTCAGTTTGTGAAACAGAAGGGGGTTTTTGACAGGCTTTTATTTGACACCCGTCGCGGTAAAGTATGTTCCGCTGGCGCTGCATACGATTTTATCCGGATGATCCTCTATCCAGGCTTTTGCCGCAGCATAGGCCATTGTTTTGCCGCAGCCCAGACAGGTGGCTTCCACAAACAGCCGCTTTCCGGGTGGGATGGGACGCTCATAGGATACATTCATACTGATGGTGGGCGTTAAGAATTCGCCGCAGCAATAATAGGTCAAAGAACCCATGGCGGTGTCCATACAGGAGGCAGCGGCACCGCCGTGCATTACGCCGCCGGGATTCCGCATTTCGGGCTGGACATAGTAGCTGATCACAAGGGTTTTCGTGTCAAAATCGCACCGCTCAAAGCGACCGTTCAGATAGACTGTAAAACCCGGCCCCTGCAGATTGACGTCGGAATTGAGCCGATCGGTAAAGTTCCGGCAGGAGCGTTCCATGCCCGCTTGAGAAAAAAGTTCTGCATCCATCATTGCGTTCCTCCTCAGAGTTCCGGCGCTTTTGTCAGAAATCTTGCTGGGGTGCGCTGCGAAATACGATATTGCAACGCGCCCTAACGATATCTTAGCCGTTATTCCGTTTTTCCTGCAATTGCCGGGACAGTTCACCCAGGGAGACGGCGATAATCTCATTTTTTACAATGACATTCTCTGGCGCTTTCAGATG
Source organism: uncultured Oscillospiraceae bacterium (assembly GCA_964527315.1). Taxonomy (GTDB): domain Bacteria; phylum Bacillota; class Clostridia; order Oscillospirales; family Oscillospiraceae; genus HGM13006. The sequence continues at coordinate 13,441 of CAZGOQ010000036.1, read as the reverse complement.
CACCGGGGCAAAATTCCAAATAGCCTGTACGCCGCCATCCACCAGCTTGTCGCATATCTCCTGCGCATGGGGAGCGGGGACGGTGATAATACCGATTTGCACTTTCATTTTGCGGCACAGGGCAGCCAGACGCTTTATGGGTAAAATAGGCCGACCATTGATTTCACGGCCTGCCAAAGTGTCGTCCGCGTCAAAGGCAGCCAGCACGTCGACACCATAGTCAGAGTAGTTGGCGTAACTCAAAAGTGCCCGGCCCAGCTGACCAGCGCCAACGATGACGGCATTGGAAACATCATCATAGCCTAACGCGTGTTCGATCTGGGCGGTCAGTCCTTTGATGTCATAGTCCATCTCAGCGGTTGGACAGATGCCGCAGCTGGCAAGGTCATGCCGAACCTGACTGGAACTGACCTTGACCACCTGGCCGATTTCGTCGGCAGTGACGAAAGCCTTGCCTCCTTGAATTTCAGACTTTAGCATAATGAGATATTGCGGCAGCCGCTGCAGGGTGCCTTGAGACAATGCGGCGATCATAGAGAAAACCTCCCAATCCAAGTGTGTCAGGACAGAAGCGCCCCGGAAATCAGGTCGCTGGAAATACCATATTCCGCACTGAGCACCTGACAGATTGCGCCGCGGACAAAATTGGCGATAAACATACCCTTCATCACCATGTCATAAAGGGGAACGCCGGGACCGGCGGTGCATTTTTCTTCACTGATGGACTCGAAGCCGCTGACATAGGCGGCGTCTGTTTCTGTGATTTTCGCCTTTAAGGCTTCATAGTCCTCAATATCATATTTGGCGGGGCCACCGGGGCCGCCGGGACCGCCGGGGCCGCCCGGACCGCCGGG
>CAZGOQ010000036.1:2127-12487 GCA_964527315.1 uncultured Oscillospiraceae bacterium | reverse complement strand
GGACCACCGGGACCGCCCGGACCACCCGGACCACCGGGGCCACCCGGACCACCGGGGCCGCCCGGCATATCTGGGCCGTTCTCGCTGAGCATGTTTAAACTCATCGACAGAGTGCCGGCCATACGATCCAACGCACCGTGGATCGAGCCAAAAGTGTAGTTGGTTTTTACATCCGCCTTCCGCTGCATATCGCTGAGATTATCCAGCAAATTGAAGAGCTTTTGATTTTGCAGTTGATTGAATTTCGCAATGACGATCATGGCGTCTTTCATGATTTGCAGCCTCCCTTAAAAGTTCAATTTTCGAAGTTCGTGTTTTCGTGTTATAGTATAGCATAAAAGCAGCGAAAAAGCATCATCCATTTTCGCATTTTTCGTCAAAATCACCACGAACGGATGATTTTATTTGCCTTAAGATACCGTTCTTCCTCGGAGAAAATGCAGCCGCAGTATTTTTGCATATAAAAACCGAGTTCGCGGGCCCGTGCCTGCCCTTCTTTAAAATAGGGGCGGAAATCCCGGTAGAGGAACTGGACGCCGAACCGATCGGCGGCTTCCTGTGCGACCTGACGCATCAGGTCATGCTGCTGATAAGGACTGATAAAGAGGGAAGAGGTAAAGGCGTCGTAGCCGTTTTCCATGGCATATCTGGCGGTTTCGCCCAGCCGCATTTCATAGCATTTGATACAGCGATGATCAATGTCTTCCGCGACAGTTTGGATAAAGGGCCGCAGGGCGTAGTCATTTTTTTCGATCAGTTTGAGAGAGATCGTTTCGGCGTATTCCCGGAGACAGTTCCGGCGGGCGCGGTATTCCGTAAAGGGATGGATGTTCGGATTATACCAGAAGCCCTCCGGGGTAAGCCCCTCTCCCCGGAGCATTTCAATGCACATCAGCGAACAGGGCGCACAGCAGATGTGAAGTAATAATTTCATGATAACACCTCTCTTCTATTGTACAACACGGGAACCGGTTTGCAAAGAGAAATCTGCTGCTTTTCGCAAAATGTATCCTCTTGATTTTTTCCTTTACTTTTTGGGGCAATGTGTTATAATGAAAGCAATACATTTTGTAGGTTAAAGGGAAATTTTGAACCTTTTTGTTATGAGGGGGGACACCATGTCACAGGACGTTGTCTACACGGGGCAGACGCCGCCCGAAACGACGAAGCCGGAATTGTCGCAGCCGGGCGGGGGGCTTGGCCCGTTGCCGGGGCAGGATAAGGAAAGTTACCAGGCGTTGGAGCGGAAGTATCGCCATAGAACTTATCAGGCACAGGAGTTGATGATTGAAAAGCTTCTGCGAGGACATGTGGTGCAAAATGAGTCGCTCCTGCGGAAACTCAGTATGTTTGATCTGCAACTGAAGGAAGCGCAGTTTATGGTGGTTTTGGTGCGCCCTGCGGGAACCGAACACTCTTTTGCGGATTACGCCAGCGATCTCCGGGACGGCGGGCAGATAGGTCTGATCGTTTCCTCTATTTTTTCGGAAATGCTGAGAGAACGGACAGACTGCTATCCAGCCAACCTGGACGACCGGTACGCGTTTCTTTTGAATTTTACAGGCGAAGAGAATCAGATATCCTGTCAGGTGGGGCAGACCTGCCGGGAAGCCGCGAAATTCATCAGGGATAATTTTGGACTGGATCTGCGGGTCTGTGTCAGCGGTGTATGCCGGAGTGTCTATGAGGTTCATGAGATTTTCCGGGAGACAGATTTGGTGTCTGTGGACGCCAACACGGTCTATGAGGATTGTGTTTGTGTTCGGGCGGAGGGGACGATGCGGGATCATCATCCGGAGCCGTCTGTGGAAAAACAGTACCTCAACGCATTGGTGACGCAGGACTTTGACGCAGCGCTGCAATTGACGCTGGATCGGATCCGCCAGATCTATGCGGAGGGGCACGATTTGGACCGCATTCGAATGTTTCTCCATAGCCGACTGCATACAACGTCAAACGTATTGACAGTCCCGGGGGAAATTATGATGGACGGTCCGGGCGGAGACGATCTGCTGCATTTGGGGCATTGCAATTCTCTGGAGGAAATCGAGGGGATGCTCCGGCAGTTTTTTGAAAAGCTGGATCAGCATTTCAATGTGCTTCCCTCCAATTATTCCGGCACCACCGGCAAGGTGATCCATTTGATCAGCAAGCGCTATATGGAGCCGGATCTGTCTGTGGAGATGATCTGTGACTGCCTGGGCAAATCCCGCAGCTATCTGAGCCGTATGTTCAAGGAAAACACGGGGAACAATCTGCTGGACTATCTCCATACCACCCGACTGACAGAAGCAAAAAAACTTTTAAACGAGACAAATCTTGGAATTTCGGAAATTGCCGCAAAGGTAGGTTACTATTCCGGCTGGACGCTGGCCCGGGTGTTTAAGCGCTATGAGGGCATTACACCCACCGCTTACCGCAAGGCTTTCTCTCAGGAGGAAAAATAAAAATTGAAAGAAAATTTTTAATCGAAAAAATGACTTGAATATTGTCTATACTATAGTCTAGTTAATAATCTCTGTAATTCAAACAAAAAAATTGAATACAGAGGTTATTTTTTATTAAATAAAGTTCAAACATTATTCTGTGTTGCAGTCCAAAAAATGATTCGGTATAATAACTCCAACATTACAAGCGGGGTGCAGTCCTGCGGGAAGGGAAAATGTGTCATGAGTACAAACATGATTATCGCTCTGGTGACTATCGTGGTATACCTGGGCGGCATGATCGCCATTGGCGCGGTCTATTCCAGAAAAAACAAATCCACTGATGACTTTTATCTGGGCGGGCGAAAGCTTGGCCCGCTGGTTACGGCCATGAGTGCCGAAGCCTCGGATATGAGCGCCTATCTGTTGATGGGGCTGCCCGGCGTGGCGCTGCTGGCCGGATTGCCGGAGGCAACCTGGACGGCCATTGGCCTGGCTGTTGGCACATACCTCAACTGGCTCTTTGTGGCAAAGCGCATCCGCCGCTACTCCCATCGGCTGGGGGCCGTGACGGTGCCGGACTTCTTTTCCCGGCGGTATCGGGATGATAAGCACATTCTGTCGCTGATTTCGGCGCTGGTGATTATTGTATTCTTTATCCCCTATACGGCCTCCGGCTTCAATGCCTGCGGCACGCTGTTTTCCAGCCTGTTCGGAGTAGATTACTTCACAGCCATGATCATCTCCGCCGTTGTCATTGTTCTTTACACAACGATGGGCGGTTTTCTGGCAGCGTCTACCACGGATCTGATTCAGTCTATTGTGATGACGGTTGCCCTGATTGTGGTCATCTTCTTCGGTATCAACGCGGCTGGCGGCTGGGGTGCTGTTATTTCTAACGCGCAGGCCATACCCGGCTACCTGAATTTGACACAGGGCTATGACGCAGCCCTTGGGACTGCGGCAAATTATGGCCCCTTGACGATTATCTCCACGCTGGCATGGGGGCTGGGCTATTTCGGAATGCCTCATATTCTCCTTCGATTTATGGCCATTGAGGATGTGAAAAAGCTGAAAACGTCTCGCCGCATTGCCTCCATCTGGGTGGTAATCTCCATGGGGATCGCAATCCTCATCGGCGTGATAGGCAACGGCATGATTGCCTCCGGCGCACTGGCGGAAATTCCTGCAGGAGACTCTCAGCGGATCATCATTAAAATTGCGGAACTGATTTCCTCCTATGGCATTTTGCCTGCCATCATTGCCGGTGTGATCCTCTCCGGCATTCTGGCGGCGACCATGTCCACGGCGGATTCTCAGCTATTGGCGGCCGCTTCCAGCGTGACCCAGGATCTGCTTCATGATACCTTTGGCATTCAACTCTCCAATAAGGCGTCCATGATCATTGCCCGCTGCACAGTCATTGTCATTGCTGTGATCGGCGTGATATGGGCGAGAGAGGAAGGCTCAGTCTTTACCATCGTCTCCTTTGCCTGGGCGGGCTTCGGCGCGGCTTTCGGCCCTGTGGTGCTGCTGGCGCTGTTCTGGAAACGCAGCAACAAGTGGGGCGCGATCGCTGGTATGATTGCCGGCGGCGCGATGGTCTTTGTCTGGAAGTATGCGCTACGGCCCCTGGGTGGTCTTTGGGATATCTATGAACTGCTGCCGGCCTTCCTGAGCGCCATTTTGGTCAATGTAGTGGTCAGCCTCGTGACAAAAGCGCCGGATGAAAAGATCGTAAAAGAGTTCAAAAAAGTCGCTTTGATGAAGAATTGATAAAACTTCACAAAATACACACAATTTCATTGCAATTTCTTCATAAAGCTGCTATAATCACCCCCAGAGTTTCCTCTGGAGGTGATTTTTCTGAACGGGTATCAACGTATTAGCCAATATAAGTCCCATTTGATGGGTCTGGCGGTCATGGTAGTCGTCTATGGACATCTGCTCTACTATTATAGTGGCCTGCAGAATTATGAGTCTTTGAATTTTACGGAATGGTATACGCTGGGGTCCGTGGAGATGTTTGTATTTCTTTCCGGCTTTGGCGTCTATCAGTCGCTCAGGCGGAACCGGGATTCATTCAGCTTTTATGGGCGGCGGCTGGCAAGGATTTTGCCCGCCTTTTTGCCGGCCATTTTTTGCTGGACAGCGTTTGGCGTTTGTACCGGCGATCTGCGACGGGTAGGGGAAATCGTAGGCAACCTGACGGGCCTTGGTTGGTGGTATCAGTTGCCCAATCAGTTCAACTGGTACGTTCCGGCCATCCTGCTGTTTTATCTGCTGGCGCCGGTCCTTTATGACTGTTTGGAGCGGCTGGGGAAAAAGTGGATTTGGGTGATGATTTTCCTCTTTATCGGCGTTATGGCCGGATTCCGTTCCAATCTGCTGATGTCCACGACTCGTCTTCCAACCTACTATTTGGGTATGTATTTCGGCAAACGGTATGCCGATGGAACATCGCCGTCCAAAAAAGAGGTATGGATCTGGACAGCAGTTGGAGTCGCCGCCATGGCAATCGTGCCGTACTTCTTCCTGATCAAAACAGAGTATCTCTGGCACTATGGGATGTATTGGATCTTGTTCTTCTTCTCCACACCGGCCTGTATGTTCTGGGTGACAAAGCTGCTGGACGTGCAGGAACGGTGGGCGCCGGGCCGGGCGTTGAACCGGGTCTGGCGTTTCCTTGGAGCGCGTTCCTTTGAGATCTACCTGTGTCATCTGGTGGTTTACAGCATATGGCTCAGGCTGGGGGCCAAGGGCAAGCTTACATGGATCTGTATTGCAATCATCGGAACCTGTCTCGGCATCGTATACCATGAGTTGGTCAACTGGTGCCTGAAGTGCTGGAAACAGAAAAAAGCAGCTTAAATATAGATGGAAAAGAGAATGCCGGCGGGCGTTCTCTTTTTCTGCAAAGAGACCGTCATGGCATCATCCAAACACGTGTTTCTGTTTCAATTGTCACTTTTATATATCATTCTTCACTAAAATCTGCTATAATCATAGGAAGCAAAAAACTGGGAGTGGTTTTATGAACGCATATCAGCGCATCAGCCGATATAAGGCGGTTTTGATGGGCATTGCTATTTTAATTGTCGTCTATGGCCATTATTTTTACTATCACAGCGGGCTGAAGGATTACACCCAGCTGAATATCACCATGTGGTATACAGTCGGCTCGGTAGATATTTTTATCTTCCTGTCGGGCTTCGGCATCTATCACTCGCTGGCCAAACGGGATAACCCGCTGCAATTTATCCAACGGCGGCTGGGTCGGCTGCTGCCCGCTTATCTGCCTTTCATACTGGTCTACTGCGGCTTCTGCCTGGCGATGGGGACCATGAATCAATTTCAGGCTCTGGGAAATCTGACCACCTTCGGCTGGTGGAGCCAGATGGGGGCGCAGTTCAACTGGTATATTCCCACCATCATTGGAATGTATCTGTTTTCGCCCCTGTTTTATCATGTGATCACAACGTATGAAAGAAAATCGCTGTGGATGCTGGGACTGTTTTTTCTACTGGACGCGGCCTGTGTCAATACCGGCCTGATGATTGGTGTCAGCCGGTTTCCGGTGTATTTCCTTGGAATGTATCTGGGCAGGGAAGCGGTGCTGGGAAACGCCCCGTCGAAACGGCATCTGATTTTGTCCGGCATTGCGGCGGTGGTCAGTATGATCGCCCTTTATTTTCTTGTGACCCTCAAGCCCGGCTGGATGGGAAAGTACGGCTGCTGGTGGCATCCCTATCTGTTCAGCACCCCCGGCTGCCTGTATTTTACCAGCTGGTGTCTCGAAAAGCACGAAAAGTGGGTTGTGACCCGGCAACTCAATCGCGCGCTTGCCTTCCTGGGGGGCAAAAGCTTTGAGATTTACCTGGTTCACATTCTGGTTTATACCGTGGCCCTGGAATTTGGCCTGACCGGCTGGCTCCCGTGGATCGCAATGGCTCTGCTCGGCCTGACGCTGGGCTGCCTGTACAGCGTATTGATTCAGAAAATAACAGCCCGGAGGAAGCCATGAGACAGCTTCGCGCAAATCTGCTTTTATTATTGACAGCCATGATCTGGGGCGCGGCGTTTGTGGCTCAGAGCGTGGCCATGGACGAGATCGGCCCGTTCACATTTCTATGCAGCCGCTCCATATTAGGCGGCGTGGTATTGCTTCCGGTCATTGCCCTGATGGGAAGGAAAAACCGGGAAGAGGCCGCACCAACGGAAACGAAAAGCCATACCCTGCTGGTCGGCGGGATCTGCTGCGGCACAGCGCTCTTTACAGCCAGTGCCTTCCAGCAGATCGGGATTCAGGAAACTACCGCCGGAAAAGCGGGGTTCCTCACCGCCATGTATATGATCCTGGTACCCATCTGCGGATGGCTTTTTGGGAAAAAACCGGGACTTCGGGTCTGGGGCGCGGTGGCGGTGGCGCTGATCGGGATGTATCTGCTCTGCCTCTGTGGCAGCGGGATAGAAGCCCTGAACCGGGGCGATGTGTTGGAGATGATTTGTGCCCTGGGCTTTACGGTACATATTCTGGTTATCGACCATTTTTCGGGCAAAGTGGACGGCGTAAAAATGAGTTGTATTCAGTTCTTTGCCTGCGGGATTTTGGCGTTCTTTTTTATGCTGATTTTGGAGCGCCCCAGTATAGAGCGCATTTTTGCGGCGGCGGCGCCAATCCTCTATGCGGGCGTTTTGTCCAGCGGCGTGGGCTATACCCTGCAGATCGTCGCCCAGAAGGACACGGATCCGACGGTCGCTTCGTTGCTGATGAGCCTGGAATCAGTGTTCAGCCTGATATTCGGCTGGGTGATCTTAAAGGAAGCCATGGGAGCAGTGGAACTGATTGGATGCGGCTTGATGTTTGCGGCCATCATTTGGGTGCAGTTACCAGGGAAAAAGAAAGAAGCCCGGAACGATAGGAAGGAGAAACGACAATGAGGAAAACATGGACAAAGGGACTTGCAATGCTGCTGTGCCTGCTGCTTATGCTGCCGCTGACGGTACTGGCGGCGGACATGGGAATGCCGCCGAATGGCGGTATGATGATGGATCCGCCGCCGGATGGCGGCTCAGGGGGAGGCGCGGCTCCTCCGGGAGATGGCGCACCGGAGAATGCGGCCATTGTGATCGCAGACGGGCAGGAGATCCCGGAGCGGGAATATGGAGAAGAGAATTATAAGGACTGCCATACCGTAGACGGCGATGTCTATACCATCTCCGGCATGGAGATGACCAGCGACGACTATACCTTTAATGGTCTGATCGTTACTGGCCCAGACAGCAAGGTGCGCATTGAAAAGAGCACCATTCGTCTCGGCGTGGGAAGCCCTGCCAGCGATGAGGATACCGGCGGCGCGGCGGTGAGCATTGATGACGGCGCGACGGTGTTTATTTCCGATTCCAAACTGACTGTAGACGGCGCGGCACGGTATGTGACGGCAAATTATAATGACGGAACACTGGTGGTCAACAACTCTACCATAACCTCTACCGGCAGCAACGCCAACACTGCCGACGTCTCGGAGCCGTTTTCCAATGAGGCGCTGCTGATCTCCGGCACGGCCCGTGCGAATTTCTCTATCGGCGCCACAAAGACCTGCTATTTCAACTCTGTCTGCATGGCCGAGGGTTGGGCGGCGCTGTCTACAGACTCCGCTACCGGAGATGGTCTTGACCTCTATGCCTACAACACGGAGGGCATTGCGGAAAACGGCGGCTACAGTACCTATGCGGACACCAACTGCCGGGTATGGCTCTACGGCAGCCGCTTGACGGCGGCGGAGATTGGCGCGATCATCTCCAAAAGCGGACAGATCCACGCCTACAACTCCAGCGCCGCAGACGAGGAACTGCTTTCCTATAACGAGGGGGATACCGTTAAGACGGATACCTCTATCATTGGAGGCCGAAACGCGGTCATGATCCATGCGCCGGACATGATGGGGCAGGGCCTCCTGGCTGCGGACTGCGGCACGTTCTGCGCAGAGGACACATTCCTTGGCACCTCTGATGATCTGGTATCTACAAAGGATTATTATGACTATGGAGATGCCGTTGGGAAGTACATCGACTACGTCAGCGGCTCAATTTTTTTGATTCGCTCCACCTCCGCCAACATTGATTTGCAAAACGTCCGGATGGAGAGTTATAACAATACGCTGGTACACTCTGTGCTCAATGCGGACTCCATGGGCAACTTCCTGGCGGCAGGGGACGGCGAGCAGGTGGATCCCATCGCTGTGACCATGACGGATATGGAGGTTTCCGGCGATATTCTCCATGAGGATTATCAGCGGAGAATGACTGTGGAACTGAAAAATACCACACTGTCCGGCAATGTGATCTCCGGCACGATGGAAAGCTGGAACAACCGGTGGAAGGACTATGGAGAAGTCAACTGGGTGGTGGATGACAACTATGAGACACAGTATGGCGTGGAATTGACAGTGGGTGACGGCGCGGTCTGGAATGTGACCGGCGCATCCAGCCTTGCCAGATTGACGCTGGAGGAAGGCGGAACCATCAACGGCGACGTGACGCTGGACGGCGAAGCGCTGACTCCAGAGCCGGGGAAAACCTACACCGGCGAAATTCTTGTGTGCGGCGACTATGTGCCGAAGGAGGAAGCGGAGCCGGAGATGGAAGAAGCTTCCGCGAAGGAGAGTGCTGCGGAATCTTCGGAGGCACTGGAGCCCCCGAAACTGGAAGCCTCAGAGGAAGCGCCCGTAGTCAGTCAGGCCCCGGAGGAGATCTCCGGCGGCGTCAGCCCGACTGTAATTGTGGTGATCGTTCTGGTGGTAATCGCGGTACTGGCCGTGGCCGCTGTGGTCATCTATCAGAAGAAAAAAACGCGCTAAATAAATTTGCGTTTCAGACCTTTTCCATACTGTAAGCCGCCGTCCGCTTGGGCGGCGGCTTACAGATTTATGAAGAAAATGCAGGATTGACACGGAAATTGTGGGATGATAGAATGGGAAAAAGGGAAAAAGGGAGAAAGGAGCAAGGGCTTGGAAATATGTTTTTATAACGCAGTGGAAGATTCCCTGCTGAAATACGCCGTAATGATCTCTAAATATCAGGGCAAATTCGTTTTCTGCAAGCACAAGGAGCGGGATACGCTGGAAATCCCCGGCGGCCATCGGGAACCGGGAGAGGACATAGAAACCACGGCCCGGCGGGAGTTGATGGAGGAGACAGGAGCGACAAAGTTTCAAATCACGCCGATTTGTGTCTATCGGGCAACGGACTATGGAATGCTGTACTTTGCAGAGATTGAGGAATACGATTCAGAATTACACAGCGAAATCGAAAAAGTCGTGCTGCTGGACGGATTGCCGGAGGCATGGACATACCCGGCCATTCAGCCGAAGCTGATGGAAGAAGCAAAGAAAAGAGGATTTATTTTGTAGGAGATTATGTTATGATTTTATCTGATCAAACGATTCGCGCCATGCTGGAAAACGGACGGCTGGCCATTTCGCCGTTGGAGCGGGAACAAATCCAGCCTGCCAGCGTGGATATCCGGCTGGGAGACACCTACAGCATTGTGGAGGATCTGCCCAGCGGCATCATCAGGCTGGACGAGGAGATTCGGTACAAGACCATTCAGGCAGACCGCTATCTGCTGCTGCCGGGACAATTTGTGCTGGCAACCACCATGGAATATTTCGCGCTGCCCGACAACCTGACTGCTTTTGTAGAAGGGCGAAGTTCTTTGGGGCGAATGGGACTGTTTATCCAAAACGCCGGATGGGTAGATCCGGGCTTTCAGGGAGAGATTACGCTGGAACTGTTCAACGCCAACCGCTGTGCCATTGAATTACAGGCCGGCCGGAGAGTGGGGCAGTTGGTGTTTGCGCAGATGGATGGTCCGGCGGAGCGCCCCTATGCGGGGAAATATCAGGGCCAAAGAGGGGCCACCGGGTCAAGGG
>CAZGOQ010000036.1:0-2027 GCA_964527315.1 uncultured Oscillospiraceae bacterium | reverse complement strand
CAGGCAATGACGGAACCAGTACCAATCATTCCGATTCCAGAGAGAGGGACAGCTTGCTGAAAGTCCCTTATGACGAAGATTTGGGAACACCAGTCCTGAGCTGCTGCGGGGATTTTTTGAAACGCAGCCGTATTTCTGCGTTAAAGAATTGGAATGAGTGAAACCATAAGGTGGAACCGTGCATTGCACCCTTATGAGCTGTCAAATGGCGGCTTATAGGGGTTTTTATTTTGCCTGTAGGGGCGTATGTGCGCCCGCGGGTTTTTAAGGGGGTGGTCAAGGTGGGAAACAGACGCGGACAGAAGTTCAGCATTTCCGCCTGTATGACCGCGAAAACAGAACAAGACATCTAAGCGATCATAAAAATAAGGAGTGGATATATTTATGAAAGTCATCTATAACGACGGCCATGTAGGCGAGATTGAGCAGGAAGAGGAACTCCATGTGATTCGCCATACCGCCGCCCACATTATGGCCCAGGCCATCCAGCGCCTGCATCCCCAGGCAAAATTTGCCTATGGCCCCGCCACAGAGCGCGGCTTCTACTATGACGTGGATCTGGGCGAGGAAAAACTCACCGACGAGGACCTTGCCGCAATCGAAGCCGAGATGAAAAAGATCTGCAAGGAAAATCTGCCCATCAAGGCTTACGCCCTGCCCCGGGAGGAGGCGGTTGCCCTGATGGAGAGCCGGGGTGAGGTCTACAAGGTGGAGCATATTGGCGATCTGCCGGAGGACGCGACCATTACCTTTTATCAGCAGGGGGATTATATCGACATGTGCGTTGGCCCCCATCTGACCTATACCAAGGCCCTGAAGGCCTTTAAGATCACCCAGCAGTCCGGGGCCTATTGGAAGAACGACAAGAATAACAAAATGCTCACCCGCATCAACGGCATCGCGTTTCGGAATCAGACGGAACTGGACGAATATTTAAAGCTGGTGGAAGAAGCGGAAAAGCGGGATCACCGGCGGCTGGGCAAGGAAATGGGCCTGTTTATGCTCTGCGACGAAGGCCCTGGTTTCCCCTTCTTCCTGCCCAAGGGCATGGCCCTGAAAAACGCGCTGATCGACTACTGGCGAGAAATTCACTATCGGGACGACTATGTGGAGGTTTCTACGCCCATGATCATGAACCGCCATCTCTGGGAGACATCCGGCCATTGGGATCATTATAAGGACAATATGTACGCGACGCAGATTGACGGAGAGGACTATTGCATCAAGCCGATGAACTGCCCCGGCGGCGTGATGGTCTACCGGTCCCAGCCCCACAGCTATCGGGAACTGCCTCTCCGGGTAGGCGAGTTGGGCGTTGTTCACCGCCACGAACTGCGAGGCGCTCTCCACGGCCTGTTCCGGGTCCGCTGCTTTACCCAGGACGATGCGCACATCTTCATGCGGCCCGATCAGATCGCGGACGAGATCAAGGGCGTGGTACACCTGATCGATGAGGTCTATACCAAATTCGGCTTTGAGTATTTCATGGAATTGTCCACCCGGCCCGAGGATTCCATGGGTTCCGACGAGGATTGGGAAGCGGCTACCAACGGCCTGAAGGAGGCGCTGGAATCTCTGGGCCTTGACTATATCATCAATGAGGGCGACGGCGCATTCTACGGCCCCAAGATCGACTTCCATCTGCGGGACAGCCTGGGCCGGACATGGCAGTGCGGCACCATCCAGCTGGACTTCCAGATGCCGCTGAATTTTGAACTGGAATATGTGGCCGAGGACGGCAGCAAGCAGCGGCCCATTATGATCCATCGGGTCTGCTTCGGCTCCATTGAGCGGTTTATCGGCATCCTGACGGAGCACTACGCCGGAAAATTCCCGGTATGGCTGGCTCCCACACAGGTAAAGGTCCTGCCAGTTTCCGAAAAAAGTATGGACTATGCCAAGGGCGTCTACGAAGCTGTGAAGGCCGCCGGGATCCGGACGGAGATTGACGAGCGGGGCGAGAAGATCGGCTACAAGATCCGCGAAGCCCAGCAGGTGGAGCGGGTGCCCTATATGCTGATTTTGGG
>CAZGOQ010000035.1:2028-19188 GCA_964527315.1 uncultured Oscillospiraceae bacterium | reverse complement strand
CTTGTTGCCCGCCATCTGGAGCCGCTTCATCAGCGTCAGCGCCATAAAGTGCCCGGCGGTGAGACTGTCGGCGGTGCAGTCAAAGCCAATATAGAAGGTAGCCTTTCCTTCGTTGATCATATTTTTGATCTCTTCCTCGTTGGTCACCTGGGCAATCAGCCCCCGGGCAACCAGTTCCTCATACAACTGCATAGCGTTTTCTCCTTTTGTAACAGAATAAAATCTCAAGGCAACTGGGCCGTAATGGGTTCAGCGGCCTAAAAAAGCCCCCTGCTCTTTCGAGCAGAGGGCGTATTGACGCGGTACCACCTCTGGTTGTCTCCGCCTTGCGGCAAAAGACCTCAGGGAGTTAAAACTCCGAGCGCGATAACGGGCGCAACCGTGGCGGCCTAATAGGATATCATTCAGCCGGAAGCTCAAGAGTGTAATTTCAAAATGATCCGTCGTTTCCTTGCACCCACCGGAAACTCTCTGTCGGGACAAATCCTTTCTACTGTTCTCCATCATTGCCGTTTTTATTTTTATGGAGTATAGCACAGCTTTTAGGGTTTTGTCAAGTCAGGAAAGTCAAATTCCTCAAGATTCCGAACAGTGTCAGGAACACTGCCATGGAAACAGCTATGGCATTTTCCCAGGAACGCAGCCGTTTCTCACCGCTCAGAACAAAGCAAACGCTTTTCCTGACCGCCAGCACGGCAGCCAAAGGCAATAGACAAAGGATTGCGCCGTTGGCCGCAAAGGCGCCGGCAAGATCTCCCCACAGCAGACAAAGGGCCATATGGCTGACGCCGCAGCCGGGACAGTATAAGCCGGTCAGCAGATGAAATATGCAGGGGATCCCCCAACCGGTGATTCTCATAAATCCGGCATACAAAAGCCCTGCAAGCAGCAGACCGCCCCAGAAAAGAACCGTCCGTCGCAGCCGTTTATTCCAGCCCGGCAACCTTGTTAAGTTCATTTTGAATCAGTGCATAGGAAACAATGCCGACGCCAAAGAATGTCAGGATCAAATAGAGTATCCCAAGGCTGCCATCTTCCCGTTGACCGGATATGTAGTGCAGCTGATTGACTTTGCCGCCAGCTTTATACATCCAGTATAACAGGTAGATATCGCAGGTCACAATGCTTAGAAGCACCACCAAACCGCCGCCGGTGTCATTGGTCTGACGACCGGCCGCGTTCAGATCTTCCACAATGCAGTAGAGCCAGTACAGTCCATAGATACCGCAGGTTACGATGCTGAGAATGATACAAACTGCGATATTTCGCCGGCCGATGGGTGCGCGATATTGGTTCAACGGCGGATCGGCATATCTTCCCGGTTCGAAATTCTGCCGGGAACCGCCGGATGCGCCGGACTTCAGGCTTTCTCCGCAGACCGGACAGAAGTTGGCGCGGTCATCCATTTCCGTGCCGCATTTGGGACATTTCATTCCAATCTCTCCTCTCTTATGGAACGGATGTTAAAAAAATCATAGCATATTTTATCTAAATTGTAAACAATTCCAACGCTGTTTTTCAGTATGACCGGTCGTATTTGCGGTTATATTGTCAATGAGGTGAGAAATATGTCGGATTTAACGTCGTCAAAAGCGCTGACGCAGCTTCCCATGGGCTTTGGAATGGCATTGCTGGAGAACAAGGAAGCCAGAACTGTCTATGATGGCCTGCCCCTGAATGTTCAGATGGAACTGATCAATGGCACCCACGGGATCCGTTCTAAGGCGGAGATGAAAGCATATGTGGCAAAAATTCCGGCCATGGGGTGACGCATTCCGGCCCTCGTCTTTTCGTGGGCCGGATTTCCTTTTGAGAAAAGGGTTTGCAATTTCGACAGGCTTTGTGTATAATAGAAAAGAATTATGTCGACTGCATGAGGAGAGGAGAAGCAAAGATGGCACAGCGGCTGAAACAATTATGGCAGGAGAAGCGATTGTTTGTGATCCTGTCCGGCAGTCTTTTGCTGCTGGCGGTCCTGATGATCGGTCTGCTTTGTTTTTTATTTGTTGCCATCCGCCCCTTCCGTGGATACGATAAAATTATGCCCAATGTCTACTGCGCCGGTGTGGATCTGGGCGGAATGACAAAGGAACAGGCCTGTCAGGCCATTGAAGATGCTTTGAAGGATACGGATTACAGTGTCACCCTCCGATTGCCGGATGTATCCTATGAGATCTGCCCCGACCAGGAAGGCCTGACCCTCAACAGCGCGGCAGTGGCCCGGAGGGCCTATGATTATCTCCGGCAGGACAACTCCGCCTATGGACTTTATAAGGCCTATCATCAAGCGGAACAGACGGAATATTTGCTGGATGCGAGAACGGAACTGGTCTATAGTCGGGATGATATTCAGAAAAGGGCCAGGGAAATCTATGAGGAAACAAAAATTACGCCCACAGAGAGCACCGCGTCTTTTGACCGGGAGAAACATACTGTCACGCTGACTCTGGGCAAGCCGGGCAGAGAAATTGCTCCGGAAACCATAGAAGAAGCTGTGGAGTATGCGTTTCTTTATCTTGATTTTTCCGAGATCGTGCTGGATTATACGACGGTGGAGATTGACAAAAACGCCTTAAAAGCCCTGACAGAAACCTGCGCAAAGGACTATAGCAGCGATCCGGTGGAACCGGAGGTCGTGGCCAACGAGGAAACCCACAGCATTGACGTGACCATCGGCCAGCCGGGCTACACGATGGAGGCCGAAACCCTCTATCGTCTGGCAGAGACGGAAATGGAAAGCGGCAGTTACGGCAGCGTTTCGCTGGAATTAAAAGAAGTAACGCCCTCGGAAGTGGACATTGTAGAAGCTTATCATACGCTGGCCTGCGAACCGGTGGAGCCATATTACGAATCCGGCAGGGTGCAGGAGGGCAGAGTAGGGTATGGTCTGGATTGGGAAATGGCTGTGAGCAGGATAATGAATTCCTCCTGGGGCGATTTTCTCTCCATTCCTATGACGGAACTGCCTCCGGAGCGCACAGCATTAGAACTTCAGGAAGTGCTGTTTCGGGATAAGCTTTCCTCCTATTCCTCTCCCCATACGGTCAGCGCCAACCGCACCAACAATCTGACCCTTGCCTGTCGGGCCATCAACGGCACCGTAATCAATGCCGGCGGAACCTTCTCCTTTAACGGCGTGGTGGGCCAACGGACAGCGGAAAAGGGCTACAAAGAGGCGACTGTCTATGTGGGCAATGATTCTGTGGGAGAGATCGGCGGTGGAATCTGTCAGGTAGCGTCTACCATTTATGACGCGGCGCTTTACGCCAATCTGGAGATCACAAACCGTGCGCCCCATACCTTCTTTGTGACCTATGTGCCCGGCGGGCTGGACGCAACGGTTTATTGGGGTTCGCAGGATTTCTGTTTCCGCAACAATACAGACTATCCCATTCGCATCGACGCATCGGTATCCGGAGGTTATGTTCACATCGCGATCTATGGTACAAAGGTCAATAACAATTATGTAAAGCTGGACAGCAAACAGATTAGTTCCACGCCCTATTCCACGATCAGGGAGTATGACAATTCCCTCCCCTCTGGCACGTCGAAGGAAACAGTTTCTCCCTATACCGGCTATGTATACGAAGCCTATCAATATGTTTATGACGGCAGCGGCAATCTGCTCAAGACCAATTATCTGGGAAAAAGCACTTATAAAAAACGGGACCGGGTGGTGACCATCGGTACCGGCTGATCAAAAATGGGGGCGCGATGCAAATATGATCTTGCAGCGCGCCCACTTTATTTTTTCCCGCATTTTGGGGAACGATTCAGGAAAAGAAACGTCTAAGGGATAGAGTCCAAAATGAAATGGAGGAATTTTGATGAAAAAGAAATTATGCTTGCTGCTGTGTTTTGCCCTGCTGCTCAGCGGCTGCGGCAGCACCGCGGTTCAGGTGAATCTTATGCAGGGCTACCGCACTTCCGCTGCCGCAGAGGAAGCGGCGGAGATCACAGAGGAGGGAAATCTTGCAGCTGCGGATTTTTCCATCAAACTGCTGCAAAACAGCTTTGAGCCGAAGAAAAATGTGCTGCTCTCCCCAGTTTCCGTATTGATGGCGCTTGGAATGACCGCCAATGGCGCGGATGGAGAGACCTTAAAGCAGATGGAGGACGCTTTCAGCCTTGATCTGGAACAACTCAACCCCTATCTGCTGGCCTACCGGAGTTCCCTGCCCGAGGGAATGCATATGGCAAACGGCATTTGGTTTAAGGACGACTCGACGCTCTCCGTAAAAGCGGATTTTTTGCAGGAAAATGCCAACTGGTACAACGCGGGAGCCTATCGAGCGCCCTTCGACGATTCCACGCTGGCGGAGATCAATGAATTTGTAGATAAAAACACCGCCGGAAAGATCCCGGAGATCATAGAGAGAATTCCAGAGGACGCGGTGATGTATCTGGTCAACGCTTTGTCTTTCGACAAAGACTGGTATCAGCCCTATACAGAGTATCAGATTCAAGAAGGCGTGTTTACAACAGAGAATGGAACCGCCCAAACGGTCAACCTGATGTACAGCGAGGAATACGGCTACTTCTCCGACGAGAAGTCCCAGGGCTTTGTGAAATATTTCAAAGACCGGCAATATGCTTTTGCGGCCATTTTGCCCAATGAGGAGACTACCGTTTCAGAGTACTTGACGGAGATGAGCGGAGAAAAACTGCTGAGCCAGATGAAAAGTCTGGAGAATATCAAAGTAGAGACCGCGCTGCCGGAGTTCAAAACGGAATATGGTACGGAACTGAGCCAGACACTGAAAGCCCTGGGGATCACAGATGCCTTTGATTCGAACAAAGCGGATTTTATGAAAATGGGGACTTCAGAGAATGGGCCGCTCTATATCAGCAGTGTCATCCATAAGACCTTTATGGAAGTAGGGGCACAGGGCGTCAGCGCAGGAGCGGCCACTGTGGTGGAAATGGCCGAGGGCGCTGCGTTGGAGATCGAGGAACCCAAGCGGGTCTATCTGGACCGTCCCTTCCTGTATTTGCTGATCGACTGCCAGAACAATGTGCCGATTTTTATTGGAACCATGATGGACATGGGATAAATTGAATTAAAATGGAATGCCGCCGGAATTTCTCCGGCGGCATTTGTTTTAAGGCGTGAAAAAGTAATACGTATAATCAGGGCGGCCGTTTTCCTCCTCCATGCTGTCGACGATTTGCAGCAGATCTTTAAAAGTGGGAAGTCCAATGGTTCGATAGATCGTCAAGCCGGAGGAAAGGCGTAGCCGCTGACAGGATGGCGCTACGTCTAAGAATTCCTCCTCCGTCATAGCAAGCTGGTATAAATCGCCCGCATAGCCGTCCTGATGAAGCATATCAAAAACTTCGCGGATCGAGTAAGCAGAGCCTTCCGAAGCGGGGGCAGATTCCGGCGCGTCCATAGCTCCCTCTGTCAGCGTGCCTTCTTCTTCGTATTGCTCTTCTGTGGCATCCTCTGCTGTGGTTTCGCCGGCATTGCCGGAAAAGGAGTAGCCGGGAAGCAGCTGGGCATTCTGTCCGGCTGCCGGTTCGGGCGCGTCCGGCGCTTCCGCCTCTGCGGCTTCCTCCACTGGCGCTTCTGCCGCCGCTTCTGCTGCGGCAGAGCCTGCATCACTGCTGTTTTCGCCGGAAAAGGACAGGTCCACATTTCTGCCTACCAGCAGGAGCACCACTGCGGCGACCGCTGCGATCAATGTGAATTTACCGCGTTTGAGAAAGGCAAAGGGTTTATTCCGCTCTTTTTCGTGCCGAATGGAGTTCATCACCGCCTGGTGAAGCCCTTCCGGCGGCTCCTCCGCCATTTCCATAACAGCGGCGTCGATGTTCCTGTAGGTGTCATAGAGTTGTCTGCAGCTTGGGCAGGCGGCAAGATGGACCTGCAGTGCCGCTTCTTCCTCATCGCTGAGTTGTCCGTCCAGACTGAGAAAAATGTCATCCAGAAATGCTTCGCATGGCTTCATTTTTTGCCGCCTCCTTTCCCTTTTTTAGACGCCGGTTTTTCAAAAAGGTTCCCGTTCAAATTCTGGCGCAGCTTTTCTCTGGCCCTGGAAATGCGGGATTTAACGGTTCCCTCATTCAGATCCAGCGCGCTTGCGATTTCCGAATAACTCATATCCTCCATGGCCCGCATGGAGAGGATGAGTTTATCCTGGGGTGGGAGCTCCCCAAAGGCCCGCTGCACCGTCTCATGGTGCTCAGAGCATTCCAGCAGCAAGGCCGGGTCCTGGGAGCAGTCCGCGATCTGCCGCTCGACCGTCATATCGTCCCTGTCCAGTTGGGTCAGAGAAACCGTGTTTTTTCGTTTTTTTCTGAGAAAATCGAGACAGACATTGGCGGCGATCCGGCTGAGCCAGGTGGAGAATTTACTGTTTCCCTGAAACAGCGCAATGGCGCGCCATGCTTTGAGAAACGTTTCCTGAGAAAGATCAAAGGCCTCCTCCCTGTCACCGGTCATGCGCAGACAGAGATGATAGACCATGCTCTGATGCCGGAGCACCAGCTGAGAAAAGGCATCCTCATCTCCCCTGCCCGCCTTTTGAATCAGTTCCAGTTCCTCCACATCCATCACCTCAAATCCCGTTTTACGCCCTTTGCCACCCGGTAGACGTCCTCCATAGAGGCAATTTGCGAAATTTCCTTCTTATAATAATTGGCATAGGGCACCCCATGGAGATACCAGCAGAGATGTTTCCTGGCTTCCAGGCAGGCAATGTGCTCGCCCTTGTCCTCTTTGGCCAGTTCGATCTGCCGGACCGCCAGATCGAACCGCTCCGCCAGCGGCGGTCGGTCAGGCACCGGACTGCCCTCCAGCGCTGCCCGGATCCGGCCAAACAGATAGGGGTCGCCAAAGGCTGCCCTGCCGATCATCACATGGTCCGCGCCGGTGTATTTTAAAATTCTCAGAGCCGCCTCCGGGGTGTCCACATCTCCGTTGGCAACGACCGGGATCCGGACCGCCGCTTTGACCGCCCGGATGCAGTCCCAATCGGCTTTCCCGGAATATAGCTGCACCTTCGTCCTGCCGTGGATCGCAACGGCACTGGCTCCTGCCTGCTCGGCCAGCCGCGCCAGTTCCACACAGTTGGCGCTGCCTTTGTCCCATCCCTTCCGCATTTTTACTGTGACTGGAATGGGAACAGCCTCCACGACGGCCCTGACGATCTCCGCCGCCAGTTCCGGCGTTCGCATCAGGCCCGCCCCGTCTCCGGTACTGGCGACCTTGGGCATGGGACAGCCCATATTGATGTCGATAAAATCCACCGGGGATATTTCCAAAACCAGCTTGGCGGCCCGGGCCATAAAGTCCGGATCGTTTCCGAACAGCTGCGCGCCGCAGATGCCTAAGGGAGTTTTTCGGAGCAGTTTTTCGGTTTTCTGATCCCCATAGCAAAGAGCGCGGGAAGAGACCATCTCTGTGACGGTCACATCCGCTCCATGTTCGGCGGCAATCGTTCGGCAGGCGAAGTCCGTTACCCCCGCCATGGGGGCCAAGATAATTTTTTGCTGCGGTTTGATTGTGCCTGTCACAGAATCACCTCTTTTCCAAGCCGTAGGAAGTACAATATGGTTTCCTTCACTGGTTTATGAAAGATTCGCTCCAAAGCGGTGCGGTAGGTTGTCAGCTGACCGCGGTACTGCTCCGCCCGGTCCATCACGGTCTGCTCGCTGACCCGGTCTGTTTTAAAATCAATGACGGTAATGCCGTCTGCGTCCACAATAGCGGCGTCCACAACGCCCTGAAGCAGAATGTTTTCCTGAGCCAGTTCCGGGTCGAACTGGCCTGCGTCCGTTAACAGTGAGAATTTAAATTCCCGAATCAATTCCGGTGCGGCAAGGATGCGCTGCCCCAGAGGTGAAGTAAACAGTGTTATGATCTGTCCGGGATCCACCGCCTGCGCCTGCAGTTCCGTCAAAAAGGCCTGATCCACCAGCCGGTCCAGTTCTCCGATCACACCGTCTTCGGTGCCGAGGGCGTCATATGCAGCATACTGCAGAAACAGATGGGTTGCCGTTCCCTTTTCCGTGGGCGAAAGCTGCTGGTTTGTCAGAAATTCCGGACGAAGCAGCGGCATTAGCTGGATCGGCGTGGCAGCATATTCGGCAATCTCCGCGTCCTTATCCCGGCCTTTGAGTTGTGTGGCGGTGAGTTTGGAGGGGGCAGTCGTCGCAGAAAGATGAGGATACTGCCAATGGAGCGCCTGAACGATCTGCCGGGCCGATGGCAGCGTGGCCGGCGTGGTTCCCTCTTCGCTGCAAGGCGCACGATAACATGGGATTTTGGGCAGTTCCAATTCGGTAAAGCCAATGTGCCAGGGATACTCCGATACCAGCAGACGGCAGGCGGGCCGCTGGGTGGCAGCAAACAGTTCGCCCGCTTCCACACGGCTCAGCGCGGAAAGCAGCACCCAGTCCCCCAGGCACCCGGCGCTGGAGACAGCCCAGGCTTCGGCTGGCTGCCCCGCACCGGGCAGCAGCCGCTCCAAAACTTTGGAAGACTCGCCCATGGCATAAGTCATGAACAGATAATCCTTTGGCCGGGTCATGGCTACATACAGGATCCGCATTTCTTCATCCAGAAGTTTTTGCCGCTTCTTGATTTTCAGGGCGTGGTAGCACAGGCCCGGATACCGGGTTCGATGCCTGAGATCGGTCATTTTCGCACCGATGCCGTCGTCGGCATCCACCAGAACCGGATCACTCAATTCCTGAAAATTAAACTGCCTAGAAAGGTCGCAGAGAAACACCACCGGGTATTCCAGTCCCTTGGATTTATGTATGGTAGTCAGGGTCACGCCCGCATTTGCGCTGGCATCCTCCATGCCGCTGACGGAAAGCCGGTCCAGGGCGCGGATCAACTCATAGAGATAGAGATAACTGCCGCCGGCGATGGACTGCGAGAGGCTGTAGATGCGCAGCAGATGCGCCCTGCGGGCCGCGCCGCCCTCCATGGCGCTGTATGCCGCCAGCAGGCCGGTATCCTCCAACAGATACCAGACCAGCGCTTCGGCGGAAACAGTGTTGGCTTTTTCCCGCCACTGCCGGATGCGGTTCAGTGCTTCCAGACACCATGGCTCCTGACATTCCAGCATGGCGTCATAAAACCGCGGCTGCCGGCTGACAGCACGAATGCGGGAGAGTTGATCGTTGGAAAACCGAAACAGCGGACAGCAAAGCACTGCCAACAGCGGCACATCCTGATGGGGGTTGTCAAGCGTCTTGAGCAGGCTGAGCAACGCGTTTGCCTCCGGCGTCTCAAACAGTTCCGTACCTCCAACGGCGGATACCGGAACGCCTGCTTTTTGCAGCGCTTTTTGATAGAAATTCATAGGACTTTTGGAGCGGAACAGAATCGCGATATCGCCGGGTTCCACTGGCCGGATACCGTCCCCATGGCGCACAGGGAGTCGTTTTTGCAAAATCTCCACGATTTTTCCGGCCACCCACGCGGCTTCCCTCTGATATTTTGTAGACTCGTCCTCCCGCCCCTCCGGTAATTCCTTCAGCTGCAGAACGTCCAGAGAGACATGGACTTGCCCATCCTCAGGATATTCCTCCAGGCCGGGGGAAAGGAATTCCGCAGAGCCGTAGGTAAGCCCGCCGGTCGAGGGAGACATTACAGAGGAAAAGGTGTGGTTGACCGCTTCCAGGATCTCCGGACGGGAGCGAAAATTTTTGGATAAAACAAGGATCCGGCTTTGGCCATCAGCGGCTGCTTCGGCAGACGCAAAACTCTGATATTTTTGCAGAAAAATTTCCGGCTCCGCCTGACGGAATCCGTAAATAGACTGCTTCACGTCGCCCACCAGAAAACGGTTTTCATCGTTTCCTCTGGATATGGCGGAGTAGATTAGTTCCTGCACCCGGTTGGAATCCTGATATTCGTCCACCATAATCTCCGCAAAGCGCTGAGACACCTCTTTTGCGGTTTCCGTAGGCTGTCCGGAGGAATCCACCAGCAGCAAAATTGCCAAGTGTTCCAAATCAGAAAAATCCATCAGATTTTTTTTTCGTTTTTGGGTGGAAAACTGCTGATATAATTCCAGCACCAGTCCGGAAAGGCATTTCAAAGCCGGAGCCATGGCATTTTGCTCCGCAATCAGCGTTTCCGGACTTCGCGCAAAGTGACGTTTCAGTTCCTTTAGCAGCTTTTTTCCATCGTCCCGAACGGCTTTGATAGCGGACTGCCATGGAGATTCGTCTTTGGGAACGCGGCCCAGCGTTGGAAAGTCATAGCAGAGTGATGCAGCAATTGCGGTCCAGGAGCCGTCCAGCGTCTCATATATTTTCGCAAAAGCGGCCTTGTCCGCGAGAAAAACGGGCTGATATTTCTGGAGCATTTTTTCACTGCACGCCATCGTGTCAATGGCCCAGTCATAGCGGGTCAGTAGCGCGGAAAGCTGCTGCCGCGCATGATCAATCAGGCGGCGGCCCCAGCGAGTTTCCGACAGATCACAGTCGACAGGCAGTTGAAATTCCAGCCGGGAGAGCCACGCTTCCGGATAGGGCTGCGACAGCAGCTGCTGAAACAGCGCTTTGATCAGGTCCTCCAAACCGGCGTCATTTCGCCCCGCGCCCAGCGTGTCGCTGAGCAGCTGAAATTCCGGCGTCAATTTCGCATATCGCTGTTCCAGCAGATCCCGGAGCAGACGATCCAGAAGTTCCTCACGCTGCGCGTCCTCCAGCATTTTAAAATCCGGGGACACGTTCAGCAGATAGCCGTACTGCCGCAGGAGATTGCCGCAGAAGGCGTGTACAGTGGAGATCTGCGCCAGATAAAGGAGACTTCTCTGTCTGGATAAATGGCGGTTTCCAGGGTCTTTGGCCAGGGCGGCGGACAGCGCGGCAGCAATTTTCCCTTTCAGTTCTGCAGCGGCGGCATTGGTAAAGGTAATAATCAAAAACTCGTTGAGATTTCTGCCTTCGTTTTGGAGCATACCCATGACACGATCCACCAGAACCTTTGTCTTCCCGGAGCCAGCGGCGGCGGAAACCAGAAGGGTTCCGCCCCGGTTATCCACCACAGCCCGCTGCTGCAGGGTCAGCTTTGCGTCAGCCATTGTTGTTTCCCTCCTTAAGCGCGTCCCAGAAGGCTTCCGGCGAAATTGGTTTCTGGTAACAGCTTTTTCGAAATTGCCGGTCTTTTTGACAGATCGCACCAAAATCACAGTATTCGCAGGGGTCATGATTGACGCCGCGGTAGAAGGGCTTTGGCGCAAATCGGCCGCCCAGAATCCGATCTGTGGCGTCGGCAAGCTTTTGATTGACAAACGTCTTGAGCAGCTGCATCTCAGCACGGCTAATTCGGTACTCCTTTTTATTCGGAATATATTGGGACTGTTCGCCGTGCTCCATGGCGGAAAGCACCATCTCTTCTCCCAACACCAGACCGCTGCGCCGGGTGGGAACTGCGTCTGTCTCCGAAGGCCCGTCCTGAGGAAGAAACTTGCGGCTGGCCGGAAAATAGAGCACGCCGGCGGGCGTCGGTGACTTGGATCGTCCGGGAATTCCGGATTGTTCCAGCGCAAACAAATAGAGCAACATCTGCATCCCAACGCCGCCGTAGAGATCGGTATAGTCGAATTTTTTTGTGCCGGTTTTGTAGTCGATAATGCGGAAGAAATCGTCTTCCGGCCCCGTCCAGAGGTCAGCCCGGTCCACAAAGCCGCTGAGGCTTCCCTCTCCCAGCGTTCCCTCGGCAGTCAGTGCAGGAAGGTCCTCCGTGCCGAAGCGCAATTCATAAGCGCAGGGAACAAAATCAGAGCGGCTCAGTTCGTCGGAGATTTCCTGTACCAGCAGGGCTGCTTCCTGCCGGTTCCGGGAGAGCAGATAGGTTTGACGGCTGGTCTGAGGAATGGCAGAAAGACGCTGTGCCCGGTAAGGCTCCATTTGCGCATTGACCAGTGCCATGCTGTCCGCCGCGTTCAGCGCATCCGGACGTCCAATCACAGAGGGCACTGCGTGCTCCAGAATAAAATGGATAAAGGTGCCAAATTCCGCCGCGTCAAAGGAAGCTTCTTTTCTGGCCCGGGCTTTCAGACCATAATAAAGGAAAAATTCCAGTGGGCAGGACCCCAGCTTGTCCAGCCGGGAAGCAGTCAGCATGACCGGTGTGCCGAACAGCGCTTTAGCTGCCGCGGGAGAAACCAGCATATCCCGGGGGCGGGCGCCTTCCTGCCCCATGCGGAGGATCGTCTCCATGTCGGGGACCTGCCCGGCGGCCTGCAGAAGGACGGCGCGCAGTGCATCATTTTCCGTGGAAAGGCATTGCTCTGCGGCGCTTTCCGGGGTATAGCCGGTATCAGCGGGCGGCAGAGCGGCGCAGCCGGGATAAAGCATCAGTAGCCGTTTGACAAGAAAGGACGGCTCCATGGCTTCGCTTTGATTGCTGGTAGGATAGAAGACATAGAGGTTTTGGGTCGGCGCAGTAAAAGCGCTGTAGAGCATCAGCAGTTCCCGCTGTATACTGCCCTCGCTGTCCGGCGCCAGTTCGATGGAAAAGTCCTGTTTTAAAATGGCGCGCTCCGCTTCTGTCAAAAGGCTGCCGCCGGAGGGAGACGCGGGCATCAGGCCCTCGTTTGCGCCTAAAACGCAAAGGATTTTCGGTTCTTTTCCCCGCATGGAGGCGATGGATCCAAAGCTGACGGCGTCCAGCGCCGCCGGGATGGTACCGACTTCATATTGAGAAAGGGCCAGTTGAAAGACCCGCAGAAATTCCTCTCCGGACATGGAGATGGATCCCAAAACGGAGTACATTTGCCCAAGAAATAAGAGCAAAAGGGTCCAGATTTGAGCGGTTTCCTGTGCTTCCTCCAAACGGCCCTGCGCCGTCATTGTGGAAACCGCTGTCTCCAAATGCGCAAGCAGCTTCGCATCCTCCATAAAATCATAGATGGCCGTCAACTGGTCGGAGACGATGTGACTGGCTTTCAGGCGTTTTGAAAGCCGGAACAGCGGCGCGAGCGCAGCGTTTTTTTCCTGATTAAGCTGGGCAAGCTGCGTCTCTGTTTCCTCCGTAAAGCGTCCGTCATAGCCTTCCGGGTGCATGGTAAAGGTCTCCTCCCAGTGTGTGCCTCGAAGACCCCATATCACTGCATAATTTTCCAGGCGGTCGATCCCATCGGAGGACAGTCCAGTCAGGCCGGTTTTGAGATAAGCGATCACGTCCTCCTGTTCCATGCCGTTTATGACACATTCCAGCGCCAGCACCACGGCCCTTGCCGCCGGATTTGCCAGTACCTGGCGTTTTTCAGAAATATAAAGCGGAATATCCATAGAGGAAAAGACGGATCGCAGCAGCGGGCCATAGTCCTTCTCATCACTGACAGCAATGGCCATATCCCGGTATCGAAGCCCGGCCATGGCGTAGCGCTTAATCACTGCGCCGCAGGCCTGGCATTCCTCCAATCGGTCAGGAAAGGATAACACGGAAACAGCGTCGTTTTGTGTCGGAAAAGGTGTGGTATCGTTGACGAACAGCCGGTCTAAATATGTAAGCGCATCGGGGAGGGGCCGCTGATAGTTGGAATAAACCACCCGGACCTCCTGCCCTGCGGCTTCTCCCATGGCTTTCAGCTTTGCAAAGGTTTCCAGCGCCGGAGCGAAAAGTTCCTCGGGAAAGGACGGGTCGCCGCATGGAATGGTCACAGTCATGCTCTGTCCGGTACGGAGCAAGGCGTCGAGAACCATCAGTTCCTGCTGGGAAAAGTCTGTAAATCCGTCCACAAAGAAATGCCGGTTCGCGCCATAGTTACCGTCAGAAAGTTTGTTTTTCAGCAGAGTAAGTTGATCCTGCGGATCCGCCGCCCCCTGCGCGGTCACGGCGTCATACGCGGACGCGATCCATCCAAGTTCTCGGAGCTTTTGGGAAAACAGGCCGGTGGTTTCCTGCGCTGCGGCGTCTAACTGTCGGGGCGTTACAGCGTAGGCCTTGAGTTCATCGAGAAGGCTGACAACTCCGGTCAAAAATTCCGCCTTTCCGGCAGCAGATGCAAAGACCCTGAGTTGAGGACGAATGCTGCTGAGAGCCAGGCGAGCGGAAAGCAACCGCCCGCCCTGGTCCAGCATGGGGATCGCGCCGCCGCCACAAAGCGAAGAGACCCGGCTGAACAGCCGGGTAAAACTCAACACCTCGGACACATAACTGATTTCATCGCCGCATAGACGGCTCAGCAGGCGCTCTGTTTCGTGGCTCAGCTGCTCGGGAACCAGAATAATGCGGCTTGCCATGGCAGTCGAGGGGCAGCGTTTGACCTGTTCCAGCAGCAAACGGGTCTTTCCGGATTTGCCGCGTCCGGTGATCAGCGTCAACATAGACATTCCTCCAAAAAGTACAGATTGCCATATACCGTCTCCGGCAGCAGGGCAAGTCCATCTTTCTGCGCACAGGCGCGAAGCGATTGTACGCGCGATTTTGTATTTACTATATCATATTTTTGAATCAACCGGAAGTGGGAATTCCATCTTTTCCGCCGCGAAACCATCCGAGAAGATTTTCAAACAGTTCCAGTGTCCGAAAGCGAAATCTGGTCTTCCCTTCTGTGATCAACTCTGCATCCTCTTCGTTCAGTCCACCCATGACGGCGGTGGTTTCGGGTCCCGCCGACGCAGAGGAACAGATCTGGGGATAGACCACGCACCACCAGTTTTTGCCCTCGCCTGCGCCGATTGTGACCCGCAGCGCGTCATAGTAGCCCCCCGGCAACGTAAAGGTATCATAGTATCGGGTCCCAAACAATTCCCGTTGGAGGGAGACGGAGGCGGAATCAGAAGCGCCAAGTGCTTGCAGCGTCTCATTGGCGGCATCCTCTATGACGCCAAGCTGTGATTGCAGCCGTGTTTTAGCGTCGTCACAGTTTTCGGCGCTTTCCAGAATTGGCTCTGCCGCCGACAAAATAGCGTCCCGCACCCGGAGTTTTATCTTCTGGTCAAGAGGACTGTTCGAGGCGGCGACCACATGGAGCCGGATCAGGCCGTTGGAAAGCCGCTGCTGCTGCCGTTCCAGCGCCGTGCCCCAGGCAAGGAGGGCGGCCAGAATCAGCAGCAGGACGCACTCAGGGATCAGCTTTGTTTTGGTATGTTTCATAAAAATCACCGTCCATACTTGATTTGACACCAAAAGTATGGACGGTTTCCTGAAAAATCAAACAGGTTCTGTCAGAAAGCAGTCGGCATATTCTGTTTTCAGTCCATTACAGCACTGTGCCGCGGCACTCTGTTCCGCAAAAAGGCCAAAAATTGTTGGCCCGGAGCCGGTCATCTCCGCCCCCAGAGCGCCGTAATCCCGCATTTTTGCCAGGATATCGGCAATTTCAGGATGCGACATTTGAACCAGCGGTGTAAAGACATTATAGAGTTTTTGCCCGATGGCGCTCAGGTCTCCCCGTTCCAGCGCCTGTATCATGCCCTTCGTATCGGGCTGACAGGAAACAGGATGCCGGTCAATCTCGGAAAACAGCGCCGGGGTGGAAATGGGAAACGGCGGCTTACACAGAACAATGTAACTGTGCGGCATAGATGGAAGGGGCGACAAAATCTGACCTTTCCCCCCGGCCAGCGCCGTGTGGCCCAATAGCGCAAAGGGCACGTCGGAGCCGGTCTGCTCCGCAAGGGCAAAGAGGTCCCGCTGCGGAAGCGGATCACCGTAGTGCGCCTGAAGCAGCCGCAGTATCTCGGCTCCATCAGCGCTTCCGCCGCCCATGCCCGCCTGAACAGGCGTATGCTTTTCAAGAAAAATGGAGAGGCCGCCGCAGTCAATGCCTGTCTGTTCAAAAAACAATCTTGCCGCTTTCATGGCAAGATTGCTGCTGTCACAGGGAAGCGTTGCATCTGTACAGGCAAGGGTCCAGGGCTTCCCTGTCCCCAGCGTCAGAGTAAGTCGGTCTCCCAGCGCAATCTCCTGCATGACCATTTGCAGATCGTGATAGCCGTCCGGCCGTATACGGACAACATCCAGCGTCAGATTCAGTTTTGCGTGAGCAGTCCCAATCAGCTGCGTTGTCATGTTCTTCGCTTCCCTTCCAGATAATATCGCTTTTCTCTGGCGGAACCCATGGAGAAGGTCTTGCGGGGTAAAACGCCGTTTTGAAGTACGGCGGGAAACAGCGCGGATTTTTTCATGTTCGGCAGCAGAATACCCGCCGTATCCGGGTCTGCGGCAAGCGTGCGCAGTACTTCCTCTCCGTGGATATAGTCCAAGCTGCATCCGGTCTCCTCTACGAAACAATCCAACAGCGGCTGAAGGATTGCAAGCGCCAGCAGGCTTTCCTCTCCGGGCAGATGGAAGGTATCGCAGCCATCGCGAGTGACCAGCGTAATGGGGCAACCGGAAGCGGAGGTATGCGACGCCAGATACGGCTTCAGCGCAGAGATGTGCTTCCCCCGAAGAAGCCGGTGGATCGGCTCGAACCGGATGGCCTTATCATGAATGTTTTCCAGTTCCACCAGCGCGTAACGCGCGGGATGAAGAAGCCGTTCCTCCTCGGAAAGTTTGGGCTTCAGCGCTCTCCAGCAGGCCTTTGCAGCAGCAAGAGAGTGATTCCCGTCGCCAACGGCAAAGCACATTGTGCCGTTCCCAATCTGCGCTGCAGCGGCCATATAGCGGGAAACAGCGCCGTTTACAAGGCCAACGCCAAGTCCGGAGATCAGATATCCCCGGATGTGTCCGCCATCCTCCATTAAATCAAAATCATATATCGGCGTCCCCCTGAGACTGGCGGCAGTGGTCATGATCTCATCGGAGGGATCATCCGCCAGAAGGATCACATGGGGAAATTCCAGCGGAGCATCCCGAAGCAGATCCATCCTGGGAGGAATGCGGCTTGCCACAGTGCCCTCCGTGGCCCTGATACGGGCGGAGCAGCCGGGATGAAAGTCATATTCCTCCAGATCGATCTGACCGACCAGTCCACGACGCAGTGCGCCGTTCTCCATGGTACGCTCCAAATAGACAAAGCTGCGCCAGTAGGTATGCAGCAGGCCTGCGTCCAGATAGCGCGCCATGGTGCTGTGGATGGAGTCAATGCGCTCTTTCCCCACGCCCTGCCGCAGCAGTGCTTCCGGAAAGATCATATGATAGGTAGACGGCGCGCCCTCTGTGAAGGTGCGGACGCGCTCCCAGTATTCCGGCTGGGAGGAATATTGATCGCAGGCGACACAGGCCCATTTTTTCAG
>CAZGOQ010000035.1:0-1928 GCA_964527315.1 uncultured Oscillospiraceae bacterium | reverse complement strand
TTGATGATGAGTTCCGGTCCGCAGACATAGCCCAGCCGCCAGCCGGTCATGGAGTAGCACTTGCTCATGCCGTTGACGACAATGGTCTGGTCATACATTTCCGGAATGTTGGCCATAGAGACATGTGTGCCCCCGTAGGTCAGTTCCGCGTAGATCTCATCAGACAGGACCATAATACCCCGTTCCTTTAAGATAGGAACCAGCTTTAAGAGATCCTCCTTTCCCATGATGCCGCCTGTGGGATTGGAGGGATAGGGCAGCACCAGCGCTTTTGTCTTGTCCGTTACCGCGGCGAGCAGCTGTTCCGGGCTGAGCCGGAATTCGTTATCCGCAGTCAGCCGGATCGGTGTCGGCACGCCGGAAGCCAGCGCCACCATGGGCCCATAGCAGACAAAGCTGGGTTCTGGAATCAGGACTTCATCCCCCGGGTTGACCAGACAGCGGATCGCGCAGTCAATACCCTCGCTGCCGCCCACAGTGACCAGCACCTGTGTTTCCGGATCATAGGACAGGCCAAAGCGACGACTGAGATATTTGGTGATCTCATTTCTAAGATCCGTCATACCGGCGTTGGAAGTATACTTGGTAAACCCCTTTTCAAGAGAATAGATCCCAGCGTCCCGGATATGCCATGGCGTTGGAAAATCCGGCTCGCCGACGCCGAGAGAGATCGCATCGTTCATATCCTGCAATATATCAAAGAATTTTCGAATTCCGGAGGGCGCAATCCCCTGTACCCGACGGGAGATCACAGAAGTATAGTCGATCATACGAAAATCAGCCTTTCTTTCTGCTTCTCTCTGGGGGCGAAAATCACATTTTGCTGTTTATATTTTTTAAGGATAAAATGTGTAGCGGTACTGGTAACGCCCTCAATGGTGGAGAGTTTCTGAGAGACAAACAGCGCTACCTCCCGCAGCGTTTTCCCGGTCAGGATGACGGTCAGATCATAGCGGCCGGACATGAGATAGCAGCTTTCCACTTCCTCATACTGATAGATTCGTTCGGCGATTCGATCAAAGCCTTTGTCCCGCTGGGGCGTGATGGAAACCTCGATCAGCGCCTCCACGGTTTCGATGGCGGTTTTCTCCCAATCAACCACCGCTTTGTATCCCAGAATCACACCTTCCTCCTGGAGGCTCTGGATGCGGTGGACAATATCTTCCTCTGTTGTATCGCAGACGGCGGCAAGCTGGCTATGAGACAGCGTACAGTCCGCTTCTAAGGCGGTAAGCAGTTTTGCAGTGCGTGGATCCATACGGATTCCTCCTTGTTCTTGGTAGTTCATGCCGCAAATATGCGGCAAACCATATTATACATAACTTTCGGACAATAGTGAAGTGATTTTTTCCATTCAATTTTTGACACGACTGGTAAATATCCTTCATTCCGCCTATGGAGTACGTAACCAACATTCTCCTCGCACTTTGCCAAAATTCTGTGCAGAATGACCCTCGATATTTGAAAGGCAGGACTTTATAATGATGTAAAATTTGAACGGACATCCGGCCAAGTCAAACACGCGGCAAACCCCTGTCCGTACCGGTAAAAGATTTTAGGATCGACAATTTTCCTTTTGCCGTTTTGGAGATGGAACTATTCGGGATCGAAATGCCGTTCCGCTTTCCGGCTATGCCAAACTGCCGGCAAATATTATGGCGGGAACCGTGTTCAATACGTTGGTGGTCATGGTGCTGTTTGATCGAAGGAACGGCCTGATTTTGAACGCCGAAGCGTCTGTAATTACAAATATGTAAGAGATCGCGCAACTTCAAGGGCGGCGTCTTCTCATCAGGCAGCCAAACAGGGAAACACCCCGCAGGGCCGGAGCCTCTGCGGGGTGTCGCTCGATAAAAGGTCAGTCGGCAATGGCCCGATAGAGCAGCGTTACGATCTGCGCTCTCTTGCAGCTGCTCTCCGGTTCAAAG
>CAZGOQ010000034.1:10021-19294 GCA_964527315.1 uncultured Oscillospiraceae bacterium | reverse complement strand
TGGAAATTATCTGGCGATCAGGCTGTAGACAAACGCTGCTGAGCGTCAGGCAGGCAGCGGTGTTCTCTGTTTTATGTGAAATTTCGGGAAAAATACAAAAACAGAAGGGATGCCGTACAACTCTGCGGATTCCCCCATCTCCATTTTGCCAGCTTTTTCAGATTCACGCATACAAAGGGGAGCGCGGACTTTACTTCCATCCTCGCTCCGCCATACTCCTGTGTATAACGGAATCCATGAAGTTCCAGTCAATTGCAGCTTCCAGCTTTCGCACTATATGTCCTTTGGTACAAGATCCTCCAGACTCAGAATCTGAAGCTGCTCTCGATTCTTTGCCGCGCCTCTCGTCATCACGCGCCATTCCGCCTTTCTCCCCTTTTGTACCAATAAAAACGTACCCTATGCGCCTCTTTTCGGTACATAGGGTACGTTGTCTACGGTCTGAGTCGTGTCTCCTTGGAGCCGCGGCTTTTTGCTTGACAAGCACAGGATGTACCGATACAATAAAAATGCCCCCTAAAGGGTATGGAAGGATGGCGCATAAACGATCAGTCGGTTGGCGAAAATCGCTATTTTGGCAAGTGACGGCTTCCTTTGAATAAACTGTTGTACCCCAGAGCCAACCGTTGATCGACGGCACGCCTTCTATTGCCATTAGATGTTTTTACATTCCGTTTGTCAAGGTGACGCTATGAAAAGGTTCTGTTCTCTTTTTTTCATTTTCTTCCTGCTGACTGGCTGCGGAGACAGGAACGCAGAAAAGCCTCTCACACAAAAATCCACGCGGACAGTCTACGCTATGGACACAGTCATGACACTGACAGCTTATGCGCCGCACAATGATCCTTTTGCAGCGGACGCGGGTCTGGAGGAGGCGGAAACGGAACTGCATCGGCTGGATGCACTTTTGTCGGTCTCTACCCCCGGCAGTGAGATTTATCAGCTGAATCAGGAGGGCAGCGCAACGCTTTCGGCGGAAGGAGCCAGCCTTTTGGTGTGCGCTTTGGAGATTGCGGATCTTACCGGGGGAGCTTTCGATCCAACCGTATACCCATTGATGGAATTGTGGGGATTTACCAATCAGAAATACCACGTGCCTACCCAGGCTGAACTGGATGCGGCCCTGCCCAGTGTTGGCTATGAGCAGGTGACGATAGAAAACGGATATACTTGTGCAGATCATGGGACCTGTATCTGTTCACTGCCGGACGGCGGCGGCGTCGATCTGGGTGGTATCGCAAAGGGCTATGCTGCAGAATGTGTCATAGAGAAACTGCGGGTTGCTGGTGTGGAATCCGCCATTATTTCTTTGGGCGGGAATGTGGGAATTCTGGGAGAAAAGCCCGATGGGTCCCAATGGTCTGTCGCCATTGAGGATCCGGAGAAAAACGGAAACTATTTGGGAACCCTTTCCCTGGAGGGGAGCGCTTATATTGTCACATCCGGGGGATATGAACGCTATTTTGAAGAAAATGGGAAGATATATCACCACATTTTTGACCGTGCCACCGGCTGTCCGGCGGAAACGGATCTGAAAAGCGTTACCATTATTTCACAGCATGGAGAGGAGGCGGACGCCTTCAGTACGGCGCTGTTTGTGATGGGGAAGGATAAGGCCATTGAATATTGGAAAGAGAGCGGAGATTTCGATATGGTTCTCTTTGATGGGCGGACCATCTATTTGACTCCGGGCATATTCACATCGGGGCTTTCCCTGAAAACGGATATTCCTGTGGAGGAGATCACATGAAGCCGAAAAGGATGGAACTTCTGATCGTGGCGGTACTGGTGATCGGGCTGGCAGTCTGGGCGCTGTGGCCCAAATTGCCGGGGAACATTGTTTTAGTGACGGTGGAAGGACAGACGGTGGGAACGTATGCTCTCTCAGAGCCGATAGACCAGCCCATTTCCGGCTATGGCGGATTTTCATTGTGTCTGACGATTCGGAACGGGGAAGCATGGGTGGCGGATTCCACCTGCCCCGACCTGATCTGCCAGCACCATACGCCCATTTCCAAAGCTGGGGACCAAATCGTCTGTCTCCCGGCACGCATTGTCATCACGGTGACCGGAGAGGAGGAGGGAATGGATGCCGTCGCTCGGTAAAACAAAAAAAATCACCATGCTGGCGCTGCTCAGCGCAGTCGCATTGGTGCTCTCCTGGCTGGATTCCCTGATTCCGGTTTCCGGGGCGCTGCCCGGCGCAAAGTTGGGCCTTGCCAATCTCAGCGTTATGATCGGACTGTATCTCCTGGGGCCGGGGATGGGGGCGGCGCTGTGCGGAATCAAAATTTTCCTGTCAACGGTACTGTTTGGCAACGCATTTTCCTTTTTCTACGCCCTCTCCGGCGGCGTGCTCAGCTACGGGATTATGGTACTGCTGAAAAAGAGGTGCAGCATAGGTTTCGTTTCCCTGATGGGCGGTATGTTTCACAATCTCGGCCAGATCCTTGCTGCGATGCTTATATTGGAAACGGCAGGGTTGTTGACCTATCTTCCGGTTTTACTGCTCTGCGGTCTGGGCGCGGGCTGCGCGATTGGCGCGGTAGGAGGAGTTCTGATCAAGCGGTTGGAAGTTGTAAATAAAAAAGAAAATCATGCGCACTGAATTTCGCCATAACACGGCAATTCAGTGCGCATGAAAATTTTATTCTCCCAGCAGTTCCTTCAGAACAGACTGAATCATCTGGGGATTGCCCTTTCCCTGTGTCTTGCCCATCATCTGACCCACCAGAGCATGGAAAGCGTTGGTGTTGCCGCCTTTATAGTCGCTGACCGCCTTTTGATTTTGCGCAAGGACTTCCTGCGCCATGGGAAGCAGCACAGTCCTGTCGCTGATTTGCCGCAATCCCTGTTCCTCAATGAGTTTGACCGGATCGCCGTCCTGCTTTGCAAGCTGGGCGACGACTTTTTTGCAGGTGCCACCATTGATATCGCCCTGCCCCAACAGGTCCGCCAGAATCGCGATATGTTCCGGGTCGATGGGCACAGCCTGCTCCTCGGGCGTCAGCCGCGCTACCTCGCCCAACACCAGATTGGCAGCCAGGACAGGGTATTTTGTATCTGCGGCAACGGTTTCAAAGTAGTCGGCAATATCCTTGCGTGTCACAAGGCGCTCCGCAGTCAGCGAACTAAGCCCGTATTGCGCCTGATATTGCTGTTTCCGCTGATCAGGAAGCATGGGAATGCTGCGCTGGATCTCCGCCAGAAATTGAGGGCTGATAACCACCGGAACCAGATCAGGATCCGGAAAATAGCGATAGTCGTCGGCGTTTTCTTTGCTCCGCATGGAAGAGGTCCTGCCAGTGTTTATGTCGAAACGCCGGGTCTCCTGAACAACCTCACCCCCTTCTTCCAGCACGTTGACCTGCCGGGCGTATTCGTATTCAATTGCCTTGATGACACTCTGAAAGCTGTTGAGGTTTTTCATCTCTGTGCGGATGCCCAGCTTTTCAGCGCCCAGCCTGCGAATGGAAAGATTCACATCACAGCGGAGGGAACCCTCGTTCATTTTGCAGTCAGAGACGCCGGTATAAAGGATGATAGCCCGAAGCTTTTGGAGATAGGCTTTGGCTTCCTCCGCCGAGCGCATATCCGGTTCGGAGACGATCTCAATCAGCGGTACGCCGCAGCGGTTGCAGTCAATGAGTGTCCCTTTTCCCTCCAGATGCACCAGCTTTCCGGCATCCTCCTCAATATGGATACGCGTGATGCCAATGCGTTTTTTCCCGTTTTCTGTTTCGATGTCCAGATGACCGCCCTGACAAAGGGGCAAATCATATTGGGAGATCTGATAGGACTTGGGGAGATCAGGATAGAAATAATTTTTTCTATCCTGCTTGGAATAGGTAGCAATCTGACAGCCGGTGGCAAGACCGGCTCTGACCGCGTATTCAACGACCTTTCCATTTAAAACCGGCAGGGAACCGGGCATACCGGTACAAACCGGGCAGCACTGGGTGTTGGGAGGGGCACCGAATTTGGTGGAGCAGCCGCAGAAAATCTTTGTCTCGGTTTTCAGTTCTACATGAACCTCCAGACCGATGACCATTTCGTAGTTCTCTCTCATGCTTCCGCATCTCCTTCCGTTTCAAAGGCATATCCTGCCCGGTAAAGCGTGGCTTCCGAATAGGGCCTGCCAATGAACTGCATTCCGATGGGAAGACCCTGACTATCTGTTCCGCAGGGAAGCGACAGGCCAGGCAGGCCCGCAATGTTTACAGGCACAGTATAGACGTCTCCCATATACATTTCCAGCGGATTACTGGTTTTTTCTCCAATGGGATAGGCGGTGGTGGGAGCCACCGGGGAAAGAATGGCGTCATAGCCCTCAAAAATCTGATCAAAAGACTGCTTGAGTAGGGTCCGTACTTGCAGCGCCTTTTTATAGTAGGCGTCATAGTAGCCGGCGGAGAGGACAAAGGAACCCATCATAATGCGCCGCTTGACTTCGCTGCCAAAGCCCTGAGTCCGAGTCTCCTGATAGAGTTCGTGGATCTCCTTGACGTTTTCCGCTCGAAAACCGTATTTTACCCCATCAAACCGGGCCAGATTGGAGGAAGCCTCGGCGGAGGAAATCACATAATAGGCCGGCAGAGCGTATTCGAGATTTTTAATGCTGACTTCATCGACCTGCGCTCCCAATGTTTCCAGCCGATCCGCCGCAGCGCGGATGGCAGCGGCGATCTCGGGATTCAGAGCCTCCGAGAAATATTCCTTCGGCAGGGCAAAGCGCATCCCGTTGACGCCCCGGTCAATGCCGGAGCACAGATTCAGGCTGGAATCCGGCAGACTGGTGGCGTCTCTGGGATCGTGGCCGCAGATGGCCTGCAACACCATAGCGTTATCATATACCGTTCTGGTCAGCGGGCCAATCTGATCCAGGGAGGAAGCAAAAGCAATCAGGCCGTAACGGCTGACAAGGCCATAGGTGGGCTTCATGCCGACGATACCGCAGAAGGCGGCGGGCTGGCGGATAGAGCCGCCGGTGTCGGAGCCAAGCGTAAAGGCTGCTTCTTTTGCGGCCACCGCCGCAGCAGAACCGCCGGAACTGCCGCCGGGCACACGGGTCTGATCGCAGGGGTTGCGTGTGATTTTATAGTAGGAATTCTCCGTGGAGGAGCCCATAGCGAACTCATCCATGTTGAGTTTTCCCAGCATGACCACCTGCTGATCATGCAGGGTTTCCATGACTGTTGCGTCATAGGGCGGTGTAAAATGCTCCAGCATTTTGGAAGCACAGGTGGTACGGATGCCCATGGTGCAGATGTTGTCTTTGATGCCGCAGGGCACGCCCGCCAGGAGAGGAAGGGATTCCCCTCTGGCCCGCTTCTCGTCTACCATGCCGGCCTGCTCCATGGCAATCTCTTCCGTGACAGTCAGATAAGCGCCGATTTCCCCGTCCTGCCGGGATATGGCGTCCAGATAGGCTTTTGTGATTTCCCGGGAGGAGATTTCTTTGGAGGAAAGCGCCTGTGTCAGCTGTTTCAGTGTCAGTTCTGTCATATTGATCTTCCTCCTTACTCGACGACCTGGGGCACAAAGATATAGCCGTCCATCTTTGCCGGGGCGTTTTCCAGCAGCGTGTCACGGTCGGCGGAGGGGCGGATCGTATCCTCTCGCCAGACATTTTCCAGCGCGGCAATGTGTGCCATGGGGGCCACACCGGTGGTGTCGATCTTTTCCAGCTGGCCGAAAAATTCGATTGCGTCCTGAAGATTTTTTCGAATGCTGCCGAGTTCCCCGGCGGGAAGCTTCAGCATGGAAAGTTCCGCCACATGGGAAACGTCTATGCCGTCAGCAATCTCATTTTTGGCCTTTGCACCCCGCATTGCGCCGCTTGCATCCCGGGCGCCAATGCCCAGAACCTCCAGCTGCTCCTCGTCCACCGAATTTGGCGCGTCAGTCAGCGGACAGGAAGCATCCTTTAATTTGGGAAATGCGATGACGTCCCGGAGAGAGGCGGCCCCGGTCAACTGCATGACAAAACGGTCAAGACCAAAGGCAAAACCGGCGTGGGGCGGGGTGCCATAGCGGAAGGCGTTTACCATAAAGCCAAACCGTGCGTCAATTTCCTCCTGAGAAAAGCCTAAAGCCTCAAACATGATATTCTGTACGTTTTTATCGTGAATACGGACAGAGCCGCTGCCCAGTTCGATGCCATTGAGCACAACGTCGTAGGCCTGAGCGCGAACCCGGCCCGGGTCTGTCAGCAGATACTGCACATCCTCCGGATAGGGCATGGTAAAGGGATGGTGCGTAGAAACCCAGCGGTTTTCCTCCTCGGAAAATTCAAATTGGGGGAAGTCCGTTACAAACAGGATGTTCCACTCTTTCCTGCGGAGGGACAGGTGGTCTGCCAGTTTCAGACGCAGACCGCCCAAGACCTTACGGACAGTGGAGAGTTTGTCGGCGGAGAAAAGAATAAAGTCTCCGGGCGCGGCGTCCATTTCAGAGAGCAGCGCATCCATCTGCGCTTCGGTAAAGTATTTTGTCAAAATGGAATAAACCTCGCCGGTGGGCCGCCA
This sequence comes from uncultured Oscillospiraceae bacterium, assembly GCA_964527315.1. Taxonomy (GTDB): domain Bacteria; phylum Bacillota; class Clostridia; order Oscillospirales; family Oscillospiraceae; genus HGM13006. The sequence continues at coordinate 12,767 of CAZGOQ010000034.1, read as the reverse complement.
GGCGATCCAGGCCATGCCCTTGGCGCCCAGCTGCAGGGCCTCGTCCGTGAGCATTTCGATTTCGTTTCGGGTGAAATCTGCATGACCGCAGACGTTGATGGCTCGCACCACACCGCCTTTTTTCAGCGCGTTCTGAAATACGGAGAAGCTGCAGTCCCTGACGGTCTCCGTTAAATCAACGATTGGCAGATCAAAACGCAGATCGGGCTTATCCGAGCCGTATTTATCCATGCACTCCGTCCAGGTGATGCGGGGGAAGGGGCCGGCAAATTCCACATTCATCAGCTGCCGGAACATATAGCGGAACATATCCTCCAGGTGCTGGAGCACATCCTCCTGTTCCACAAAACTCATTTCCATATCCACCTGGGTAAACTCCGGCTGCCGGTCGGCGCGAAGATCCTCGTCCCGGAAGCAGCGGGCCACCTGATAGTATTTATCAATGCCGCCTACCATCAAAAGCTGCTTAAAAATCTGGGGAGACTGGGGCAGGGCATAGAACTGACCGTTATGCACCCGGGAGGGGACCAGGTAATCTCTTGCGCCTTCCGGGGTGGATTTTGTCAGCATAGGAGTTTCGACGGACAGAAAGCCGTGGGCGTCCAGATAGTCCTCGGCGCATTTTTGCACCTTGTGGCGGAATTTCAGCCGGGCGATCATATCCGGCCGCCGCAAATCCAGATAGCGGTATCGAAGCCGCAGCACCTCGTTGCTGGCGCCGTCCTCCAGATCAAAGGGCAGGGGATCGGCTTCGGAGATGATCTCCAGAGATTGTGCCCGAAGTTCCACGGTGCCGGTGGCAAGCTTGGGGTTGACGGTTTCTTCATCCCGCTTCCGGACATAGCCGGTCACAGCGATGACCGTTTCATTTTTCAGCTTGTCCGCCTGGATAAACTGCTCCCGGGGGAGATTTTGCGCGTCAAAGACCACCTGAAGGATACCCTCCCGGTCTCTCAGGTCAATAAACACCACGCCGCCCATGTCTCGCTTGGTCTGCACCCAGCCGCAGGCCGTTTCCTCCCGGCCAATGTGGCTTTCGCGCAGTGCGCCGCAGTAAACGGTACGTTTTTGCATTGCATTTCCGTCCTCTCTATGGAAAAATAAAAGCTTCCGTCCCGTCCAAAAGGACATGGGACGAAAGCGCTGCTTCCGCGGTACCACCCATATGAATTTCCAAAGAAATCCGCTCTGAGGTTCAGCTGTAACGTGCTGAACACGGCGCACCCTACTGCCGGAAACCACCGGGTTCAGGCTGCGGCTCAGGGAGGTTCTTTCGGGGAGGAGATCCGCCGGTTTTCAGCGCCCCGGCTCTCTTTGGAATCCGAATCTCCCGTACTTTTTCCCATCATTGCCTTTTTAATTTTCTTCATTATACTGGTAAATAAAAGAGTGGTCAAGTGGCTATTTGCATAAAGTTTTTTCTTTTTGAAGCAATGTCCTTCAGTATCTGCAACAATATGAATTTTATACAGGGAACAGACGCAGATGGATGTGCATGGAGCGGATTGGTTGCCGTCTGCTTTTTTGTGGCAGTTTTTTTCACACTGCATAGAATGAGGAAAAAGCAGAAAGGAGCCTTTTTATGCCCAGTATATTTTTAAGCCCTTCCACTCAGGAGGGGAATCTCTATGTCAATGGAAAGTCTGAGGAATTCTGGATGAATAAACTGGCGGATGCCATGGAGCCATATCTGACTGCTTCTGGCATCACTTATAACCGAAATTCACCCATCGGCTCTGTGGCACAGTCCGTCCGGCAGAGCAACAGCGGCGAGTATGACCTGCATATTGCCCTCCATTCCAACAGCGCGCCCCCCAGCATTTATGGTCAGGTACAGGGCAGCGACATCTATTACTACCCGACCAGCGCAGAAGGAAAACGCGCAGCGGAGTTGATTGCGAATGCGCTGAAAGATATCTACCCCACCCCGGATCAGGTTCGGGTCGTCGGAAGCACGGCAATCGCAGAAATCCGGCAGACCAGAGCGCCTTCGGTATTTCTGGAACTGGCCTACCACGACAATGCAGAGGATGCCGAATGGATTGTCAATCACATCGATCTCATCGCGCGAACCCTGGTTTTGGCGCTGACGGAGTATTTTGGAATCCCATTTAAGGAGCCAGGCGTGGAGTTTCCCAGGAAAGGGACTGTGGCGCTGAGTTACGGCACACTGAATCTTCGGGCCGGGGCCGGGCTGGAATATCCCATTGTGGCGTCTATTCCCAATGGAACTGTCATTGAACTGGTGGGAGAAGAAGAGGACTGGTACCGGGCTAACTATCAGAGTCAGACCGGATATGTGTCAAAAGTATTTGTCAATGCGTAAAGGAATTTTCCATATTCAAAAAAAGTTAAAGACTTTTCTATGAATGTCTGCTATAATATAAAACACTGTGGTACTGCGATGCTGCGGCTTTGATTTTGACAAAAGGATGTGTTTCGATGTTTTGCCCGAATTGTGGACAGAAACTGTCTGAGCAGGAGGAAGCCTGCCCCTACTGCGGAAAAGATTTGAGGGATATGCTGCCGCTGGAGTCCGATCCGCTGGACCGTTCGGAATTGCCGGAGGAAGCGGAATTGGAGATTGCGGGGGAATGCCCGCGGCCGGAAGCGGCGGAGGAAGAAACGCCGGAATCCGCAACAGAGGAGAGCAGGGACGATTTCGGGGCAATGACAGACGAACCGGATGCAGCAGAAGAGACTGATGCGGCAGAAGAGACTGATGCGGCGCAATGCACGGAGGCAG
>CAZGOQ010000034.1:0-9921 GCA_964527315.1 uncultured Oscillospiraceae bacterium | reverse complement strand
GCAGAAGAGACTGATGCGGCAGAAGAGACTGATGCGGCGCAATGCACGGAGGCAGAGGAAACGTCATTGAATGCGGAAGTGCTTTCCGAGGAAATCCCATCGAAGAAAACACTGCCCAAAGGGTTTGTGACAGGCGTGATCGTGGCAGTGCTGCTGTTGGCGGTGGTCGGTGTTTCGATGGCCTATAACCGGGTTTACCGCAAGCATGTTGTGAAGCCGGATGCGGTTGCAATCACGGTCAGCGACTCCGGCGGAACAATAATCGATGAGATCTCCAACCGACAGATTTGCTTCTATTACTGGGGCGAATACTATTATTATATTAACTATTACGGCTTTTCTTTCGACGCCGCGAAGCCTCTGGAGGAGCAGATCTACAGCGAGAATGCAGACGGTGACTATACCTGGGATGACTATTTTATGGACAGCGCCAGGGATTCTTTTAAACAGGTCGCGGTATTAAAAGCAACGGCCCAGCAGGAAGGCTTTTCCATGCCTGAGGAGTATCAGACGGAGTATGATTCTGTTGTAGCGGACATGGGAAACAATGCGGCAGACAGCGGATTTGCGAATGAAGATGGAACGGGCGATATATTAGCCTATATTCAGGATTCCTATGGGACGCAGGCAACAATAGAGGATTTTCAGGCATATCTCTATGATTCCTATTATGTCTCGGCCTATATGGACTCCGTATATAACGGCTTCACCTATACGGATGCCGATCTGGAGCAGTATTATGACAGCAATGAAGATTATTATTTGTCGTATGGCATTGAGAAATCGGATTTGCCCAATGTCAATGTGCGCCATATTTTGATTGAGGCTGAGGAAAATGAGGACGGAACTGTTTCTGAGGAGGCAGAAGCCGCAGCAAAAGAAAAGGCACAACAGATTTTGGAAGAATGGGAATCCGGCGAGGCCACGGAGGAAAGCTTTGCGGCGCTGGCAGAAGAGAACTCCGCAGACAGTGGCTCCAATAGCAACGGCGGACTTTATGAAAACGTCTATCCCGGCCAGATGGTTTCGAATTTTAATGACTGGTGTTTTGACAGCAGCCGTCAGACCGGAGATACGGGGATCGTAGCGTCGGATTACGGCTATCATGTATTGTATTTTGTTTCTCACACGGAAGACTACTATTGGAAAACTGCGGTAGAGAGTGAAAAACGGTATGCGGATTACCAGACATGGTTAGAGAAACTGATGGAACAGTATCAGGCAGATACCTTAAAGGATGCCGGGGTTTCGATCCCGGATGCGGTTGAGGAAATCCAGGCGGAGGCTGCTGCGGAAGCGGCGACCGGCAGCACAGCCGCAGATAGTGTTGCCGGATGATCAAGAATTTAGCGGAAAAAGGTCTTCGCAAGCGCTTTGCGGGGATCTTTTGACTTTTTGCAACCAATATGCCTGTTTTTACGTCTAATAAAATGGTGGAGTTTTGCCAGCAGCGGTGTCGAAAAAACAATTTTAAATATCCATGAAATCCCAAACCTGTGACTTGACATTCTGACACTTTTACGGCATTATTAGAATAGAAGGACAGGTATGTTTTTGACAGGCTGACAGATGTAAAATGTTCATATGCGTGGTCTGATTTGCAAAATGGATCAGACCACAGAAAACAATGGAAAAGGGAGGACAAAACCATGAAAACGGACAGCATAAGAAAATTGCTGGCGCTGATCCTGGCACTGTGCTGCGCCGCATCACTGCCAATAATGGCTGGGGCGGAAGATGCGGCGGTTCCGACTGTGGATATGGCCACCGTTACGACCAAAACAGTTGGAAGTGGTACAGTAACCGGCGGCGGCATATATACCATTGGAACTGATGTGACACTGACGGCGGCGCCGGATGAGGGAGCAGGCTTCATTGGCTGGTATGATAAAAACGGGACGCTGTTGGGCCGAAACCGCACCTATACCTGGACCCTGGCCGGCAATACAACAATCACCGCGAAATTTGGCGTCGTCATTACGGCGGTTGGTTCCTCCACCGGCATGGTCAGCGGCAGCGGCAATTATGAAGTTGGAACGGCGGTCACGCTGACGGCCTATCCGGCGACCGGTTATCAATTCGAAGGCTGGTATACAATAGATAATCAACTGCTCTCGAATCAGGTAAGCTATACGTTTTCTGCAACGGAAAGTCTGACGGCCTACGCCCGATTTACCAAAGCGGAGGAAGAGCCGAATACGTCTGCCGATCCGAATGCCGCAGTTGTCACTGTCAAAACGGTGGGCAGCGGCACGGTCTCCGGCGACGGTACTTATACCAAAGGAACGACAGTAACGCTGGTGGCCAAACCATCTGCCGGCTATGTATTTATCGGTTGGTATGATCGGCTGGACGTCTTTCTGGGCGGTGAAACCACCTATTCCTGGACGGTAGCTGGGAATACAACGGTTACGGCGAAATTTGGAGTGACACTGACGGTAGTGGGTTCCAGCACCGGCACAGTCAGCGGCGGTGGGACCTATACCGTTGGCGATACCGTTACATTACAGGCAACCCCCAAAACGGGGTATTACTTTACCGGCTGGTATACCTCTGACGGAACGCTGATCTCTCAAAAGGCCACTTGTCCCTGTAAGGTCTCTGCCGGCGGTACGATTATCGGTATGTTCTCCGGCGACCCGTTTTATGATGTCAGAGCCGGGGAGTGGTACACAGAAAGCGTTGCAGAGTCAGTGGAGCGGAATCTGATCACCGGCAAAACTGCGCTCACGTTCGATCCTGACAGCGGTCTGACCCGGGCCCAAGTGGTCACGGTGCTGGCCCGTATGGAGGATGTGGACACAACGAAATCTCCAGCCTGCGGCTTTCGTGATGTCAGTCAAAGCGCCTGGTATGCCGGCGCGGTCAACTGGGCTTATGCCAACGGGATCGTTTCCGGAATTTCCAGTGATCAGTTTGGCCCGGATCAGCCAGTCTCCCGGCAGGATTTTATGGTTATGCTGATGCGTTTTTTGAAAAATGTGGAGGGCATTGAGCCGCCGATGGCGGAAAAAGCGTTTACGGATCAGGCGGATATCAGCAGCTATGCTGTGGATGCTGTGCGGCAGGGCGTTGGGCTTTCCCTCCTCTCCGGTTATGAGGACGGCAGTTTCCGGCCCAAGAGAACATTGCTGCGGAAAGAGGGCGTGAAAGTTCTGGTTCTGCTGGACAAGCAGTTGCATTCCAGCGAGCCGGAGCCGGATGATCCGCCTTCCACGGAGCCGGATCCTCTGCCGGAAACGGTTACGCTGACCGATGCGGAGCACGGCCTGAAGCTGACAGTCTATGAAACGGAAATGGGTGCGATCACGGTCAATACAGACCCCAAAAGCGAAACCTGCTTTATCTACTACGATCTGACAACCGCAAACGATATTTCCACCGGGTATAATGGCCTTGTCTGGGCCATTGGCAGACAGGACAGAACGGAATATGAGGCGGATCCCGATATCAAAATTGGCGACAATGGCTGGGCAAACTGGGAATTGGATGGCACGCATTATGTCTTTGCGCGGGACAGCAAGTATGTCTATTACATTCTGTATCCCAATTATCCGGCCTATGCGCTGGGAAGTCAGACTTACGGTGCCAGTCAGGCCAGAGGCTTGGTGCTGTTACTGAACTTTATACAGGACAACGATCTGGAGCGCAATCCTGATTTGGAGAAGAACTATCAGGTCATCTGCGACTGGGTGCAGTATTTGGCAGAAAAGAATGCGACAAGCTGATTTTATAAAATGCACAAAAAGAACGATTTGCATTGTGCAAAGTGCCCTTCACTAATATGTTAAGTTAAGAAACAGAAGAAAAATATTTTGACTAGTTAAAATACACATATAAAGCACATATAATTGTAAAAATACACAGCGACATCTGCCGGGAATTTGCTATAATAAAATTATCTGATACAAGAGGCTGTTGCGCCGCTTTGTAAATCAATTTGCGAAAGAAAGGGGAAAACATCATGGGCATTTATGCTGTGACTGGCGGCTCCAGCGGAATTGGGGCCAAGACCGTGGAATTCCTGAGAGCTCAGGGACACATGGTCTATAACATTGATGTAAACAACGGGGATATTTCCGCCAATCTGGCCGATCAGACTGGTCGGCAAGAGGTCATTAACAAGCTTCACGCCCTCTGCACCGAGGGACTGGATGGACTGGTTTGCTGTGCCGGCGTCTCCAACGCCTGCGGCAATCTGAAACTCATCATTTCACTGAACTATTTTGGTGCGGTGCGTCTGGCAGAAGGCGTTCTGGATTTATTGGAGAAACGCCGGGGCGCTTGTGTCGTTGTAGCTTCCAATACCATTTCCCAGGGCGCGGCGCGCATGGATGTGGTGAACCTGCTCAATAACCAGATGAACGAAGCCAGAGTGCTTGCACTGATGGAACAATTGGATTCGCAGAAAGACGCCCACGCCATGTATGTAGCAACCAAATATGCGCTGGCCCGCTGGATGCGCCGTGTTTCCGCCGACTGGGCGGCACGAGGCGTTCGTATCAACGCCATTGCGCCCGGCAATGTGGAAACAGCAATGACGGCCAAGCTTTCCGCGCATGAGCGGGTGGCTGTGCTGGCACTGCCGATTCCCACCCTTTATGGACAGGAGAAGCTGATGGACCCGGCAGATATCGCTTCCTCTATCGTATTTTTGATCTCTCAGCAGGCCCATGGCGTCAACGGGATTATCCTGTTCTGCGATGGCGGCACGGATGCTTTGCTGAACACCGAGAAAGTTTATTAAGGAGGACGCTGCCATGATCGAGAAATATATTGAAGCTATGCAAAAAGGGGATTATATGGCCCTCGCCGCCTGTTTTGCGCCCAGATGCCGTTATTTCGACTACTGCCCCATTGGCGCCAACCGGGACAACTATCATGTCTATGGCCGTCCCGCTATTGAGATGTTTTTCCGGAACAAGTTTACATTTCGCATTCTCTCTATTTCTGACCCGGTGATCGAGGATGAGAGTTCTGCAAATTTTCTGGTAAATTACGGAGGCACTTATCTCTATGCCAGGGCTACCATTGAACTGGCTGATGAAAGCGGTCTGATCCAGGAACTGACGGTTCGGCCTGCTTAATCAAAATACCGCTCCGATATTTCTGGAGTGCCCCAAAGGCCGGACAGAAGTTTAAAGGAATGGGGCCGCTGCAAAATAGAGTTTTCAGAAATTTGACCTGATATGAAAGCGGGAGAAATCACAGGTTTTTGTGATTTCTCCCGCTATTTCTATTTTTTTGGCTATTTCAGGATTCTCCGCTGTTTTTGTTTGGCGCGGCTTGCTTAATGCCGTTTCCAGGTGGAGGGCAGGAAGAAAATCATCAATGGGAAAATTTCCAGCCGACCAGCCAGCATATCAAAAATCAGGACAAGTTTGCTCAGCAGAGAAAAACCGGCATAGTTCCCGGCAGGCCCGACCAGGCCCAGACCGGGACCGATGTTATTGATGGTTGCGGCTACGGCGGTAAAGCTGGAAACAGGGTCGAAGTCATCCAGACATAGAATCAGAAGAGAGACGGCATAAATCAGGATAAACAGCGCCAGATACACAAAGGTATTTTGTACAACGCCGTTATCCAGCGTTTTGCCATCCATGCGGATATGGAATACAGAACGGGGGTGAGTCAGCCGCCGAAGTTCCTTAGAGATGGACTTTTTATAAATCAGCCAGCGGCTGATTTTGATGCCGCCGCCGGTGGAACCTGCGCAGGCTCCGGTAAACATGATCATTACCAGAATGACCTGGCAGTAGACAGGCCACTTGGAAAAATCTACAGTGGCGTAACCGGTGGTAGTCATGACGGAGGAGACAGAGAAAAATGCGTCGATGACGGTTGCGCTATTGCCCAGAATTCCGGCCCGGTGAAGACTCAGCAAGATCGTACCAACAGCGAAGAAGTATACCAGAAGATACCAGCGTATTTCCTCCATTTTCCATGCATCCCTGGCTTTTTTCAAAATGAGCAGATAGTAAAAATTGAAATTCATGCCAAAGAGCAGCATAAAAACTGTTGCGACGACTTTGCAGAAAAGGTTATAGACGGCGAAGCTGGAATTCAGTGTGCCGAAGCCGCCGGTGCCGGCGGCACCAAAGGTCAGGCAGGCAGCGTCAAAGGCAGTCATCCCGCCGATCAGCAGGAGAAAAAAACAAATAACGCTGAGTCCCAGATAGATGCCGTAAAGCCACATGGCCGTGGTGCGAAGCTTCGGTACCAGTTTTCCAACTGATGGGCCGGGACTCTCAGCTCGCATCAGGTGGAGGTTTTGTCCGCCGGTCATGGGCAGGATCGCCAACATGAACACCAAAACGCCCATACCGCCGATCCAGTGAGAAAAGCTGCGCCAGAAAAGCATACAATGATCCAGCGCTTCGACGTCCGTCAGGATACTGGCGCCGGTGGTGGTAAAGCCGGAGACCATTTCAAACAGAGCGTTTACATAATGGGGGATCTGCCCGGCAATACAAAAGGGGACGGCACCTATGGCACTCATAGCCAGCCAGCTGAGCGCCGTGGCAACAAATCCCTCTCTGGCATAGAACGCGGTGCTTTTCGGCCGGCGCAGCAGTGGAAATGCTGCGATTAAGGCGGTACAAAGCGCGGTGAACACGAAACTCCAGGCACTGTGCTCTGCATAGAGAAGGCCTACGAGCGCCGGAAGGAGCATCAAAACCGCTTCGATTTCCAGCACACAGCTCACCACATAAATGATCATTCCATAATTCATCTCAGTACCTCACAATGTCACTCAGGTCACGGATGCCTTTGTGCGTGGTGACGATGACGACAATATCTCCCTCCTGGATCGTATCCTGGCCGGTGGGCGTAATGATTTTGCCGCGACGGTTGATGCTGCAGACCAGAAGGTCTTTCTTTAAGCCTAACTCCTGGAGCGGGACGCCGATTATATTGGCCGAGCCGGGACGGACCACAAATTCCATTGCCTCGACGCGGCCGTCCAGCAAACGATAGAGCGTTTCCACATTATTGCCGCTGGCGTTTTCCATGGCCCGGACATACCGAATGATTTTTTCTGCCGTGATATTTTTGGGGTAGATGACGCTGCCCAGGGGAAGCGAGTCGATGACCTCTTCAAAGTCAATTCGACTGACCTTGGTGATCACCTTGGCCTGTGAAATCTTTTCTGCATAAAGAGCCAGCATGATGTTTTCTTCATCCAGACCGGTCATGCAGACAAAGGCTTCGGCGTCTTTCAGGCCTTCTTCCTGCAGAAGCTGTGTATCTGTAGAATCACCGTGGATGATATTGGCACTGGGCAGCCGCTCCGCCAATTCCTGGCAGCGCTCCAGATCGCTTTCAATAATCTTAACTTTCAGGCCCGATTGCAGCAACATCATGGAGAGATATACCGAAGAATTTCCGCCGCCGGCAATCATGACTGAGTGAATGGAACGCTGACGGATCTTCAGCTTGTGCATGACTTTGCTGATGGCGGCCATGGGGATGACCACGGAGATGGTATCTCCCGCCTGCAAGTTGGTCGTACCGCTGGGGATTACAATGTTTCCGTTTCGCTCCCGGATGCACACCAGCATATTGCCCTCCAGCATTTCATTGACTGCCATCATGTTTTTTCCACAGAGCGGACTGTCAGAATTCAGCCGGAAGCGGAGCATATTGACCCGGCTCTTTTCGAAGGTGTCAACATCCAGCGCGGAGGGGATTTGCAAAAGCCGGAAAATATCCTGGGCGGCAGCCCATTCCGGATTACTGACCAGGGTCAGGCCCAACTCGTCCTTGATGTAGTTGATGTCCTGATAATAGCTGGGATTCCGAACCCGGGCAATGGTCTGGCACTTACCAAGCTTTCGGGCCATCAGGCAGGAGAGCATATTGACTTCGTCGTGATTGGTCACTGCGATGACCAGTTCTGTGTCTTTAATGCCGGCTTCCATCAGCGTCCGGTAGCCGGTGCCGTGGCCAAGAACGCCCTGAACATCCAGAGAATTCACGGCGTCATCCAGTCGTTCCTGATCAACGTCTACCAGCGTAATGGCGTGGTTTTCCTGACAGAGCTGTTCTGCCAGCGTCAGACCAACTTTTCCGCAACCAACAATGATAATATTCATATAGACCCTTCTTTTTTGAATTTTAAAAGGATTGCCATAATGAAATAAATACATACACCTGCAAGGGTAGGAACGCCCACAGTCAAAAGCCTTCCGAGTATACCGCCGTTCACGGCGGCTAAAACGCCGTTCCGGCATACGAGCACAGCGATGCTCATCACCAGTGTGGAAAAAAGGATTTTTAATAGACTTCGCCAAAAGGGCTTTCCCAGTGCGCGGGGGTATTGTTTGACCATGGGGATCAGCAGCACTGCGGCGCCCGTCCATGCGCTGGCGGCAGTGGCAAGGGCCAGACCGGCCACATCCAACCGGGAGGAAAGAACAATGCAAAGCCCCAGGTTTACCGCAATAGAGAGAAGGCCGGAAAGCATGGGGATCTTCCCGTTTCTCTGGGCATAGAAAGCCCGGGACAGAATATTCTGCACACCATATCCCACCATACCCAGAGACATATATCGAAGGGCGCGGGCGGTGATCTCTGTGGAAAAACTGGTCCAGGAACCATATTCATACAAAAGGCGAACCAATGGCTCCGCCAGCAGCAGCAGTCCGGCCATCATGGGCAGCAGGAGGAAAAACATACTCTGAAGAGCATGGGCGAGAAGCCTGGAAAAAGCGCGTTCATCGTGGACAGAGGACAGACGGCTCATTTCCGGGAATATGACATTGGTGATGGAGAGTACCAAAATTCCGGCGGCCATGGTATAGAGGGTGTTTGCATATTCCATGGCGCTGGCGCCTGCGCCGGAAAAGAGAAAAGAAGCAAATCGCGTGGAAATTAACTGGTTGACCGGCTGGATCCATGTGGAAACCATCACCGGCAGCATGAGGGTAAAGACATTTTTCAGCGCCGGATGGAAAACGCAGGGACGGTATCTGAGGTGATTCCGATAAAGAAAGGGCGTCTGCATCAGTGCCTGAACCGCCCAACCGGCCAGAAAAGCCCATGCGAGGCCGTAGATACCGTATTTTTTGCAAAACAGCAGATAATAGAGGAGAATTACAATGTTAGAAGCCGCACTGAGCGCGGCAGGGATATAAAATTCCCCCAGAGATTGCAGGACACCAACCATGGAAAAGGCAATGCCGGTGAAAAATACAGTAGGGAATAAAATACGCAGCAGTTTTGCGCACAGGGCGGCGGTTTCGGTATCGAAGCCTTGGGCCAAAAGAGACACAAGAGGCTGAGCAAAGAGAATACCCAGCAGACTGAAAAGTGCTGTCAGCAGTCCGGTCCAGGTAAAAAAGCAGCGGCTGAGCTGAAAAGCGTCGTCTTTCCCGTAATGCTCAAGCCGCTCTGTGAAGATGGGAATAAAGCTGGAGGAGATCGCCGCAGCAAAAATAGCATCGAAAAAGGTGCGGGGAATCCGGCTGGCGGTGAGAAAGGCGCTACTCTCCATGCCGGTGCCAAAATTGTGGCCCAGCAGCATATCCCGCACCAGACCAAGCAACTTTCCCAGCAAGGTAATCGCCATGATCAAGACTACGGTTTTTATCTGATTGTTTTGCTTTTTCTGTTCCAAAGCCTGCGCTCGCTTTCGGGGCGTTTTCGTCGAAAAGCATATGAAAACGCCATGATTTTGGGTCAGGACTCAGTATAGCACAGGGGGGAAGGGATGTCAAATGACGGTATGCCCGGTTTTTGGGGAAATATATTTTTCTGCCGAAAGGTATCCAAGAATTTAGAATTGCTTACAAAAAGACGGAGAGTCTCATTTTTGAGATTCTCCGCTTTTCGAGGACAGTTTTTACAGCCTCTTTTACTGTAATCGCGAACACATGCGCCGCCCGGACAATCTCCAGGTGTTCGTATGTGCGCGTTATG
>CAZGOQ010000033.1:17983-19351 GCA_964527315.1 uncultured Oscillospiraceae bacterium | reverse complement strand
AGCTCCAGCCGGACCTTGGCGTCGATGGCGGCGAAGGGCTCGTCAAGAAGCAGCAGCTGGGGCTGGGGCGCCAAGGCCCGGGCGAAGGCCACCCGCTGGCGCTGGCCGCCGGACAGCTGGCTGGGATACCGCTTTTCCAGCCCCTCACAGCCGATCAGGGCCAGCAGCTCCTTGACCCGCCGGTCGATCTCGTCCTTGGGCGCCTTCTTCACCCGCAGGCCGAAGGCGATGTTTTCATACACGGTCATGTACCGAAACAGGGCATAGTTTTGAAACACAAAGCCGATGCCCCGCTCGCTGCCGGGGATGTCATTGACCACCTGGCCATTGATGAGTATTTCGCCGGAATCCGGGTGCTCCAGGCCGGCGATCATGCGCAGGATGGTGGTCTTGCCGCTGCCGCTGGGGCCCAGCAGGGCGGCCAGCTTGCCGTTGGGGATCTGGATATTTATGTTTTTGGAGGCGTGGAAGTCACCGAAGTGCTTGTCGATGTGCCGCAGCTCCACATAGTTCTCAATGGTTTCACTCATTTGCTCGCTCCTTATTTCTCATTGTCGGCGGCCTTGTTGCCCCGGTACTCCAAAAAGCTCCGCAATGCCAGCACGATCACCGCCATCACCACCAGCAGCGACGAGATGGCGAACGCGCCGGTGAAGTCATAGCCCTGGTACAAAAGCTCCACATACAGCGGCATAGTGTTGGTCTTGCCCCGCAGGTGCCCGGACAGGACGGACACTGCGCCGAACTCACCCATGGCACGGGCCGTGCACAGCACGATGCCGTACAGCAGCGCCCACTTGATGTGGGGGAAGGTCACCCGCCGGAAGATGGTGAAGGCGCCCGCGCCCATGAGGGCCGCTGCCTCCTCCTCGTCCGTGCCGTTGGCCGTCAGCACCGGGATCAGCTCCCGGGAGATGAATGGGAACGTGACGAAGATGGTGGCCAGCACGATGCCGGGCACGGCGAAGATAATGTCGATGCCGTGGCTGTGCAGAAAGGGATACAGCGCGCTCTGCCGGCCGTACAGCAGCACGTAGATCAAACCCGCGATGATGGGAGATACGGTCACGGGCAGGTCAATGAGCGTGGAGATGATCTTTTTGCCCCGGAAGGCGAACTTGGTGATGCACCAGGCGGCGCATAGGCCAAAGATGGTGTTCACGCCCACCGCCCACAGCGTCACCCGCACGGTGAGCCACACAGCCTTGAGGGCATATGAATCCGTGATGGCCGCAATGTACACGCCCACGCCTTCACGAAAGGCGGTGACCAGGATGTAGACCAGCGGCAGTATCAGCATCACGCACAGAAATACCGCACTCAATATGATAAGGAACCAGCCAAAGGCCCCGATTTTTCGCTTTTCCA
>CAZGOQ010000033.1:16001-17883 GCA_964527315.1 uncultured Oscillospiraceae bacterium | reverse complement strand
AAAAAGGCGATGGCCAGCATCACCAAGGCGATGGACGTGGCGCTGACGTAGTCATACTCCTGCAATTCGGACATGATCAAAAGGGGCGTGATCTCCGTCTCATAGGGGGTGTTGCCCGCGATGAACACCACGGAGCCGTACTCCCCGATGCCCCGGGCAAAGGCCAGGGTGAAGCCGGACAGGAGTGCCGGGAGTATTTCGGGAAAAATCACCTTCCAGAAGGTGCGCACACGCCCCGCGCCCAGAATATGGGCCGCCTCCTCGTACTGGCTGTCGAACTTCTCCAGCACCGGCTGGACGCTGCGCACAACAAAGGGGATGCCGATGAACACCAGCGCCACCGTGATGCCCAGGCGGGTATAGGCGATTCGGATGCCGAATTTGTCAAAGAACGCGCCCACCCAGCCGTTGGTGACGCAAAGGTGGGTCAGGGAGATACCCGCCACCGCCGTGGGCAGGGCGAAGGGTAGCTCGATGATGCCGTCCAAAAACCGCTTGCCGGGAAACTCATACCGCACCAGTATCCAAGCCAAAATCAAGCCCATGACGGCGTTGATCACGGCGGCGATCAGGGCGGTGGAGATGCTCACCCAGTAGCTGGACAGCACACGTGCCCGTGTCACCGTGGCGATGAAGTCCGCGGGGCTGATCTGGGCTGTGTATATCACCAGACTGCACAGGGGTATCAGCACGATGAAGCTCAAAATGGCCATCATGACGCCGAAGGACAGCCCAAAGCCCGGGATAATACTCTTGCCTTTTTTCCGTTTTAGATTCATGAGACTCCTTTATATATGCGCCAAACTTGCGGAAAGAGGTTTTCGCTCTTTCCGCAAGCAGGCAAACGTGAGTGGGGGTATACTCCGGTTGCTTACTCCTCGTAGATGCTGTCGAACAGGCCGCCGTCCACGAAGTGCTTGGCCTTGGCCTCGGTCCAGCCGCCAAAGTGGTCGATGTTGGTCAGCTCGATGGAGTCGATGATCCACTTTCCATCCTCGGGGATGGCTGTGACGGTGGTGCTGTCGGTGTCATAGACATACTCGTCATACACGGACTGGGTGCTGGGACGGTAGTAGTTCTGGGCCTCCACGTGCTGGGCCTCGTCGGAGTAGAGGTAGTTCAAATACTCCTCGGCCACCTCCCGGGTACCCCGTTCGTCCACCACCTCGTCCACGATGGCCACCGTGGGCTGGCAGAGGATAGAAACAGACGGGACGACGATCTCATACTCGCCGGGATACTCGGCCAGAGAGAGGAACGCCTCGTTCTCCCAGGCCAGCAGGACGTCGCCCTGTCCGTTTTCAACGAAGGAAGTGGTGGCGCCACGGGCGCCGGAGTCAAGGACGATCACGTTGGAATAGATGGTCCGCATATTGTCCACGATCTCATCCTCGGTCAAGCCCTGAAGCTCAAAGTAATACCAGGCGGCCAGATAGTTCCAGCAGGCGCCGCCGGAGGTCTTGGGGTTGGGAGTAATGATGCCCACGTCGTCCCGCAGCAGATCATCCCAGTCCAGGATGTTCTTGGGGTTGCCGGAGCGGACCAGGAACACAATGGTGGAAGTGTAAGGGGAGCTGTCCAAGGGGAACTCAGAGGTGAAGCCCTCCTCGATGAGGCCGGCGTCGGCCACGGCCTGCACGTCGCCCTCCAGGGCCAGGGTCACCACGTCGGCTTGCAGGCCATTGGCAACCTCCAGCGCCTGCTTGCCGGAGCCGCCGTGAGACTGGATCACGGTCACATCCTGGCCGGTGAGCTCTTTATAGTAGGGGATGAAGATCTCATTATAAGCCGCGTAAAGCTCGCGGGTGGGGTCATAGGATACGTTGGTGATCTCCACGGGACCGCTGGAATCAGCGGAGCCGGAATCAGCGGAGCCGGAATC
>CAZGOQ010000033.1:0-15901 GCA_964527315.1 uncultured Oscillospiraceae bacterium | reverse complement strand
GGAATCAGCGGAGCCGGAATCAGCGGAGCCGGAATCGGAACTGCCGCCGCAGCCGGCCAGCAGAGTCAAGGTCAGGGCCAGAGCCAAAATAATAAGTGTAAATCGCTTCAGTTTCATTGATCAGATGCCTTCCTTTCATCATCTATTAAAATTATTTCATGCGCCTGGGGCGCGTATCATCTATCGTTCAATCACAACAGTGCCGCCAAGGACACATTCGCAGTATCAATTGAAAGGTAATGGTCATGATTTTTGCCCTCGCTTTAATTCCTACTTTTCCCATAGGTTTGAGGTAATAATAGCAGGGTCAGTTTGCAAAGTCAACGAAAAAAGGCAAGTTTAAAACTCTGTCCCAAAAAAGCAAACTAATTCATGGGGGAAATAGTTTTAATTTCCCGGAATCATTTTGATTTTGACCCGGATTCGTTGCTTTTCAGGGGGCGCTTTGGTATTCTTGACGCAATACCCATAGGAGTAATAGATTTTATAATAAGGAATATACATTATGAAATTAAACACGGCGCTTCTCCACGGGCCCTGGTCCGTGGACCCGGCCACCGGCTCTCCCCTCCCCCCCATCGCCCAAGTCTCTGCCTTCTCCCATCCCAGCGGAGAGCAGATGGAGCGGGTGTTTCAGGGGCGGGCGCCGGGCTTTGCCTATACGAGATTGGGAAACCCCACCATATCCGCCTTTGAGCAGCGGATCGCGGCCCTGGAGGGCGGCGTGTCCGCCACGGCCTGCGCCTCCGGCATGGCGGCGGTGGCCATGGCCCTTTTGAACATCCTCCGGGCGGGAGACGAGATGATCGCTACCAGCCGGCTCTACGGCGGGACGCTGAACCTGTTCCATGACCTGGAAAACTTCGGCATCACCACCCGTTTTGCCGCGGATGGCGCGGTGGAAAACGTCGCGCCTCTCATCACGGAAAAGACCCGTGTCATCTTCGCCGAGACCATCAGCAATCCCGGTCTGGACGTGACGGACATCCCTGCCCTGGCGGCCCTGGCCCATGAGCATGATATCCCCCTCATCATCGACAACACCACCGCCACACCGGTGCTGTTGAGGCCCCTCTCGCTGGGGGCGGACGTGGTGGTCCACTCCTCGTCCAAGTACATCAACGGCAGCGGCAGCGCCATCAGCGGCGTGATCGTGGACGGCGGGCACTTTTCCTGGAACGGCGAGCGGTGGCCAGTGCTGAAAAACCATTGCAAAATGCCAAAGCTGGCCTATACCGCCCGCCTGCGCCAGGACTTATGGCAGAATTTCGGTCCCTGCCTCGCCCCGCAGAACGCTTACTTAAATGTCCTGGGTCTGGAGACTTTGGGCCTGCGGGTGGAGCGGGAGTGCCAAAACGCGGCGGTCCTGGCCCGGGCGCTGGAACGATGTCCCAGCCTGTACGCCGTGAACCATCCGACCCTTGCGTCCAGCCCATCCCACGACCTTGTGCAGCGGGATATGGCCGGCGGCATGGGCGGCGCCATTCTCACCTTCCGGGCAGGGAGCCGGGCGCGGGCGCTGGCCCTCCTCGGCAAGCTGAAATACGCCTACATCGTCAGCAACATCGGCGACGTGCGCACCCTGGCGGTCCACCCGGCCTCCAGCATCTTCATCCACTCCGACCAAGAGGAGATGGAGCGGGCAGGCGTCTACGATGATCTCATCCGGGTCAGCGTGGGCATTGAGGACATAGAGGATCTGACAGAAGATTTCACCCAGGCCGCTTCTTTTTCTTGAAAGAAAAAGAAGCAAAAAGAACTTTCAGGCCGCACCAACAGGCAGATCAACTAACCCTCTCTGCCCGGTAGCGACGTGTCGGCCATAGTCGAAGAAGCGTATAAATATAAGGAGAGATGAATCATGGCAGTAGATTACGGGGCTCTGAAAGCCGGCGGCTTCATGCGCCAGAAGCAAAAGGATACCTTCTCCCTCCGCCTGCGGGTGGTGGGCGGCACCGTCACGGCGGAGCAGCTGCAAGCCATCACCGCCGTGGCCAACAAATACGGTCAGGGGTACATACACCTCACCTCCCGCCAGGGCGTGGAGATACCCTTTATAAAATTGGAGGACATCGACGCGGTGAAAGCCGATCTGGCCGCCGGCGGCGTGTCTCCCGGCGTGTGCGGTCCCCGTGTGCGCACGGTCACAGCCTGCCAGGGCGGGCGGTGCTGTCCCAGCGGGTGCATCGACGCGCTGGATATTGCCGAGGCCCTGGACGCCCGGTATTTTGGCCGCCTACTGCCCCACAAGTTCAAATTCGGCGTCACGGGCTGCCAGAACAACTGTCTCAAGGCCGAAGAAAACGACTTCGGCGTGAAGGGCGGGCTGGTGCCCACCTGGAATAAGGACGATTGCATCTTCTGCGGCGTGTGCGAAAAGGCCTGCCGCAGCGGGGCCATCGTCATTGAGGACGGCGTGGCCATCACCATCGACCAGGCCAAGTGCAACTACTGTGGCCGCTGCGTCAAGGGCTGCCCCACCGGCGCGTGGGAGGGAGAAAGCGGCTTTATTGTCTCCTTCGGCGGCACCTTCGGCAACGACATCCAAAAGGGCACAGAGCTTCTGCCCATCATCACCGATGAGGACACTCTCTACCGCGTGGCCGACGCAGCTATCGAGTTTTTCGATGAAAACGCCAACCCCAGCGAGCGCTTTGCCAAGACCATCCAGCGGGTGGGCTGGGACAAACTGAAAGAGAAAGTAGAGGCGGCTTATCATGGCTGATTATCAGATCACCGATACCGTGGACATCACCGACGTGGTGTGCCCCGTCACCTTCGTCAAGGCCAAGGTGGCCCTGGAGGAGCTGGACGACGGGGATATCCTGTCCGTGCACATGAACGACGGCGAGCCCGTGCAAAATGTGCCCCGGAGCATCAAGGAGGAGGGCCATCAGATCTTGAAGCTTCTCCACAACGACGACGGGACCTACGATCTCATCGTGCGGAAGGTGGGAGACTGACCATGGCCGAGCATTTGAACAGCGAGACCTTCGCCGGGTACATCGAAGCAAGCGCCCTGCCCGTGCTGGTGGATTTTTACCGTGACGGCTGCGTTCCCTGCCGACGGGTGGCCCCTCTGCTGAGCAAGGCCGAGACGGCCTATGCCGGCAAGCTGGCCGTGGCAAGGGTCAACTCTGTGCAGAACAGCGATCTGGCGGCCCAGTATGATATCCAGGCCGCGCCCACCCTGGTGCTGTTTGAAAACGGTAAAGAAGTGGTCCGCCACCGGGGCGTCATCGACCGGGACGGGCTGGAAGCGCTGATACAGTCAGCGAACCATGAATGAATTTATAAGGAGCAAAAAATGAAGATCATCGTAACCGGAACCGAAAAGGAATACCCCGAGGGCACCACCGTGGAGCAGCTCATCGAGGCTGAAAACGTGGAGATGCCCCTGTACGTCACCGTGACCATCAACGACGACTTTGTCCTCACCGCCGACCGGACCACCCGGCTGCTGCAGGATGGGGACACAGTGGAGTTTCTGTACTTCATGGGAGGCGGGCGCTGATGGCCTTTTCCAACGAACAGTTAGAGCGCTATTCCCGCCACATCATCCTCAAGGAGATCGGCGTGAAGGGCCAGAAGAAGCTGCTTAACGCCAAGGTCCTGATCATCGGCGCGGGCGGCCTGGGGGCCCCGGCGGCGCTGTATTTGGCGGCGGCAGGCGTGGGCACCATCGGCATTGCCGACGCGGACGAGGTGGATCTGTCCAACCTCCAGCGCCAGGTCATCCACACCACCGCCGACATCGGCAAGCCAAAGGTGGAGTCCGCCCGCGAGACCATGGAGGCCATCAACCCGGACGCGAAGGTGGTCACCTACCACGACTTCATCGCCGCCGACAACATCATGGACATCATCCGGGATTACGATTTCATCCTGGACGGCACGGACAACTTCCCGGCCAAGTTCCTCATCAACGACGCCTGCGTCATGGCAGGCAAGCCCTTCTGCCACGCGGGCATCATCCGCTTCCAGGGCCAGCTGATGACCTATGTCCCCGGCCAGGGTCCCTGCTACCGCTGCGTGTTCAAAAACCCGCCTCCCAAGGACGCGGTACCCACCTGCAAGCAGGCGGGCGTCATTGGTGCCATGGCGGGCGTGATCGGGTGCCTTCAGGCCATGGAGGCCATCAAATACATCACCGGCGCGGGAGAGCTTCTCACCGGGTATCTTTTGACCTACGACGCGCTGAAGATGGACTTTCGCAAGATCAAGCTCCCCGGTCGGGACCCCCGCTGCGGCGTCTGTAGCGACGAGCCCACCATCACCGAGCTGATCGACTACGAACAGGCGGAGTGTGACGGGGCGTTATGATAAGGCTGCACAGTGGCGATTTTCAAAAAATGGTAGACCACGCCAAGGCCGTGCTGCCCAACGAGGCCTGCGGCCTATTGGCGGGCGTGGAATCGGATGGTATCCGGGACGTGAGAGAGGTGTATCTTCTCACCAACACCGACGCCTCCAACGAGCACTTTTCCATCGACCCCAGAGAGCAGCTGGCAGCCATCAAGGACATGCGGGCCAAGGGCTTAAAACCTCTGGGCAACTGGCACTCCCACCCGGAGACACCTTCCCGGCCCTCGGTGGAGGATGTGCGCCTGGCCTATGACCCCACAGCCAGCTATTTGATCTTGTCCCTGGAATCAAAAAAAGCGCCGAATTTGAACGCTTTTCGCATCCAAAACGGCGCTTACGAATGGGAGATACTGGAGATTTATGATTGACCTTGCCATCATCGGCGCGGGCCCCGCGGGGCTGACCGCCGCCATATACGCCGCCCGGGCGGGGCTGGACTTTATGGTCCTGGAGCAGGACGGCTACGGCGGCGGTCAGATCGCCTCGTCCCATGAGGTGGAGAACTACCCCGGCCTGGGAAAAATCAGCGGCGAGGCGCTGGCGGAAGCGTTCCGGACCCAGGCCCTGGCCCTGGGGGCGGAAATACGCCTGGGGACCGTGCAGTCCGTGATCGACCGGGGCGATTATAAGGCAATCCATCTGGAGGACGAAGCTCCTCTTTACGCCCGGGCCGTCATTGCCGCCACTGGAGCCCAGCCCCGGAAGCTGGGTGTGCCCGGCGAGCACTTATCCGGCGTGTCCTACTGCGCCGTGTGCGACGGCGCCTTTTTCAAGGACAAGGACGTGCTGGTGGTTGGCGGCGGCGACACCGCTGTGGAGGATGGGATATACTTGGCGGATATCTGCCGCCATGTGACCGTGGCTCTGCGAGGCAACGCCTTTCGGGCCGCCCAAAGCCGGGTGGATGTACTAACGATCAGGGACAACGTGACTGTTTTGTATAACACCCAGGTGACCGCCATCACCGGCAACGGGCACGTCCAGGCCGTGGTGCTGACCCGAGATGGCCTGTCCACTGAGTTGGCTGTGGACGGCATATTCGTGGCCGTCGGCTCCTTTCCTGTGTCGGATTGGCTGTGGAACCTGCCGATGGATACGTTCCATGGCTATGTAACAGCGGATGAGACCTGCCGCACTTCCCTGCCCGGCCTGTTCGTGGCAGGAGACCTGCGGACAAAGCCCCTGCGCCAGGTGATCACCGCCGCCGCCGACGGCGCCAACGCCGTGAACAGCGCCATTGCATGGTTGAAGTCGCAAAACAAGTGACCGGATACAACAAAGCCCCCGGACTTACAGCCGGGGGCTTATTCATGGTCAAACCACTATCAATTCATTTTCCCGCTCCAGGTATTGGCAGAACGCAAACACCCCGCACACCAGCTCCGGGGAAAGTCTGTCCGCCGCCTCTATACCCCAGCCCCGGCCCCAGCCGCGGCGAGTGAAACGTGCCAGGAGCTTTTTCGATCCATCCCACAGCTGGCAGCCGTTCCCGCGCTCCAGAGACAAAAGGAATTCCCGCCCCTGACTGTGGATTCTGGCCCGATCTGTCCGGGGCATCCGGCACACTGGGTGTCCCTTCTCAGCGGGATTCTCTCCCTCAGCGTATTCCGGCAGGGCTACGGCAATTTCCGTCCCGTCCGGGGAGATTATCACATACTCCCGGTCACGCACAGTGGTTTTCAGTGCCAGCGTTCCATCCGCAGAGAGTACCCGCTTATCGCCCGACAGTCCTCCCTTCAGCACTGCCAAAGGTCGCCTGTCCCCATCGCCGTATAGCACACGCCCGTTGAATGAAAATTTCATGGTGTATCTCATCCCATAAAACCAAGTAATATTCTAGGATATATAGGATTATACGGTTCCAGTCACCACCATGTCAATGAATCTGAACACTTTTAAAACTAATTCCCAAATTTGCAAATTGCATCGTTATTTTTCATACAGACAATCCGCGATAAACTGGGCAATCTCTTCCGTAAGGCCGACGCGGCAGCCCAAAAGTCCGTGCTCCACAGGGTATGACCGGAGCCGCCGGATGGCGGAGGAGGGGCGCTCCGTCAGTGCCTTCCAGAAAGGTCTCACCATGATCTCCGGCGGCGCGACGGAATCGTATTGCGCCGCCAGCAGAAGGATATTCGTCTCTCGGAGAGTCTCCAGGGCGTTGGCGAAGGCCAGCTCCTGCCAATGATCGGCCAGGTCCTCATAAATAGCCTCCAGACCGTCGCTGTGGAGGATGTGACCGGCCTGCAGAAGCTCCCGCGTCCTTGTAGGATTGACTGGCAAAAGCCGGGCCGGGTCAAAAGGCGCCATCAGCGCGACGCCACGCAGCCAGGAAAGCTGTTTCGCGGCGTTCAACGCCACGCAGCCGCCCATACTGTGGCCGATGAAGAAAATAGCCTCTGTATCGATGTTGTACTTTCGGACAAAATCCTCCGACTGAACCCAGGACGCCAGCGCCGCCGCATCGGAGACACATTGGCTGACAAGATATTTCCCCTGGCTGCCCCAGGCGCCCCGCATATGGGGCGTGAGCACCACACAGCCTGTCCGGCACAGGGCGTGGGCGATATCGTCGTTTCTCGCGCTGCCGGGAAAGCCGTGGAGAAAGATAACGCAGGGGCGGGGCCGGTCAAAATCACCGCCCGGCCACATGATCTGGCCGTAGATATGCTCTCCGCCGCAGTCATACTCCAGCGTGTCATAATCCGGCAGCAGCTGCCCGGGCGCGTAGGGAGTATCCCGGAACAGGTATTCTGATCTGATTTGGCTCATTTGTCTGCCAGCGCGTGCTCCTTGTCATAGTCGGCGAAGAACGCCTTTGTGTCCTTTACGATCAAGCCGCCGAACAGGAACAGGCTCAGCAGGTTAGGCAGGGCCATCAGGCCGTTGCACACGTCCGCGGCGTTCCACATGACCGCCACGCTCACCATCGTGCCGGCGGCGCACATGAGCATATGCAGTACCCGGAACACTGTCACGCTCTTGATGCCGAACAGGTACACGAACGCGGACTCACCATAGGTGGACCACCCCAGCATGGTGGAGAAGCAGAACAGGACCAGACTCACCGACAAAACCACACTGCCCACAGTGCCCAGACTGTTCTGGAAGATGGTGTACACAAGGACGGTGCCGTCGGTCTCGCCGCTGTTCCACAGGCCGCTGACCATGACCACAAGGGCCGTAAAGGTGCAGATGACGATGGTGTCAAAGAACACCTCAATGATGCCGTACAGGGCCTGGCGGGTGGGCTGATCCACCTGGGCGGTGGAGTGGACGATGGCGGAGGAGCCGGTGCCCGCCTCGTTGGAGAACACGCCCCGGGCCACGCCCATCCGCACAGCGTACATCATGGTAGCGCCCGCAATGCCGCCCACGGCCGCGTCGCCGGTGAAGGCGGACTTGACGATGTACCACAGAGCGGCGGGGATTTTGGTGACGTTCATAGCAAGGATGACGATGCCAAAGGCGATATACAGCAGCGCCATGATGGGCGTCAGCACGGTGGTGGTATCGGAGATCTTTTTCAGACCGCCGAAGATGACCAGCGCCTCAACAACCAGCACGAACGCCGCCACGCCCCAGGTAGGAACGGAGACCATGTTGGTGATGGCAGTGGCAGCGGTGTTGGCCTGGAGCGCGCCGCAGGAGACGAAGGAAACGAACACCGTGAACACGGCGAACGCGCCGCCCAAAATCTTGCCCAGGGTCTTGTTTTTCATGCCACGGGACAGGATGTACATGACGCCGCCACGGTAATTTCCAGCCTCGTCCTGCACACGGAAATGCATGGCAAGGCAGATCTCAGAAAACTTGGTGGCCATGCCCAGCAGGGCCGCGATCCACATCCAGAAGATGGCGCCGGGACCGCCGATGGCGATGGCGCCGGCCACGCCCACGATGTTGCCGTTGCCAACGCAGGAGGACAGGGCCGTGGCCAGGGCCTTGAAGGACTTGATCTGGCCCGTCTCGTTTTTGTGCTTTTTGCCCGCGATGTTGCCCACGCACTCCCGCAGGGCGACGCCAAAGCGCCTGAACTGCACGCCGCCCAGCCGGATGGTGAGCATCAGGCCCACACCGAAATAGACGCACAGCATGACCGGCCCGAACAGGAAACCGCTCATTGTAAGCAGAACATTGTTGATTGCATCGACCACAGTAAATCCCCCTTCAAATCTAACCTATAGGATTAATAGGTATTATCCTTTTAAATACTATATATTAGCAGTGCTTCTTTGTCAAGCTAAAACACAAAAGCGGCCCCGGAAGCCTATAAGCTCCCGGGACCGTGTCCGTTTACTCGTATAATTCTTTTCTCCGCAGATTTGTATAAGGTTTCTTTCTCCTCGTTTCCGAAGCCGCTGTCAGATCGACTTCCGCGATCAGAAGCTCCTCCCCCGCTCCGGCCAGGGCAGCGGTGTCGCCGTTATAGTCGGCGACGACGGACTCCCCGGAGAATGTCATTGCATCCTCCTCTCCCACCCGGTTGCACATGGCGATGTTCACGCTGCTCTGAAAGGCCTGTATTTTGATCTCCCACTGAAACAGCTCTGACGGCTCGGCCACCGTGTTGGCCGTGGGGATCAGGATGAGCTCCGCGCCCCGCAGCGCCTCGGTGCGGATGCTCTCCGGGTAATGCCGGTCAAAGCAGACCACGATCCCGATCTTGCCAAACCTGGTGTCAAAGACCCGGAACCCCTCCTCCGACGGCGTATAGTAATCCTGCTCATAGAACTGATTGCACTGGGCGATGTGTACCATTTTCTGTTTGCCGATGATCCGGCCATAGTCGTCGATGAGCAGGCTCATGTCGTAGAAATTGCCATCTTCCCAGACATAAAAATTGGGGGCGGCGTAAATTCTCCATTCCCGGCAAGCCTCGCAAATGCCCCGTACAAACGGGCTGTCCGGCGTGACCGCATACCCACTGGCATCCACCTTTTCATACTGGGGGAAGAACCGCGACAGCTGTATCTCCGGGAAACATATCAGCTCCGCGCCCTGTTCAGCCGCCGCCTGGATCATGCGTATGGATTTTTCATAGTTGGACCCCATATCGGCGCCCATCTGCATCTGTGCCAGCGCCAGCTTCATGCCGTCGGCCCCTGCCAGTTGACAAACCGGTCCGCCACCGCCAGGACGCTGGCCGCGGGGATGGTGATGGTCCCATCGGCCCAGACGGCGTCGGATATCGCCGCGGGATTGCAGCTATAACCGCCCGCACCTACGTTCTCCGCGGTAAAGGACAGCCCGCAGTTCTGGCACACCAGCTTGTCCCCGTCCTGGGCAAAATAGGCATAGGGAGAGGGGCTGCACACCTGGCAGGTGTTATAGCCCAGACGTACCTCGCCGCCACTGTCCCGGATGGCCAAAAACTGCACCGTAACGCCGTCGGCGTCGTAATTGATGAGAGATGCGTTTTCCGTGATGTCCGCCTCCTGAATGATGATGTCCCCGTTGGCGTCCAGGGCCGCGTCCTGAAAGCCGCCTTTTGATCCGCCGCAGGCAGTCAGACCCAGCAAAAGCGCGGCCGCGAGAAATACAAATAACACTTTTTCATGTTCTATGCCTCCTCGAAATAGCTTGTGTCGTCGATGACTTGGATGTGTTTTCGGATCATATTCATCCAGCAGGTGTAGGTGTACTCGCCCGCTTCCTCCGGGGTAAATTCAATGATGATATCACCCGGCTGGATGGTCACGCCTGTGCCGAAGTCCCGGAGCACTACCGCGTTGTTGCAGCCGGTGATATGATCTGCCTCCGCATGGATATTCAGCCGGACGGGAACGCCCTCCAAAACGACGAAATCGCCGTAGCTGCCATAGCCCAGCTCCAGGTCCACTTCTTGATAACCGTCATGCAAAACGGCGGCGGTGTAGCCCTCATAGCTTTGGTGCCGCTCAAACAGTCGGGACACATCTACGTTCAGGCTCAGAAGTCCCCGGTTCAGCATCGTCACTGCCAGCAAAAGCATGACCACAGAGGCGGCCTTGTTGATCCGGGCGCGCCATTTGCCCCGGGCCGCGTTCACGAACACGCCCATGCTCAGCATCAGCGGCACCGTGCCCAGCCCGAACAGGAGCATGGCCGTACCACCCGCCAGGGCGCTGCCTGTGGACAGAGCGTACAGCTGCATGGCCTGCAAGGGGCCGCAGGGCATAAATCCATTGAGAAGCCCGATGACAAAGGCGTTCCGTCCACCGGCCCTTTCCCCGCCCCGAAAGCACCACAGCTCCGGCAGGTCAATGATGCCCAGCATCTTCAGAGCCATCAACAGCATCAGCCCCGCGCCTATCAGAATGATGGTACCCGATACCGCCGGCCCCACGCTGAGAACGCTTCCCAGCATCCCCGCCGCGCAGCCGATGGCGGTGTAGGATAAAAGCCGCCCCGCGTTATACAGCACCGGCCGCCACAGGCTTTTCTTGCCGCTCTCGCCCTGGAAGGCCGCCGTCAGACTCAGTGCGCCGCACATGCTGACGCAATGGATGCTGGTGAGCAGGCCCGTCACCACCAGCATACCATAGGTGATGCTGCTGTCGATGGCGGGGATCATATTGAAGATGTTCACGCCGAATATTTTCCGGGCGCCCCATAAGAGCAAAAGAAGGACCGCCAGGATACCCAAAAATTCCGGCAGCCCAACTGTCCCCCGCACCTTGCGGAGGCTGGTGTGGATGTATTCCTCTTGGTGACGTAGCCCAGCTCGTTCACGGCCTTGATCCTCGCCTGAAAGTTGGGCTTTGAGGCGCAGGTCAGGTGAGCGACGCCGTTTTGTATTTTCACCTTTCGGATGGCGGGGTCCTTCAAGAGAACTTCTGTCAGCATCTTTTTGCAGTGATCGCAGAAGATCCCGTCAATACGCATATAGTATTTTTGCATATCGGTTTTCCTGCTCATATGGCCGCACCAACATATTTCCTATTTTACCTGTATGTTAATTCATTTCGTTCTGAAAATCAACACGAATGTCGTAAACGATTTGTAAATTTCCTTAACAACAGCATGCTCTTATGGTATAATTACATCGAAATATCTATTTACCCCATTGGAATAATATGTTTTACATCTAAAGACAGCATGAAAGGATAGATTCAAATGGCAAAGAAAGAAAACAAATACAAGGGCTATGGGCTGGCGACACAGGCGGTCCATACCGGAACGGATTACGACGAGGGGACAGGGGCGGTGAGAAGACCGCTTCACATGGCCAACAGCTACAAGCTGCCCGATGATCTGTCACAGGTGAACTATTCCTCCACCGATCTTTTGATGTATTCCCGAAACGGCAATCCCAACCAGCATTGGCTGGAGGAGAAGGTCGCGGCGCTGCATGAAGCCGATGACGCCATCGTGCTGGCCAGCGGCGTCGCCGCGCTTCACGCGCTTTTCTGGACACTCCTCAAGACCGGCGACCGCGTGGTATACCCCAATGTCAGTTATATGGCGGTCTATCGGCTGTTCCATGAGCTGTTCAATCGAAAGTTCGGCGTGGAGACGGTCATGGTGGATATGACGGACCTGGAGGCGGTGAAAAAGGCGATCACGCCGGGGACACGGCTCGTCCATATCGAGACCCCGGATAATCCCACGAACGGCGTGACGGATATAGCGGCGATCGCGAAAATCGCCCATGAAAACGGCGCGGTGGTATCGGTGGACAACACCTTTGCCTCCCCCTTCAACCAGAAGCCGCTGCAGTTGGGCGCTGACTTTGTTGTGGAGGCGCTGACCAAGTTCATCAACGGCCACGGAGACGCCCAGGGAGGAGCCATCATCTCCAACGACCTGGAAACGATGGACCGTATCCGTTATGAGGCGCAGGTCAATGTGGGCTCTGTGATCAGCCCGTTCAATGCCTGGCAGATCTTCCGGGGCTCCGTGACTTTCCCCTTGAGAATGAAACAGATCAATGAATCCACACTGAAGATCGCCCAGTGGCTGGAGCAGCGGGAGAATGTCACTTTTGTCTCCTATCCGGGGCTTCCCAGCAATCCAGGACACGAGCTTGCCAAGCGACAGATGAAAAACGGCTACGGCGGCGTGATCTCCTTTGGCGTTGACACGGATGACAAAACCGTGGAACGGTTCTGCGCCGCGTTAAAGGTCGTGACCTTTGCCGTATCTCTTGGCCATGACGAAAGCTTGATCTTCCCCCAGCCCAGCTATGATGAGCGCATCCATCTCTATCCCGAAAAATTCAGAAAAGGCTTCATCCGCTTCAGCGTGGGCCTGGAAGATCCGGAGGACATCATAAACGATCTGGACCAGGCCCTGCGGGCAGTTGGGCTGTAACTTTTCGAAGGCCAACAACGGAATAAAAAGCGCCGGTTTGGAACGGCTTAGTTCCCGAACCGGCGCTTGATATTTGCGTTCTTGTATGAGGATTTAGCACTCGCTTGACATGTAATATTGATCGAGGCTCAATGTCACGCTTTAGGGCCTTTCAAAGCCTCGCGGCGCAAGGGGGTGAAATCGTCCATTGGCATGGGGTGGTGTCTTTATATTGGTGACATCGAAATCTGGGGTCTATTGCGTGACATTTGCAAGCCTTGGCATCTGCAAACATTCCTTCAGAAACAGGGTTCGTTGTCCGCATTTTGACCCATTCAAAGCCTTGCGCTGCAAGACTTTGAAATCGTCTATAAGAGGGGGGTAATCATCCTATATTCCACCCCCGGAAAACAGCCGTCTATATGCGTACAAATTATGTAAATTCAAAACTTTACCATCTTCTTCGCCCTGCCACTAATTGCAAAATAATTGTTCTCATCAGCCAGCGCCAGGGAGATAGAGGAATCAGACTATTGAAAGCTGTCGAAATGAACGAGCGCAACAAACTTTAACTGATTGATTCTTACCGTCATTCTGATTCGTCCCTGCTAGAATCTTTCCATACAGTTCTGCTCATGAGATTTAGTTCAGATTATTGGTGCTATTATCATTATCCAGATAGTTTGTGTTACTGCTGTCTCCCTACGAGAGAAAGAAATTAATTACAGTTAGCAAGCCCTTTCGGGGCAATTCTATTAATGTACTTGCATTCAGTTGAAATTCTGCAGGTCTATGTACAACCCAATTAAGCGGATCAACATTATCCTCATAATTACCAAATAAGGACATGAAATATTGTCTCATAACTGCGTCTGTAATGTAATTAGGAAGATTGCGTTTGTATTTCTCAATAATGCTACTCAACTTGGATATGTTTTTGATATCTTCCCAAATCAACTTATTTTGCCCCTGAATACTATGCTTTTGGAATAGTAAATAATCGCCTGCTCGATGATGGAGCGAACAAAAAATGTCGAGGCAATTGGGTACGCTGTGACTAATCTTCTATCAGAAAACAGTTGCAACTCCCTACAAATTGCCGTAACACCGTGAGTCTCTGCATCATTTGGATTCAACGCGCCATAATTAAGCCCTTGAAAAAAGTATGGAAGATTTCTACTTCCGCCAGAACTGGTATTTGTATTTTTCACTACCCGTACTTCCAGTGGTTCTTCCGCTTTGTCCGCTATTTTCTCTGTCAATAGCACCACTAGTGTCATCTGAGCCAGATGTGTCTGAATCATCACCCGTATTTATATACTTAGCGGTTTCTTTTTGTCCTGCATGGTTTTCTAGATCGTTTTGCTCTGTCCTACCCATATTATTGCTTCTCATATATTCTTGAATCCATGGTAACAGCTTATCTTCTATCGACCTAGCCTTGTTAAAGAGCCGGGTGACCGCAATCCCAGAAGTGTCAGCTTCACTCAATATCCACATCGAAGCATCAATCACTAGTTGCATTCTCGCTTTTGTAAAAGTTGATTCATCGGATATGTCCAAGCCGATTTGCTTTCTCACCTCACGGTTATTAAATATACGTTGTATAGTGGTAAATGGCAAAATTGTTGTAATATCGAGTCCTTCAAAATAGTCCTTGACATAGAAATCAATCAAATATGAAAGGTTTTTCTCATGACTTTGACGAACTTTGAAAACTTCTTTTTCTCGTGGAGTCCATTGTTTTGTACCCCTTCCCTTATCTTCTCCAGAATGCTACCTTTCCATAATAAAAAAGGCTTCCTGCTCATCAGTAACATAGCAATTGACTACATCTGGGATCACACCTTCTCGTCCAATCTTTTTTGCTTTTTCGACAGTTGCTCTATCAAGAAAGCTAAACCAATCTGGATCAATTAGCAATTTTATTGCTGCTACTCTCCGATTCCCCTCATACACGACATATTTATGTATTGGCTCGGAGAAAACTACTACAATTTGTTGATTTCCGAGCAATCCGTATTTTTGCACATCTTCAGCCAGATTGAGCATATACTGAATTCCAACTGCATCAAACAGTTTCTTTAATGTGTCTTCTTCATCATTGCCGATAGCATGGCGAGGATTTTCATAATAATTAACTAATTCACTTATCTTTATCTCTTGAATTACTCCTGGCATTTTAAACCCTCACTTCGTAAGTATATTTAAAAAGTCATCTTCTTTAAAAGGCCTTTGTACGTTCTTTGCAAAAAACATTACCTCACTACCGGAACGTTTTTTCTGTAATGAATATTGTAATCCAAATTCAATGCTTGGTGTTTTTGCATACATTGCTTTAATAGCATTTACATTATCGTATGTAACAATCTATTTTCTGTTCTTTAGGCGTTGTGTTATTGCATTTGCCAAATTAACATGATCTCCATGGGAGTAAAAATTGGTATATAAACCTGGACCTTTGCTATAATATGGTGGACCAAAGAAAATAAAAGATTTTCTTTTTTTCAAGATTACATCTTCAATAAAGTCGAGAGCCTCCAAATTGTAAAGTCTAATATGATCCCTACACCCTGCAATTTTTTCTATCTGAGATATAAGACGGGACTTATTAAACCGACAATCAATTGGATAATCACCCTGTTGATCTAATCCGCCTATTGGACCAGCTTTATCAATAATCCCTGATCTATTAGTACGGTTAAGGAAAAATGTAGAAAAGCCAATCTCTAAACAGCTGTAATCGGTTAAGTTTTCTCTGACCATTTTTTGTCTTTCCCATTCATCCATAGTAACTTCTGTATCTGAAACAAGTCGTACAATTCTTCTGTTCTCTGAAGGATACTATCCCAAAAGCAAAAGATAGTATAATCGTAGTCATTTATAATAATATTTTTTACCACACGGTTAAACAACAATTCTAGGGCAACCGCAGCACCGCCACAAAACGGCTCAATATAAGTATGGCAGTCGTTTTCCTTTACCAATTCTGCAACATATTTGTATAGCTTATATTTGCCACCAGGGTAGCGTAGCGGAGACGGATTCATAGAGGCACCTCTTTTTCTATATCTTAAAATTGTTCTGCTTTATGCTCATCAATGGCCGCAATATGTCATCGCATACAACAATCAAAAATCTGTCTGATTTCACACTCCCAAAGTACTACCGCCTTCCATTACAAGTCCTAGTGCCTGTCCGTCAGCATCAGCACATATTTCAATACAAGTCAGCGGTTGCTGCATAAATTGATTTCTCCTAG
>CAZGOQ010000032.1:0-20154 GCA_964527315.1 uncultured Oscillospiraceae bacterium | reverse complement strand
CGCCTGGGCGTCAAGCGCGCCGACGGCCAGAGAGTCGAGGCCGGCAACATCCTGGTCCGCCAGAGAGGCACTCACATCCACCCCGGCAAGGGCGTGGGCATCGGCAGCGACGACACCATCTACGCTCGCGTGAACGGCGTCGTGCGGTTCGAGCGTCTGGGCAGAGACCGCAAGCAGGTCTCCGTCTACGAGGCCGCTGAGCAGTAATTTGCGGAATTTAGGAGGGTGCAACGGGCGCCCTCCTTTTTTCGTGACCGCTGACCACAACGCAGCGCTATGAATGGAGTATATCATGGATAAAAAGATTTATGTTTCCGGCAACGGCTTGATGCTGGGTGAATATCTGCCTGCCGACGCCATGGCCGATTGGCTGGATTGGCAGGATGAAGAGACTCAGCGTGGATATAATACACAGATGAATATGCCTTTTTCAAGATTTGCGCAACGGCCACTGCGTCACCGGCTTTATGCGGTCATTTTGCGGAAAATGTTCCTGAAGTACCGTTGGGCATCATTATGATCTCACCGCCGCCCGGGGATGCCGACCTGGCAATTCGCGTCTTTTCCTCTTACCGTGGGCAGGGCATTGGAACTGCGGCATTTTCTCTGGCGGCACACTATGCCTTGGAAACACTCCGTGTGGGTACTCTCCACACAGGATGCTATTCAGGAAATGCGCGCAGTCAGAGGATGCTTGAACATTGCGGCTTTGTACGGTTCCCTTCGGGGGATATTCCCGAAGAGCATTATCAAACTGGCGAACCGATTTGGCAGTACGACTATATATTGCAAGGAGTTTCGTAAATGGCACAATTTGTAGATAAGGTCCGCATCTTCGTCCAGGCGGGCAACGGCGGCAACGGCTGTATGTCCTTCCGCCGGGAGAAATACATTGCCGCGGGCGGTCCCGACGGCGGCGACGGCGGTCACGGCGGCAGCGTGATCTTGCGGGTGGACACCGGCATGACCACCCTGATGGATTTCCGCTACAGACGGAAATATGCCGCGGAAAACGGCGGCAACGGACAGGGCAGCAATATGAAAGGCCACAACGGGCAGGATCTTATTATCTCCGTTCCCTTGGGCACGGTGGTTCGGGATGCGGAAACCGGCGATGTCATCAAGGATATGTCCGACCAATCGGATTATGTGTTGGCCAAGGGTGGCCGGGGCGGCTGGGGCAACCAGCATTTTGCCACCCCTACACGACAGGCGCCCCGTTTTGCCAAATCCGGCATTTCCGGCGAGAGTCATGATGTAATTTTAGAGTTGAAGCTGCTGGCGGATGTGGGCCTTGTGGGCTTCCCCAACGTGGGAAAATCCACTCTGCTCAGTGTTGTCTCCAAAGCCCATCCAAAAATCGCCAACTATCATTTTACCACTCTGTTCCCCAATCTGGGCGTGGTCTATCTGGGCGAGGGGGAAAGTTTCGTCATGGCGGATATCCCAGGCATCATCAAAGGCGCTTCCGAGGGTGTTGGTCTGGGGCACGATTTCCTCCGGCATATTGACCGCTGCCGGCTCATCGTCCACATTGTGGATGTTTCCGGTACAGAGGGCCGGGATCCGGTGGAAGACTTCATGACGATCAATCAGGAACTTTCCCAGTATTCCTCCAAACTTGCCCGGCGGCCCATGGTCGTGGCAGCCAACAAAATTGATATCATGCAGGATCCGAGTAATCTTACGCGTCTCCGTACCTACACGGATCAGCAGGGACTCCCGCTCTATGAAATATCCGCCGCCGCCCACAAGGGTACTCAGGAGCTGACGCGCGTGATTTTTGAACGGCTGAAGGAGCTCCCTCCTATTACCGTCTATGAGCCGGAATATGTCAAACCTCTGCCGGAAGCAGGGGATGTGCAGGAACTGGTGATTGAACATTTGGAGGACGTCTGGCTCATCTCCGCTCCCTGGATGGAGCGACTGATCTCCGATATCAACTTTGATGACTATGAATCCCGGATGTATTTTGACCGACAGCTGCGGAAGTCCGGCCTGTTTGAGCGCTTGGAGAAACTGGGCATCAAAAGGGGCGACACCGTCAGTATTTACGACGTTGAATTTGATTATGAGCCGTAAAAATCCGGCATTTCGCAGGAAGTTCTGCTTCTTCAAAATAATTCTTGACAAACTGGAAATAATGAGTATAATAAATCATGCGTTTTATAAAAACGCATGATTATAGGGGATTAGTGTAACGGTAACACACCGGACTCTGACTCCGTTTTCGGGGGTTCGAATCCCTCATCCCCTGCCAAACAAAACGACCTTGAAAGCAGGCATTTCCCCTGTTTTTAGGTCGTTTTTCTAAGTTTTTACGTCAAAAAACGACATTTTGAAGGGATAAATGTTCACACGAATGTTTCAAAACATGAGAAATCCCAACGGTCACCAGGAGCCGTGTGTTTCAAGCCGGGCGCACACATGACAGCGCCCCCGGTATGCGTCACATACCGGGGGCCTTTCTCACTTCGTCGAATACCCCATCATCTCCACCAGGAAGAAGTCGTACTGGCTCTGGGTAAGCCCTAAAATTTTGAAATGTTTTTGAGCCGTAAAACCTGAGTGCCGATGCTTCATCTAGACACATGGCCGTAAATTGGCTCGGGTCAATGTCTCCATCGCGTATGCGCTCATAATCCGTTATTAATATTTTTGTTTCCGGATGCGCCATGGTTTCCGCCATAATCCTGACATAGACCGAAAGGGGCATATGCAGCAGCTTCACGGCATCCTTTGTAAATTCTTTCCGGCGTATTCCCGCAGCTTCACCTTCTGCTGCTGAAATACTTCCGGATTTCAGTGGCAGGTGCTGCACTTCTTTTTTACCCATTGTCGGCTGAGCCAGGCTTCTCTGCCCCAATTCGGGCAGGGACAGGCAAGTTCATCCTTTTTTCTGACCTGCGCCGGATTTTGACTCCATCCGGCGATGCTCCGGACTTTCTCCTGCGTCAGCAGCTTTCGTTCCGGAATGTACCGATCTTACTGCTTGAGATTGGCCTAAACGATTTTATGAAAACGCTGTCATTCCGGAAGAAAATAATTTTAACAGGGATTTTCCCTTATTGTCATAGACTCTTTTGAACCACTCGCTCAGCAAGTGGTTCCCAGTGTGCAAAAAGCGGAGGAGCCATTACGGCCTCTCCGCTTTTACTGTGATCACGAACACATGCGCCGCCCAAACGATCTCCAGGTGTTCATATGTGCGCGTTATGGTACGGGTAGTGGGACTCGAACCCACACGCATTGCTGCACAGGAACCTAAATCCTGCACGTCTACCAATTCCGCCATACCCGCTTATCTGTGCATTGTATCATAGCACGTTCGACTTCAAAAGACAAGCGAAACCCTCCGACGTCCAGTCTGCCGGAGGGCATGATTTTTAACGGCCAATCTCCATGGGGATCTTATACTCATTTTGATACAGTCCCAAAACCTCTACGTTGGAATAGTACCCATCAGAGATTTTATAGTGCTTCCGTCCGCCTGCTAGAATGATGTCTGCAACATTCACATTGGTGCGCACCTTCTCATTGCTGGCATTTGCGCCGGGACGCTCCCAGAAGATTGCGGCGATATCCTCCCTGGGGATCACCGTTGTCTTAAATGTTTCCGTAATTACAATAGCATTTTCATAGCACACGACCTTGCCCATGATCGTCTTGACGCAATAGGCCAGAATCAAAGCGCCTATAATCATCATCAGCAGGCCGATCACGTTGAACTTACCTTTTGAGATACCATAACCCAAAACAGCAATACCGGCAATCAAAACGATGATTGCAAGCATCAAAATTCCGCTGACTGCCAGGGGCAGGGTTTTCGCTTCTCCAAATTTCTTCCCATATTTTTCTTCCAAAGTATTAGCCTCCTCAGCCGGTTTCCGGCCAAAATATGCGACTATGATAGCACAGATTTAAAAAAATGTCAGCAATTATTTTTCCTCCGGCATCATTTTTATCATACTTTTGCATTGCACTTAATTTTTTTATGCAATTTGCCAAGCTGTCTTCACAATTCCAACACGCAGCGTCCCTTCGTCTGGATTTTCCCTTTTCATTTGCGGGAAATTGTGATAAAATACAGGGCATAAAACAGAGAATTGAGGAATATCCTTGGAGACATTATTGCATCATACGCTCTCTCCCCGGGAGGTGGGCGCGGTTTCCAGCCTTGGGTTGGCTCATCTTGGAGACGCGGTATATGAATTGCTTGTCCGATCCATGCTCATTCTGGAGGGGGAAACCACGGGAAACCATCTCCATCAAAGCACAACAGCGCTGGTCTGCGCCCCTGCGCAGGCCAGTGCCGCAGACTTGCTCCTTCCCCATTTGACCGCAGAGGAAATCGGCTATTTCCGGCGGGGCCGGAACGCCGACGTACACAACATCCCCAAAAACGCCACGCACAGCCAATATTCTAAGGCCACCGGGCTGGAAGCACTGTTCGGCGCATTGTATCTGCTTGGCCAGACGGATCGACTTCGGGCGCTTTTCGCTATCATCATGGAGGGATCTTATGCCACTTGACGCTATTACCCTGTCTGCGCTGACCCAGGAACTTCGGCAGGCCCTGATCGGCTCCAAAATCGACAAAGTATTTCAGCCCTCCCGGGATGAGGTTGTCCTTCTGCTTCGTTCCAACAACGGCTCTTTCCGGCTGTTGCTGTCCGCCAATTCCGGCCACCCCCGGGTTCATATCACCACTGCGGCAATCGAGAATCCTCCCTCGCCGCCCATGTTCTGTATGCTGCTCCGGAAACATCTCACGGGCAGCCGTTTTCTTGAGATCACCCAGCCCCCCATGGAGCGAGTATTGGACTTTTCCCTCAGCTGTACCAACGAATTCGGCGAACCTGTCATCCGGCATTTGATTCTGGAGATGATGGGCCGGAACTCCAATCTGATTCTTTCCGGATCGGATGGCCGCATCCTCGACTGTGTCCGCCGGGTAGACTATGAAATGAGCCGTCAACGGCAGGTTTTGCCGGGACTGTTCTATCATCTTCCGCCAACACAGGAGAAACAGAATCCTTTGGAAACCTCTTTGGAAGCGCTCTCCGGGCTTTTAAGGGAAATCGACACTCCCACCAGACCGGACGACTTTCTGCTTCACCATTTTTCCGGCCTTTCGCCCCTCATCTGCCGGGAACTGATCTATACCTATGACCCGGAACTGGAGGATCTCAACGATCTGCTCGCGCCCTCCCGCTATGCACTGGCGGCGCATTTGAAAGCCGGATTTCATGCGCTCTCAGAGGGGCCGCTCACGCCCTATCTGCTGCTGAAAAACGGCATTCCCTGGGACTATACCTGTATACCCATTTCCCAATATGGCACGCTGGTGGAATCTCGTCCGCAGGTATGCTTTTCCCAGATGCTGGATGCGTTTTATGAAAAAAAAGACGCCGCAGCCCGGATGAAATCCAAATCTCAGGCTACGGTGAAAACGGTTACCAATCTGGAAAACAGAGCCAAGCGGAAGTTGGAGCATCAAAAAAAAGAACTCGCCGCCACTGCTGACCGGGATAC
Organism: uncultured Oscillospiraceae bacterium; assembly: GCA_964527315.1. GTDB lineage: Bacteria > Bacillota > Clostridia > Oscillospirales > Oscillospiraceae > HGM13006. Next base: position 14,619 of record CAZGOQ010000032.1, on the reverse strand, counting down.
TCTTCGCATCAAAGGTGAACTGATCACCGCAAACCTGTATCAAATGCAGCGCGGACAGACGAAGCTGCTGGCAGAAAACTATTATGACCCGGAATGCTCCGTCATAGAAATCGCCCTGGATCCGACACTTTCTCCCCAGCAGAATGCCGCAAAGTATTTTAAAGATTATAACAAGGCGAAAAATGCAGAGCGTTTTCTCACGGAGCAAATTGAAAAGGGCCGGCTGGAACTGCAATATCTGGGCAGCATTTTAGAAGAACTGAGCCGGGCGGAAACAGAAAAAGACCTTGTCGAGATTCGCCGAGAACTGATCTCCGGGGGCTATTTGCGGGACAACGAACGGAAAAAATCCATAAAAATGAAGCCCTCCGCACCCATGGAGTTTATTTCCTCCTCCGGAAAGCGCATCCGTGTCGGGCGAAATAATACCCAAAACGACCTTCTGACCCTGAAATCTGCCTTCAAGAGTGACGTCTGGCTTCATACCCAGAAGATTCACGGCAGCCATGTGATCATCTCCTGCGAGGGGGAGTCTCCGGATGAACAAACCCTTCTGGAAGCCGCTCAACTGGCCGCCTATTACTCTCAGGCAAGGGACAGCCAGAACGTGCCGGTGGACTATTGTCCGGTCAAGCATGTGAAAAAACCCGCCGGCGCCAAACCCGGCATGGTAATCTATGAGGGCTGCAATACCCTGTATGTGACGCCGTCCTCGGAACTGACGGAAACGCTAAAAAAGGTCTGACACTTCTTCCTGCTCCATTTGTGCAAAAAGCGGCCCGGACAGTTCGATCAGTTCGTCTATTGGAATGACGGCCCCGTCAATCAGAACGATCTGCCGTCTCTGCGCATCCAGCTTTTTTGCCGCGCCGGTTACAGAGACGTACGCTCCACCGACCTTTCGGTTGTCCGGCTGGAAAAATGTCCATGTGACCTGAGGCCGTTCTTCCATATGCAGGCGCAGAAACTGCAGCTTCCGATCGATGGCTGCTTTCTCCCCCTCATCCAGTTCCAGCCGCAATTCGGTTTGTCTGGCCGCCTCCGCTACCGCCGCCCCATACCCGGTCAGGGCGGAAAAAGGGGAAAACTGCGCGGCACGCTCCTGCATGGACATATGAGGATGTGTTTCCGATTGATGATGAGGCAAATCCAATATATCTTCATAGGGATTCTTCCGCATACCCATCTCCTCCCGTCGCATTCACCGTTTACACAAACGGCAACTCGCGGTCGGCCATATATTTTATGCCTTATGGCCGCCGATCTGCTGGTTGCGATCCACCGCCGTTGCCCCTTCCTGCAGATTCATTCCCTTCAGTACGGCATTCTTGCCGTATTTTTTCTTGATCTTCAGAATGGTTTCCTGCATTTTCTGTTCCTTTTCCTCTATCGCTTCCAACCGGCGCGTCGCTTCCGTCTCGCCAAACAGATCCAGCTGCTCAAAGTCTCTGCTTCTGTCTGCGTCTCTGGCAATCAGATGATTGGCGGAAATGGTCACACGGCGCACCAGCAATTTCCTGTTGACGATCTCCTCATAAAGTCCCAGAATCGCTTCCGTCAGCGCCCTGCCGGAAGCCGTAAAACGGCCCAGATTTGCAGTGCCGTGGGCGTGCCTGGGCACACTTCTTCCATAAAAATCCGTTGTAACCGGGCCGTGATAGGCCTTTTTCCGCTCCGGATCGGAAAGGTTTGTCACATCGTAGCCGATAGTCAGCGTCAACTGATTGGTCACCAGTCCCTTTTCCACCAGATCCAGCGCCAAAAGGTCCACCATTTCCCGTGCAACCAGCTTCGCCTCCTCTGCGGAACAGGGGGACTGCAGCACCTGGCCGGAAACAATACTGTTTTCCTTGGGCCGGTATGACTTGATCTCAGAAATGGTACATGGCTCCCAGCCCCAGGCATGGTCGATCAAAAGTTCCGCATTTACACCGAAAAGCCGATAGAGCAATTCCTCGTTATAATAATCCGACGCCGCACCTGAGGAACACTGGGCGATATTCCCCATGGTGTAAAGCCCGTGGGCTTCCAGCTTCTTTGCATAACCCCGGCCCACCCGCCAAAAATCCGTTAGAGGCCGGTGGTTCCAAAGCTGCTGCCGATAGCTTTTCTCATCCAGTTCCGCAATCCGCGCACCGCTTTCATCGGCTGAAATATGCTTGGCCACAATATCCAGCGCCACTTTACAGAGATAGAGATTGGAGCCAATGCCCGCTGTGGCGGTGATTCCGGTGGTCTGCTGCACATCCCTGATTATCTTTTGCGTCAGCTGCCGGGCGGTCAGCTGGTAGGTTCCAAGGTATGGCGTTACATCCATGAACACCTCGTCAATAGAGTAGACGTGAATGTCTTCCGGGGCCACATATTTGAGATAGATGTTATAGATTTCCGCGCTGTGCTTGATATAATGGGCCATTCTCGGGGGCGCTACAATATAGCCCACCGCCAGTTCCGGCGCCTGTTTCAGTTCCCGGTCATCCACCGATGTGCCGATAAACTGCCGCCCCGGCGCCCGAAGTTGCCGCTGCCGGTTGACCTCCTTGACCCGCAGCACCACCTCAAACAGTCTGGCTCGGCCAGATATGCCGTAGGCTTTCAAGCTGGGCGACACTGCAAGGCAGATGGTCTTTTCTGTGCGGCTCTCATCCGCTACCACCAGATTGGTGGTCATGGGATCCAGACCTCGCTCCACACATTCCACGGAGGCATAAAAGGATTTCAGATCAATGGCAATATATGTTCTGTCCATTTTACCCCTCCTATCTGGCGAAGCGCGAAGTTATGTCAACCGCCGCAATTCTGACTGTCCCCCCGGAGAATTTCGATTCCATGCCGAATGGGCTGAAGCACTGCGGAAAAATTTTCCGTTGCCGCCTTTTTGCTGCCGGGAAGATTGACGATCAGGGTTTCTTTCCGAATCCCCGCAGTTTCCCGGCTGAGACAGGCTTTGTCTGTGATGGTCATACTGAAGGCCCGCATGGCTTCAGGGATCCCTCTGGTCTCCCGTTCCACCACTGAAAGAGTCGCTTCCGGGGTCACATCTCTGAGGGAAAAGCCTGTTCCGCCAGTGGTCAGTGCCAGGCACACGCCCAGTTCGTCACAGCAATATGTCAGTTCCGCCGCAATCTGGTCAAATTCATCCGGAATGATTTTGGTATACATTACCCGATATCCCTCGCTTTTCAGCATTTCGACCAGCGCCGGGCCGCTGGTGTCCGCCCGCTCTCCCCGGCTGCCCTTGTCGCTGACGGTGATCACTGCCGCAGTAAACTCCATCAAATATCCACCCTTTCGAAATCCCCGGACTTTCCGCCGGCCTTTTTCAGCAGACGGATCTGGTCAATGACAATATCCTTCTGAACCGCCTTGCACATATCATATATCGTCAGTGCCGCCACGGACACCGCCGTCAGTGCTTCCATTTCCACGCCGGTCTGGCCGGTGCAGGAAGCGCTGGCTGTAATCTCCACCGCAGACGTTTCCTCGTCCAGCGCGAAATTGATATCCACACCGGAGAGTACGACAGGATGACACATGGGAATGATATGGGGCGTGTTTTTCGCCCCCATAATGCCGCCGATCTGTGCTGTCCCCAGCACATCTCCTTTTTTCATGCCGCCGCTTTGGATCAGCGCCATGGTTTCCGGGCTGACCAGCACACGGCCTGCCGCAATGGCAGTGCGTTTTGTCTCCGCTTTCTCTCCTACATTGACCATCCGCGCCCTGCCGGAATCGTTAAAATGAGAAAAGTCCATTTCCTATCCTCCTATGGTATTCATGGTGCGTCCCGCCTGACTGCTGTGGTGCGCGTCCAGCGCCCCGTGCATCCGGGGCTTTGCATAGACGGCCTCCCGGATCTTTTCCCGCAGCGCATCTCCGTGCAGGCCCTTCAGCGATATTTCCTGATCTGAATGCAGGCAGGGCTTCAGCGCCCCCTCTGCCGTCAGTCGCAGTCGGTTGCAGCTGCCGCAAAAATGCCGACTCAGAGGGCTGATCAAACCTACCCTTCCATATCCGCCGGGCAGCCGGTATAGTCTTGCAACGCCATCATTTTGAGACTGTTCCTCCAACTCCGGGCAAATGTCCAGCACCCGCTGGCTGGGCAGATATGCGTTTTCCCCGAACTCCGCTCCCGGCCCCATGGGCATCAGTTCAATAAAGCGGAGTTCGATGGGATGCTGTCTGGTCAGCGCCACAAAGGCGGGAATCTCATCGTCATTGAAACCGCCGATTAGCACCACATTGAGTTTGATGGGCGTCAGTCCCACCGCCCCGGCCCGGCTGAGTCCCCGCAATACCTTTTGAATCTCTCCGCCTCCGGTGATCCTTTTGTATTTTTCCGCATCCAGCGTGTCCAGACTCACATTGACCCTGCCCACACCTGCGGCCTTCAGCATCTCTGCTTCCGATTCCAGCAGGACGCCGTTGGTGGTCAGCGCCACTTCCCGAATGCCGGGGATCCGCGCGATTTTCCCGCATAGTTCAGCGCAGCCTAATCTCACCAGCGGCTCGCCGCCGGTGACCCGCACCTTTCGGATGCCCAGTTCTGCGGCGGCCTCCACGATCTCTACGATCTCCTCGTAGCTTAATATATCGCTGCGAAGCAGCTTGCAGACCCCATCCTCCGGCATACAGTAGCGGCACCGGAGATTGCAGCGATCCGTAATAGAGACCCGAAGATAGGTGATCTCTCTGCCATATTGATCTTTCATACTCAATAGCGTCCAAACGTACAGTTGGGCCAGTGACAGCTGGGGCAGCTTTGGCAAAAACCGCCGTCACCAAGCCGGATAACATCCTCTTTTTTAAATTTCTCCCCGGCAAAGATTTGGGGCAGCACCACATCCAGCGTTGTTGTGGGCAGCTTCACCGCCGCGCCGGGCACCCCTACAATGCAGGTTTTTCCATGGTAGGCCAGCAGCAGCATATTGCCTGGTTGAGAGGGCATTCCATAGGTCACGATTTCAGCCCCGGAATTCCGGATGGCCGCAGGGGTCAGATCATCTGGATCAACGCTCATGCCGCCGGTCATTAAAATCAGATCCGCCCTCATGTCCAAATATGCTGTGATGGCGTCATTCAGCATGGGAAGGTCATCATCGCAGATTTTGCAGCCGATCACTTCACCGCCATAGCGGGCCATTTTATCCCGCAGAACTGGCTCAAATTTATCCGGGATCCGGTCGGAAAAGATCTCGCTTCCGGTGATAATCAGACCTACCTTCAAGCTTCGATAGGGCAGCAGCCGCATCAGCGGCTCTTCCGATTCCCGGCATAGCCGCTCTGCCTCCTCAATTTGACTTTCCTGGGTCACCAGAGGAATAATCCGCATGGAGCAAAGTTTGTCCCCCACCTCTGCCGGGTAGTGATCCGGCAGAGAGGAGATTGTTATGTCCCCAATGGAATTGACGGCCCTCTGCAGGGGAATATTGACCCGGAACATCCCGCGTACCGTAGCCCTCTGCACCATTTTCCCCTCGCTGGGGCCTGTGTATTCGCCGCCCTCCACCTGACAGAGTTTGCTGAGCCGCAGCGCTGCATCCTCCTCATGAATCTCCCCGGCGTTCTCCTCCCAGATAAATACATACCGTTTTCCGATATCTTTGAGTTTTTCCACGTCTTCCGGGGTAATGACCTGGCCCCGGCGGAAAGCCGCGCCCTTAAACTGGTCATTGATGGCCGTGATATCATGGCAGAGCGCCATTCCCACCGCGTCCTCTACTCTTACTTTTTTCATATCGTACCTCCCAGCAAATAAGCTTTCAGCCTTGTCCCTCTGTCCAGCGGCCCGCTGCCCGCCGGCACCAGCGCCAGCACATTGCAGCCGATCATGGTATGGAGGATCCCGTTGCCCTGTTCGCCGGTGATCTTTATGTTCAGGATCCCATCGGACACATCCAACAATCCCCGCAATAGACGCGGCTTGGGACTCTTTTTCAAAAAATCCTCCGCCAGTGTGACCGTTGTCTCGCGCAGCGTCCAGTTTTTTCTGCCGCACAGCTTCCAAATAGCAGGCAACGCCATGGCATAAAAGGCTGTCAGACTGGAAGCGGGATTTCCGGACAGGCAGCAAACCAGTGCCTTGCCCAGTCGCCCAAAGCAGCATTTACCGCCGGGCTTAAGCTGCACATTCTGAATCCAGATCTCTCCGCCGGCCGCCTGCAGCGCCGCTGGAGTCAGGTCATAGTCTCCCACTGATACGCCGCCGGTAGTGATGATCACATCCGAAACTGCCGCCGCCGCGCGAAAGGCGGCACATATCTCCTCCACCGTATCGCCGGGACAGCCAAAGAACTCTGTTTCGCAGCCCGCCTGCTTTAACACGCATTGAAAGGTATACCGGTTGGAATTGACGATCTTTCCGCCAAGAAGTTCCTCATCCACTGCCGTCAGTTCGCTGCCGGTGGTAATAATCCCGGCCATGGGGCGGCGATATACCGTGGGAGAGGCCATATTCTGCGTTGCCAGCGTCCCGCAGAGGGCCGCATCGATGACTGTCCCCTCCGTTGCCAGAATATCCCCTGCTGTCAGATCCTCGCCCCGGGACACAATATTTGCGCCGGGAACATAGGACCGGCGCAGGGTCACCGCTGCCTCGGTAAATTCCGTCTCTTCAAATTTGCACACACAGTCTGCGCCGAAGGGAACCGGCGCACCAGTCAAAATCTTGACCGCCGTTCCAGACTCCACCGGCTTTATGCCTACATGGCCCGCTGGAATTTCTTCCAAAATACGCAACGTGACCGGCGTGCCCGGAGACGCTGACGCTGTATCCTCCGCCCGAAACGCATATCCATCATAGGGGGAGCGATCAAAGGGCGGCACATCGGCTTTCACCGCCACAGTTTCGCCCAAAATCCTCCCCGCTGACAGTTCCAGTGGGATTTGTTCCAGACCCACCGGTTTTATTTCCCGGCAGATCATCCGGGCCGCCGTTTGAAAGTCAATATCTTGGAGCACAGCATTCCCTCCCAGAAAAAAATACAACCCTGCCGAAAAGGGCAAAGCTGCAGCGTCCAGTCTACAGGCGCTCTCCTTTTCGGCGGCATTTCCGCATGGAAGGTCGGTGGGTTTCCCTCCCGGCCTCGCGACCTCAGACGGTCAGGCACAGGTATCATAGCTATCGCCTTAGATGCCTGCGCTCGGAGAAATCATAGGATCAGTTTATCCATATTCCCTTTTATTATATATAATCTCCAGAAAAAATCAACTGCTTTCTGCGCAGGGAAACCGGTTCAAAAATCGAAAAAAATGCCTGGTGTTTATACCTTGTTCATAAACTGTTGATAAAATAAAATATACTTTGTGATTTTCCGAAAGGGGCAGGTCGTTTTCATGAACAGAAAAAGGCGCTTTTTGTCAGGTCGGAACGGCCCGGACAGTCTCAGCATAGCAATCAGTCTGTTTGCCTGCGTACTTTTGATTCTGTCCATGTTCGCGGGCGGCATTGTCAGTTCGGTTTTATGGTTGTTGGCGCTTCTCAGTCTGATTGGCAGCTATTATCGCATCCTCAGCAAAAACATTGCCAGACGCAGCCGGGAAAATGATCGTTTTTTGCAGCTGATCCATCCAATCACCGACTTTCAATCCCGCCGCAGGGCCAGGCGACGGCAAAAAAACCTCTATCGTTTTTTTAAGTGCCCTCAGTGCGGCACAGTGCTTCGAGTCCCGAAGGGGAAAGGGCATATTCGCATCACCTGCAAAAACTGTCAGTGTATTTTTGAGGAAAACAGCTGACTGCTCGGGAGGGCAAAGGATGTTTGGATATATCGCTGCGGACCCCTCCCAGCTGAGTCAGGAGGAGATCGCCCGGTACTCCGGCTGCTATTGCGGCCTGTGCCGACGGCTCAAACAAAAATATGGCCTTTCCGGCCGAATGACGCTGACCTATGACATGGTTTTTCTTGTCTTGCTGCTTTCCTCCCTCTATGAGCCGGAGGAGACCACTGCGCGGGCCCAGTGTCCCGTACACCCCATCCGAAAGCGAGCCTTTTGGGAGAACCGCTATACGGATTATGCCGCCGACCTGAATCTCCTGCTGGCTCGTTGGAACTGCCTGGATGACTGGCAGGACGATCAAAAGTTGACCGGTCTGTGCATGACAAAACTTCTGCAAACGCCCTGTGAGAACATCGAGAAACAATATCCACGGCAGACCGCAGCTGTCTCCGAAAACCTCCAACTGCTGCATCAATATGAAGACGGCCCTCTGGTCAGCGCCGATCGGGCTGCGGATTGCTTTGGCAAGATCATGGGCGAGTTATTTGTTGTCTCAGAAAACGACCACTGGGCCCCTACCCTCCGTGCGCTGGGAGAAGGTCTGGGCCGGTTCATCTATATTATGGACGCCTGCATCGACTATCACGGCGACGAAAAACATCATCGCCCCAATCCGCTCCGCTCCCTGAGCGGCAGCAAACGAACAAGGGAAGATGACCACGATCTGCTGACCATGCTGCTGGGCGACTGCACGACAGCCTTCGAGCGTCTGCCGCTGGAGCAGGATTTGGCGCTGTTGCGTAATATTCTTTACGCCGGGGTCTGGCAGAAATACACTCAGGCCTTTTACCGGCGGCGCAAGGGCCGCAAATGTGAGGAAAAAGAAGGAGACGGAGTAACATGACTGACCCCTATGAGGTTCTGGGCGTTCCAAGAACCGCCACGGAGGATGAGATCAAATCCGCTTATCGAAGGCTGGCCAAGCAATACCATCCCGATCTCCACCCGGGCGACGCCGCCTGCGAAAAAAAGATGAATGAAATTAACGCCGCCTATGATGCCATTAAAAATCCGCAGACACAGCAGCAAAGCGATCGCAGCACAAACACATACGGCGGACAGAGCGACTACGATCCATTTGGTTTCGGTTTTGACCCCTTTGGCTATGGTTATCAGGAAACTTACTACAACCAGACCCAATATGAAGCCCGGGATTCCAGTGAGATGCAGTCTGCGCTGCATTACATCAACGCCGGCGCTTATCAGGAAGCCCTCCATGTTCTCAGCACCATTCCAGAGCGCGATCGGAACGCAAAATGGTACTATTGCAGCGCCAGAGCCAACTATGGTCAGGGCAACCGGGTCGCTGCCATGGAACACATCCGCCGGGCTACGCAGATGGAACCGGACAATCCGGATTATCAGCGTTTTTATCAGATCGTCCAGTCCGGCGGAAAAATGTATACAGACAGAGGTGCCCGGCACGGCTTTCAGACCCAGCGAAGCGGCGCATGCTATCCCATATGTCTGGCCTGGTGCGCCATGAACTTCTGCTGTGGCACCCCCGGATTTTATTTCTGCTGCTGAATATGAAACAGAGAGTAAAAACCTCCGGCGGACCAATTGATTTGCCAGAGGTTTTCTCACACATGGCAGGCTGTCCAAGCACGATTCTATCAGATGTTCGCCATAAAAATTGGTCAGGCCCTCTGTCTCAATGGCGTTTATGTGTCATCCTTCCCTTTGCTGTGCTTCCGATAGAAAACATAAGAATAGAGATAGGGTGCAACCGCCGCTGCCAGGATGACAGCCAGCGCAAGCCACCAGCCACCGAAAAATGTGCTGAGAATCGTCAAAACGCCACAGATGGTCATGGCCCAGCCCGCCACACGGTGTGTCCTTTGCCAGTTTTCCGGGTCGTCCAGCGTCCAGGGCGTCCGAATGCCCACAGTGTAATTCTGCTCGCATTTCGGCAGATAGTTCCCCAATACAATGGACACAGCGCCCACCAGCAAAAGGGCCACCAAACCAATATCCCATTGCATTCCCATGGCATAGGCATAAACTGCCGCATTGGTCACCAGCGACGTTGCGGGAATGATCCAGACCAATACGGAAAACAGTTTTTCTGAAATATTTTTCCGCTTCGGGTCGATGGAAGTCATCACAATCACAAACCAGTGCAGCACCAGCATCAAACCGGGCAGGCCGAACACCGTAAAAGCTTTTCCGCTCCAGCCGTTCGGTTCATTGCTTGCGCCCCAGTGGGTCGCCATCTGCTCCGGCAGCTGATCCCAAAGAATCCGTCCCGCCAAAACGGGCAGCAATATGACAACAGAAGTCGCCAACAGGATCCATTTATTCTTTTTCAACATCTTCATTTCCTCCTCTCAGATCAGCGAGCCACAGCATGATTTCCTCCAGCACGGAGGCGTTGAGTTCATAATAGATAAATTTCCCCTCCCGCTGATCCCGGATCAACCCCGCATCCTTCAGCACAGACAGATGCCGGGAAACTGCCGCCCCGGTGATGGGGAATTGATTAGAAATCTCTCCGGCGGACATTTTCCCTTTCTTCAGACTGTTGAGAATTTCCCGCCGGGTTGGATCCGCCAGGGCACGCAGGGTGTCTTGCAGGCTCATATTTGGCTCCCTCCATTCATTTAACAATTAAGTTAATTGTTAAATGAAGAATACCATAATTCATTTTCCCTGTCAAGGTGTTTCCCGCGAAAAAATTCCGCCAACTCATTCAGAGTTGACGGAATTTTGTTAATATAGTTTTACCCGCCCAAACGAATCATCTCGTCAATGCATCTTTTTGCGCCCGCAATAATTTCCGGCTCCAACTCGATCATCTCACCGCCAGTGCCCTGCACGCAGTGGAGCACATCCGCTAATGTGGTCATTTTCATATTGGGACACATCAAATCACGGGTCAGGTAGTGGAATTTCTTCTCCGGGCAATCAAACTGCAGATGCTCCAGAATACTGGTTTCTGTGCCGATAATGAACTCCTTCGCATCGGACTGTTTCGCAAAATTCATAATGCCGGTGGTGGAACCGACATAATCCGCCGCCTTGACGACCTCCGGGCGACATTCGGGATGTACCAGCAGCAACGCGCCGGGATGCTTTGTTCTGGCATTTTCCACATCCCACTTCGTCACCAGTGCGTGCCGGGGACAGCCGCCCCGCAAAAATCGAATGTTCTTCTCCGGCACCTGCTCCGCTACATACTGGGCCAAATTCTGATCGGGGATAAATAAAATGTCTTTCTGAGGTATATTCTGAATGATTTTCACCGCCGAGGAGGAGGTCACGCAGACGTCACAGATGGTTTTCAGCCGGGAGGTGGTGTTGATATAACACACCACAGCATAGCCGGGATACCGGGGCAGAATGGCCTCAATATCCTCCTTGTCCATCTGATCCGCCATGGGGCAGCCCGCCTCGCTGTGGCTTAGTATCACGGTTTTCTCCGGGGACAGCACCTTGCAGGTCTCCGCCATGAACCGAACACCGCACATGAGCACCGTTTTGTGAGGCGCCTTGGAGGCCTGCACGCTAAGCCCATAGGAATCGCCCACATAGTCGGCCACATCCAGAATCTCCTGTCCCTGATAGGCATGGGCCAGAATACAGATATCCTTCTTTTTTTTCAGCCTTATGATCTCCTGCTGCATTTCATATACTGTCATTTAGGTTTCCTCCAGAATTTCCAGACTGTCGCCGGGGCGAACAGTTCCAGACGCAATGATTTTTACAAAAATCCCCTCCCGGGGCATTACACAGTCTCCTGCAGCTTTGCGGATGGCACAATCATAATGACAGGTCTTCCCGATCTGCGTCACCTCACCCACGGCCTGTTCGCCGATTTTCAGCTTTGTACCCACTGGCAGCGTATACAGGGTCAAACCTTTGACCAGAATATTTTCCGCAAAATCACCGGGCTTCAGTTGCACCGCAATCTGCGACTGAAGCTTGTCCACGCTCTCCTGACCCAAAAGGGAAACCTGCCGGTGCCAGTTGCCGGCATGGGCGTCGCCCACAATTCCCCAATCGACCTTTAACTGGGCCTGCGCAACCGGGTGCTTCTGTTCGCCCTTTTTTTCACTGATGCAGACTGCTAAGATCTCTGCCATCATGATCACTCCTTTTCCGCCCTCAACCCGTTACACCAGCGGAATCAAAATCTGTTTGCCGCAGAATGCGCTTCCGCGCTGCGATCCTGCGGATATTATAACGGCAGCCGGTCACCGTTGTCAACATGAATTCCGAGATACGAGATATTATATAGGATTTTAAAAAGTCCTTGATTTCCTATCATTCCTATCGTACAATAGTATTATCATTGTATGCGGGAGGGGTTTGCTTTGAAAATTTCCACCAGAGGGCGCTATGCTCTGCGGCTGATGCTGGATATTGCGCTTCGGAGCGAGGAAGGCAGCATTTCTCTCAAATCCATTGCCCAGCGTCAGGATATTTCATTAAAGTATCTGGAACAAATCGTCACGCCGCTGAGCCGCAGCGGATATCTTCATGCCAGCCGCGGCGCACAAGGCGGCTATCAGCTGGCTCACGATCCGGAATACTATACCGTTGGAATGATTCTTCGTACCATTGAAGGCAGCCTTGCGCCAGTGGCCTGTGCGGAAAACGACGATATCTGTCCCCGTCAGTGCCAGTGCGCCACAGTAGAGGTCTACCGGAAAATTGACCAGGCCATCGACAGCGTAGTGGACAACATTACGTTAAAGGAACTGGTAGAGATACAGCGTGAAAAAAATGCCGCCGGCGGGAAAGCAAAACCGTAAGCCTGAATGGGCGCCGCTGAGGGCGAACACCATGCGTGAACCGATATGCACTCCAGCCTGATCAAAGCATCCCGGAGACGTTCATGTCCTCCGGGATGCGCTTTTATGTATTCGGCAAATAGCGGCGCTTGAGCATATTCAGGCCCTTTGTCAGCGGCTTCATCAGCACCAGCGCCATGGCAAAATTCCCGACGCAGTGGAGTACGTCAAATGGAATGCCCGAAATCCACCAGGAAAGCGCAAAGGCCCAGCCGCCACTGAGCAGATACACCGGCGCACAAAGCAAACCAAAGGCAAGTCCAAAGGCGCCCGATAAAACAGCCCAGCCCCAGGGCGTTTCCATCCGCCGGAAGCAAAGCGCCAGGAGAAACAGCGTCAGCCACACATAAAGGTAGTTGAGATTCCAAAGCCCCAGTCCCCAGACCAGAAGCTCCAGCATCACATAGACATAGATGGGATACAATGCCTTTTTTCCAAACACCACCGTATAGACCAGAACCAGCAGACTCACCGGCTCAATATTCGGCAACTCGGCCATGGCCATTTTTGCACCAAACATCAGCGCCCCCAGCAGAGCCAGCACGAAAAGCTCCAGCAGCCTTCCCCGCTTCATTGCCCTCAATAACCCTCGGTCAGCGTCAATTCATAGGTTTCCCCATCGGCAATGACGGTTTCGCTGGCGCCGGTCATCAGCATCTCGCCAGCTTTGGTGAGGCACCACCACTGCTCCTGACTTTCATCTGCGGTCTCGCCATCCACCGTGGTGATGAACAAACCGTATTCGCTTTCCTCGCCGAAAACAAGGTCTTGCTCTATCAGTGCGTCGGCCAGATATTCTGCGTCCGTTCCGAACGTAAAGACCTTTTTAGTTCCGTCTCCATGGACAACATGGATTTCCAGTGCCTTGGCGCCCGCATTGGCATCCGGCCGGGTCGCAAAATAGACGCCCAGCAGGATGGCCACCACTACCAACAGCGCTACAACACCAATGATAATTTTCGTCTGTTTTTTCATAAAAATCCTCCTATGCATCGTAGGTTTTTCCGCGTTTTCTGGGGCAAACGCAACGGACTTCAGGCAGGTCTTCCGACTCAGGTTCTCCACGCATACAGCCTTCCCGGTTTCCCAGTGACATCCATTTGTATGCGCTCCCCAATACGGCAGCGGGACTGTGCGGGATTCTCACCCGGCTTGTCTATTCTCCTCAAAATAAGGCACCTTTTGTCCGGCTTCACAGCATAGATTATACAGCATAAAGAAAAAAGCCGCAAGCCTAATCTGAGACCTGCGGCTACTGTTTTCCTCTACACATTCACTGGGACGGTTCCTCTTAGCTTTTTGCACTGCCAGACCATCATCCCCAGCGCCACCGCCGAGGACACCACATCCGCCACCGGCAGGGCGTAGAGGACACCGTTCTGACCAAAAAGATTGCCCAGAATCAGCACCATTGGGATCAGACACAGTATCTGACGGCTGAGACTGATGAATACTGCCTTTTTTGGTTGCCCAATGGACTGGAAAAAACCGGCTCCGACATTGCCAAAGGGCACCAGCGGCAGCAACAGATTATAGACCCGCATGGTATAGGCCGCATGGCGGAGATTGTCCCCGGAGGAACCGAAAATCTGTGCCAGGGGTTCCGCAAAGATCAAAATAATGATCCAGCCGATGGTCAGCATAGCGACGGCGAAAATGGTCGCAGTACGTAGAGTGTCCACTACCCGGCGATAGTTTTTCGCCCCATAGTTGTAGCCGATGATCGGCTGAATGGCGGAAGAAATGCCGATGGCAGGCAGCAGGAAAAACAGGCCAATGCTGATCGTTATTCCCACTGACGCCTGGGCTACATCACCTGAAACCGTCTCTGCTGTAGCAAACAGCGCCAGAGAGGAGAGCAGGACGGACTGCGAAAGGCTGCCGGTAAATTGCTGAAGGAAGGAGGAAAAGCCCAGTTCCGCTGCTTTTGCTGTCAGCTTTCCGTGTAGCCGCATTTTGCTCAGACGCAGTTTCATGGTACTGCGGCGGCTCAAGGTGAAGTAGTGAATGACCATCAGGCCGGAGACAATCTGAGAAAAGGCCG
>CAZGOQ010000031.1:5335-20819 GCA_964527315.1 uncultured Oscillospiraceae bacterium | reverse complement strand
CTCTTGTGATTCCGGAGAATCATTTTGAGACAGCCCCCTTTTAATCATATTGCTCCATCAGTTTTTCAATTGCTTCTTTCAGCTGCTTCCGTAGCTGTCCGTGCTTTTCCTCACGAAACATATATGCTTCCGCATACCGCTCCCGCTCTGGATACGTCCAGCTGGGGCGGTATTTATATTCCTCCGGCTCCCAGTCATACCGGGCCTCAATATGGGTATGTAAAAAGGAATCGGTGTTCATCAGGGTGGAATAATTGACCCGCCGGGGGTGGCATACCCGCTCGATAGCGTCCCCCACCAGCGTCGTATCCAACAGATATTCCCTGCGTTCCTCCATGGAAAGCGCCGAAAACCCCTCTACCCTCGGATAGTGGAGCAAAATGCAGTACCCCGGCAGAAATTGATTATCCGCCATGACCACATAGCCGCTTTTCATCTTCGTGATTACCGTAGGGTTCTCACCCCGGACACAAGCGCCGATTCGATCTTTTTTCCAGTCCTCCATAAGCCCTCCTATGTATGTTCCTCATCCAAATGTGTCTGCTCCTCCGGGCTTTCCAGTTCCTGCACGGATCGAAGTTTTCGGTGAATGGCCCTTGTCCGGGTACCCATGAGATTTTCCAGGTCATTGCTGGTCTGCTGGAGATGGCTCTGCATCTTCACCATAACATCCTCGAATTTTGTAAATTCCGTCTTGACCTCTCCCAGCACCTTCCAGACCTCGTTGCTGCGCTTCTGGATGGCAAGGGTGCGGAAGCCCATTTGCAGGGAGTTGAGCAGCGCCGCCATGGTGCTGGGGCCTGCCAGATTGACGCCATAATCCCGCTGCAGGCATTCGATCATTCCCATGTTCACTACTTCCGCATACAATCCCTCAAAAGGCAGGAACAGAATACCAAAGGTAGTCGTATAAGGTGGCTCCACATATTTGTCCCGGATGTCCCTAGCGCTTTTCTTCAGCACCGTTTCCAGCGCCTTCCGGCTCTCGGTGATGGCCGCCGTATCCCCAGCGTTCAGCGCGTCCTGCAAATGCATATAAGTATCGCCGGGGAACTTTGAGTCGATGGGCAGATATACCGGCTGTCCATCCTGACCGGGCAGCCGGACGGCGAATTCGACCCGCTCCTTGGAGCCGGGAATGGTGGCCACGTTGGTATCATACTGCTCCGGAGACAGGATCTCCTCTAAAATCGCGCCCAGCTGAATCTCGCCCAAAATGCCCCGGGTCTTGACTCCGGAAAGCACCTGCTTCAATCCGCCAACGTCCGATGCCAGATGCTGCATCTCCCCCAGTCCCTTGTATACCTGTTCCAGCTGCTGGGAGACCGTCTGAAAGGACTCCGTGATCTTCTTTTGCAAGGTATCCTGAAGCTTTTCATCCACCGTGCCGCGAATCTCATCCAGCTTCTTGGCGTTTTCCTGCCGAAGTTCCAGCAGGGACTGCTGTGTGGTCTTTCGCATATCCTCTATGGAAATCTGCATACTCCGGCGAAGGGATTCCAGCTTCTGTTCATTCATGGTATCCAAATGCGCCAGCCGCTGCTCCATCGTTTTCATCTGGGCCTCCACGGCCTGATTCATCGCCTCCTGCCGGGCCATCACGTGTTTGTCGATATTTTCAATGCGCTCCGTTTGGACCGCGCTCTGACGGCTCGCCTGCCGCAGTTCGCCTAACATATCTTCCTGCTGCCGCTGGGTCTGATTTTCCCGCTCTTTTTCCCGTCCTCTCCGCACCGCCATCAGCACCAGCCGAAGGATGCACGCCGCAACCACAACAAGGTTGATTACCAGCAGCACGGTGATCTGCGTATTGATATCCATAATATCGTCCTCCTCAAGCCGTAATCCGCCGCACCTCTGTGCAGCGGCCTGTTTCCGTGTCCACCGTGAACACCGCCCCGGAAAGAACGCACTCTCCCTCCGCTGCCTTATAGGGACGGTACACCCCGCCCCGAAATTTCTCAATGGAAAGTTCCGGCTGGATGCCGATGACGGAATCCTTCGGGCCGGTCATCCCCAGATCCGTAATATATCCTGTCCCTTTGGGCAAAACTCTCGCATCTGCCGTAGGCACATGGGTATGGGTGCCCCAGAGGGCCGTAATCCTGCCATCGAGCATATACCCCATGGCCAGCTTCTCGGACGTGGCCTCCGCATGAAAATCCACAAGAATCCATCTGGCATCCTGCACCTGGGGCAAAATTTTGTCGATCATCAAAAAGGGATTATCCGGCCCATAGTCCATATTGACGCGGCCGATCAGATTGATGACGGCTACCGGCCCCAATTTCGAATCGTAGATCCCCCAGCCCCTTCCGGGATTCTGGGGCGCAAAATTGGCAGGCCGAAGAATATTGCGGTGATCGTCCAGATAGTCGTGAATACTTCTCTGCCGAAACGCATGATTCCCCAGCGTGATCACATCTGCGCCGGCGTCCAGCATGGCTTCCGCCTGCTCCGGCGTCAGGCCCACATTGGATGCATTTTCCCCATTGACCACAATAAAGTCGATCTGTTGCTCCCGGCGCAGCTGAGGTAGCATTTTTTTCAGATATCGCAGACCCTGAGGCGCCACCACATCCCCTATGGCCAAAATTTTTGCAAGCATACTGGTTCCTCCCAATGCGGTTTCCCTTTTATTTTATTATATATGTACCAAAACAATGGCCAGAATCCATAAAATCGATCAGAATTTTATGGATTTACGCGGCGTTGCCGCATAAATAACCCGCAACGTGGTTTATTCCGTAGTCTTATTATAACGTAAATGGCGCGAAATACAAGAAAAATCCCCCACGCCGTCTCAGCATGAGGGATTTTTGTCGTATTTACTTGGCGTATTCCACCGCTCTGGTCTCCCGAATCAGGTTGACCTTGATCTGGCCGGGGTATTCCAGTTCGCTCTCGATCTTTTTGGCAATATCCCGGGCCAGGATGACCATATTGTCCTCCGTGACATCCTCGGGCTTGATCATGATGCGAACCTCGCGGCCTGCCTGAATGGCATAGGACTTTTCCACCCCTGGGAAGGAACTGGTCAGTTCCTCCAGCTTTTCCAGCCGCTTGACGTAGTTTTCTACATTCTCCCTGCGGGCGCCGGGCCTCGCTGCGGAAATCGCGTCTGCCGCCTGAACCAGGCAGGCAATGACCGTCTGGGGTTCCACATCGCCGTGGTGCGCTTCGATGGCATGTACCACCTGGGCGCTTTCCTTATACTTTTTGGCAAGTTCAACACCCAGCGCAACATGGCTGCCCTCCATCTCGTGATCCACAGATTTTCCCAGATCGTGGAGCAGTCCGGCACGCTTGGCCGTTGCCACATCCTCGCCCAGTTCCGCAGCCATCAAGCCGCTGAGATGGGCCACCTCAATGGAATGGTTGAGCACATTCTGACCATAGCTTGTCCGGTATTTCAGCCGGCCCAGAAGCTTAATCAGTTCCGGATGCAGGCCGTGGACGCCGGTCTCAAAGGTTGCACGTTCGCCCTCCTGCTTGATGGTCTGTTCCACCTCCCGGCGGGCCTTATCCACCATATTGTCAATATGCGTGGGCTGAATGCGGCCATCGGCGATGAGTTTTTCCAGCGCGATTCTGGCAACCTCCCGACGGATCGGATCAAAGCTGGAAAGTGTAATGGCCTCCGGGGTGTCGTCAATGATCAGATCAACGCCAGTCTTGGTCTCTAAGGCCCGGATATTCCGGCCCTCCCGGCCAATGATGCGGCCCTTCATCTCGTCATTGGGCAGGGCCACCACGGAGATCGTGGCCTCCGCCGCATGGTCTGCGGCACAGCGCTGAATGGCGGTGGTGATGATCTCCCGGGCCTTTTCATCAGCCTCGTCCTTCAGCTGATCCTGTGTTTCTTTGATTTTCATTGCGGTTTCATGGCGGATCTCAGATTCCACCTTGCCAAGCAGGAACTCCTTGGCTTCCTCGTTGGACATATTCGAGATCTTCTCCAACATCTCCATTTGAGCGCGCTTGACATTGGAAACTTCCTCCTGGCTGGCCGCAACCGCCGCCAGCTTCTGATTCAGTTCCTCATCCTTGCGCTCATACTGCTCTGTTTTCCGGTCCAGGTTTTCCTCTTTCTGCTGGAGACGCCGCTCCTGCTTTTGCAGTTCATTGCGGCTGGCCTTGACCTCCCTATCGAACTCTGTCCGCTCCTTGTGAATTTCTTCCTTTGCTTCCACCAACATTTCGCGTTTTTTATTTTCCGCGCTTTTGATGGACTCATTGATAATGCGCTTGGCCTCTTCCTCCGCGCTGCCGATTTCTTTTTCTGCGTTGCGCTTCCGGTAGCGGATTCCCAGAGGGAACATGACCACCGCACCCACCAGGACGCCGACGAGCGTCAGTATTACTTTGATGAGCATTCTTTTCGAAACACCTCCTTGATATAAAATTAGAAAAAAGCAACGGATATATCTCTTGAACGTCAAGATGAAATGTTACACCGCACTAATTCGCGCAATATATTGTATATCCTATGAACATGGATGTCAAGAAAAATGAATAAAATGTTGCTAAATTCTCAGTTTTTCAGCAATCGGTCTGTGGATTTTTCGTTCAAATTGTTCCGTAAACTGTGCCGGAACGCCTTGACAGGTTCTCCAGTCTATGGTAATTTTAAAAGGAAAGCCCAGATTCGAACGGAGTGGTTTTGATGAAAAAAAGAATCGTCGGCGTCCTTGTGCTGCTCAGCTTCAGCCTGGCGCTGCTGCTGTTTCCCTGGGGCGGAAACTATCGAAGTCCCCTGCTTTGGGCCAGAGAGGACAGCAGCAGTACGTCCCCCGTGGACATATTTCTTTTGAGCGCTACCTCGGATTTCGGAAAAGACGGCACCTTTCAAAGTTCCACCTTCCGAAGGGAGGACCGTTTCTGGCAAAAATCGCTGCTCAATATGCAGAGCGGGCTTTATGACCAATGCCGGATCTTCGCGCCCTACTACCGGCAGGCCTGTCTCAGCGTGTATTACCTGCCCGACGCCCAGCGGGGGCCTTACTTCTCCGTAGCCTATCGCGATGTGCGCTCCGCCTTTCTCTACTATCTGACTTATGAAAATCAGGGCCGTCCCTTTATTCTGGCGGGCTATTCCCAGGGGGCGGATCTGGGGCTTCGGCTGATGGAGGAATTTTTCCACGATTCTGCCCTGCAACAGCAGCTGGTGGCCGCTTATCTCATCGGATGGCGTGTCACCGAGGAGGATTTGGCGGAATTCCCGCATCTGAAAATGGCCCAGGGCGAAACGGACACCGGGGTCATTATCTCCTTTAACTCGGAAGCGGATTTTGTCACAAATTCCATTATCGTTCCCGAGGGAAGCTATACCTACGGCATCAACCCTCTAAACTGGAAAACCGACTCTACCCCGGCGGACCGTTCTGAAAACCCCGGCTCTGTGGATCTGCATCTGGACGGCTCCGCCGACCATGACGTTGTCGGTCTTACCGGGTGCTATCGAAGCGCGTCTCGGGGCACGCTCATTTTGCCGGACATTACCCCGGAGGAGTATCCCCCCGGCGAGCCGCTGTTTGTCGAAGGCTGCTACCATAATTATGAACTGACCCTCTATTACCGGAGTGTGCAGCAGAATGTCAAGGACCGGATCGCAGCATACCTGTCCCAAACCCCATAAAAATATCCCGCCACAAAGGTGGCGGGATAAACCTTTCCGATTTCAGAGGATATAATCTGTGATACAGTCATACCAGTGGACATACGTCTCTCCATTGATGGTCAGCCGCTCGTTGTCCGGCAGGCGCTCTGTCCAGCGCTCCTTAAAATGGTGGAACGCCCAGTCATCTTTATTAAAGCGTCGCCAAAGGATCGTTCTGCCGTTTTCGTCCAAAAACTGCTCTGTGGCCACTCCGCTGTCATAGCAGGACACATCCACCACGCAGACGGTATCGTAGCTTTTTCCTCCGATGGTGACCGTATAACGGCCCAGAATGTCCAGGGGCCAGTCGGTCTCCTTCATCTGAATGGTGCTGCCCTCTCTATGGAACACCCCTTGCCGGGTCAGATGAATGGGATTTCCGCAGTTGTCCGGGCCAAAGCCCCAGTTGCCCAGAAAATCATCCCCATCCAAAAAGGTATAGACCTCCTTGACCCCGTTGTGGGTATGGGTTTCCGACAGGATGCGGCAGTAGGTGTCCGTCAGTTGGGCCACCAGAATTCGATGCACCGGATTCTGAGCGCCGATCTGCTCGCTGGGCACCGGATCGTGTTCCAAAACGTCGATTTCCACGCCCTCGATTCCATGCACTTGCATCCGGCCCACCGTCTCCATTTCCGTCCAGGTGGTGCGTTTCCGGCTTGGAAAATCGTACATGGCCCATTGCAGCTTTTCTCCCAATCTCGGCACCACAAACCAGCCCATGATCTCCTCCCATTGTACGGAGAAAGGGGGCTGCTGGCTGGGGGTAATGGTATACTCCGGCATTATTTCCGGTAATCTTTTCATACTGTCTCCTTTCCGATTTGGCGAATATGGATAATTGGAACGGAACCGCGCCCTGGCCGCATACAACCGGCTCTTGACGGTTCCCACAGGAATGTCCAGCTTTTGGGCAATTTCCGCCTGACTCATTTCCGCAAAATACGTCAGCTCCAAAAGCATCCGGTCTTTTTCCTCCATGCTTTCCAGCAGTTCCCGCACCGGCTCCACCGGGCCGTAGCGGCTGGCGGTCAGATACGGCTCCACTGTTTCCAGTGGTATCTGCTCCGGTCTGGACCTTCGATAATAGTCCCGGCATTTATTCTGCGCGATCTGCAAGATCCAAGGTTTGAATTTTTCCCGATCCCGCAGGTGATGGAATTTTTCATATGCCGTCAGACATACCTCCTGTAGCAAATCCTCCGCTTCTCCGGTCCCGTTCATGCGGAATTTGACAAACCGTTCCAGCGGCCCATAGTGCTGCCGCAAAAGCCGCTCAAATTCATCCAATCGTCTCACCTTCTTTGCTCTATTGAAATCGATTTCACCTGTTTAGACGCATTCACGCCGCCAAAGGTTCATTTCCTTCAAAATTTCCTGAAAAAACTCCTCCGGCTTTTATGCCGGAGGAGCACTATTTTCTTTCTATTTTCTTTTTCTGGCCCGCAGCTTTTCCACCTGATAGTGCGCCACCGGATCTTCATTGGCATTGTAAGTCTTTGCCGCCAGAAACGCAATGCCCGCCGAAAGCACATAGGTTAGAACGTCCTTGACGTAGGAATTGCCCAGCACAGAAGCGTCATACATACAATCCGGCAGCATGGCAAGCAGATGGACCGCAGGGACCAGCAACAGGCACCGCCGCATCGTTCCCTTCGTCAGCCCATACCACATCAGCACCGACAGGGAAATCTCCCGCACCAGGAAAAATACCCGGTTTACGCCGGTCATCACATACTGCCAGCCGCTTTGGCCCGCCAGATTTTGGAGCAGCGCATAGGCCTCCTCGCTTTCCGCCCCGGCGTTGGCAAAAAAGGTCTCCGTCCCGGTGGAAAGGAACTGGTTGACCGTGGTATAGCAACTGAAATAGTAAAAAGCACAGGTCAGCAGGTACAGTCCCCCGAAGCCCAGGCCAAAGCCGATGGCCGTATCGGTGCTGTCGAACCGGTCTACCAGTGCGTATTTCATAGCAAAAAACCGCACCAGTTCCCGGCTCAGCACGATTGAGACCGCCAGGTAAACGCCCAATAAAACGCCCGTCTCCGGAAGGCGCATATAGGCCCGCAGGACCGAAAAAATGTTTTGCAGCACCATAACGACCACATAGGAAAACACGCCCAAAATCACCTGGGAAAGCTGAATCCGGCCCCGCACCGTATACCATGCCACAAACACCGCCGCCAAACAGATGGCTGCGGTCACAATCAATGTCGTCTCCGTGAATCCGTTAAGACCGGAAAGCGCTTCAAAATCCATAAACATCCCCTCTTGATAGAGAAAAGCCGCCCCAAAATACGCCAGGTATTTCGGGGCGGCGTGTTTTTTACTTGCGGTTGAAGATCCGGAAGATATCGTCGATATCCGTGCTGCCGGGTGCACCAGTCTCCGCCTTGGCCTTCTCCCCAGCTGCGGTAAACATCCCCTTGGCATCCGGGTCAAACCCCGTTGCAATAACCGTTACCCGCAGGGAATCCTCCAGCGTTGGGTCAAAGGTCGCACCGAAGATGATATTGGCTTCCTCGTTGACCGCTTCATTGACAATGTTTGCCGCCGTCTCCACATCCTCCAGTTCCATTTCCGGGGAACCGGTGACGTTGATAAGCACACCGGTGGCGCCGTTGATGGAAGTCTCCAACAGCGGAGAAGATACTGCAGCCAGCGCGGCAGCTTCGGCCTTGTCTTTGCCGCTGGCCGTACCGACACCCATATGGGCGCGTCCCGCATTCCGCATCACAGCAGACACATCTGCAAAATCCTGATTGATCAGCACATTATCCGAATAGCCCACCAATTCAGAAATCGAAGAAACTGCCTGCTTGAGCACGTCATCTGCAATGCCGAAAGCGTTGGCAAAGGTGATCTTCTGCTCGGTAACATATTTCAGCCTGTCATTGGGAATGATGATCAGGGAATCCACCTTGTCGGCCAAATTGGCAATCCCTTCTTCCGCCTGCATCATGCGGCGCGCACCCTCGAATTTAAACGGCTTTGTGACAACACCAACGGTCAACGCGCCGCTTTCCCGCGCAATGTCCGCAACAATCGGCGCGGCACCGGTTCCAGTGCCGCCGCCCATACCGGCGGTGATAAAGACCATATCCGTATTTTCCATTATCTTGGCAATGGCCGCACGGCTTTCCTCCGCAGATTTCTTTCCGATCTCCGGCTTGGAACCGGCGCCCATGCCTCCGGTGAGTTTTTCACCGATCTGAATTATTTCTGAAGCTCTGGACTTGTTGAGATCCTGACGATCTGTATTCACAGCAATAAAATCAACGCCCTGGACACCAGAGTCGATCATGCGGTTGACAACATTGTTGCCCGCGCCGCCGATACCGATGACCTTAATCGCGACCACTCTCTCTGGATAGGAACCGCTCATAAGTTATTTCCTCCTAAGTACAATTTCCATGCAGATTGGATACTATTTTGTTCTATTTTATCTCGAAAGGTCACTGAGGTCAATAGAAATTTTCTGATTTGGTCAAATTTATCCCACAGGATGAAAGATCGCCTGCTCTCCTGACGCAAAACTCAAATCAATCGCCCCCTGGGCCGCGTCTCCCACTTCGGAGATCACCGCCTGCAGATAGCGCAGTTTATAGGCGCCGTCGCTGCCGTCCCCCAGCCAGACCTCCAACCGATCCTCATAGCGCAGTTTGATATCGCTGAGATCTGCGACATTCACCTCTCTGATCTTACTTTGCAGTCCCAGGCTCAGCACCGCGTCAATCAGTTCCAAGGCTACCTCACCCTTTTGGCTGTTTTCAAACACCGCCGTATCGCCTGCCACGGGCAGCATCAAAGCCGTCCCTTTAATGACAGGATAACCACTTTCCGTTTCTTCATCCGCCCATTCCACTTCTTCCAGCAATTTTCCGTTTTCACTAAGCAGCCATAAGTCGGAAAACTCTGACTCCGCCATAAAGGCTGCCGTACACTCCTTGATCTCAAACCGGATCGTGCCGGGCAGTTCCTTATAAATCTTCACCTGCTCCACATAGGGAAGCTTTGTGAGCAGCCTTCCTGC
This sequence comes from uncultured Oscillospiraceae bacterium, assembly GCA_964527315.1. Taxonomy (GTDB): domain Bacteria; phylum Bacillota; class Clostridia; order Oscillospirales; family Oscillospiraceae; genus HGM13006. Next base: position 11,130 of record CAZGOQ010000031.1, on the reverse strand, counting down.
GGTCGCGGTTTTGTTAATGCTCATCAGGATATCGCCTTCCGTCACACCGCTGGCATCCGCGACCTCCTGGCTGCTGTAACGCACATTCCCTGTCACTTCAAAGGTGCTGACCCGGAAAAAAACCAGCACAAACAGCAGCACCACAGTCACCGCCACCAGCATCTTCGCCCAGGATGGGAAATTTCCCCGGGACCAAAGCCGCTTTCTCTGTTCCTCCATGGCGCCGCCCCCTTTCTATTTTCGTCTTATTTCCTGTATGATCTCCAAAATCTTCTCTGCGGAATCCGGCACCGCCAGCGCCTGCACTGCCCGTCCCATCTTCGTCAGACGCGCTCTATTCTCCAGCAGCGCCTTTGTCTCCGCGAACAGCCGCTGCCCGCTGCATTCGCTCTCCCGGAGCACCACTGCGCCTCCACGGCTTTCCAAAATTCTGGCGTTTTTCTCCTGATGGTTATCCGTCACATTGGGCGAGGGCACAAAAATCGCCGGTTTTCCCGCCGCCGCCACCTCGGAAATGGTCGCCGCACCGGCCCGGCAGATCACCAGATCCGCCGCCGCCATAACCGTCGGCATATCATAAATGAATTCCCGCATATCAATGGAGGGCGTTTGTTCCAGATCCACGCCCATTTCCCGTACATAGTCCGGCATCCACTTCCAACCGTAGCTGCCCGCCGCGTGAATATGCTGATAGGGCAATCCCGCATTCTGATTTTCCATCATAAACCGGGCAATCATTTTATTCATTTCTCTGGCTCCCAGGGAGCCCCAGAAACTCACAATCAGCGGCCGGTCATCCAGCCCCAGCGTCCTGCGCGCCTCCTCCTTTTTGGTAAAGAGGAACTCACTGCGCACCGGCGTCCCCACCACGCGAACCCGCTCCGGATGGGGATAATTCTTCCGGCTCTCTTCGAAGGAAACCATGATCCGGTCCACCCGCTTCATCACCAGCTTTGTGGTCAGGCCGGGAACCGCGTTGGACTCATGCAAAATCGTAGGCACACCCTTTTTCGTCCCCTCCTTGAGCATGGGATAGCTGGCATAGCCGCCGGTTCCGACAATGATATCCGGCCGAAACTCCGCAATCAGCTTGTCCGCCTTTCTGCGGCTGCTGACCATATACCCCAGGGATCGGACATTGTGTGCGATGCCCGCTGGCGTCAGCTTCCGCTGAAAATTGGAGATCTGCACTGTTTCCAGCGAAAAACCGCTTCTTGGCACCAGATCCTTTTCCATGCCGTCTTCCGCGCCGACAAACAGAATATTTGCGTCCTGGAATCGCTCCTTCAGCAGATTTGCCACCGCCAGCGCCGGAGAAATATGTCCCCCGGTTCCGCCGCAGGTAAATATCACATTCATACATTTCACAACCTGTTTCTGTTTATAAAAAGCCTGCCGAGCATTTCCGGGAAGCGCCCAGAATCATTCCCATCTCCCCCAGCTGGATCATCAGTGCTGTTCCGCCGTAGCTGAAAAAGGGAAGCGAAATCCCTGTAGACGGCAGAAGGTTTGTCACCACGCCAATGTTGAAAAACACCTGAAGGGCCGTCAGTGTTGTAATCCCCGCAACCGTCAGGGATAAAAACCGATCCTTGAGATGCATGGAGATCCAATAGCCCCTTAGAATGAGCAATGCATAGATCAGCAGGATTGCCACCGCCCCCACCAGGCCCAATTCCTCGCAGGCAATCGAGAAGATATAATCGTTATGCTCCTCCGGGAGATACAGATATTTCTGCCGCCCCTGCCCGAAGCCCAGTCCAAGAAGGCCGCCGCTTCCAATGGCGTAAAGGGACTGGATGATCTGATAGCCGTCATCCGTCGGATCGGAAAAGGGATCCTGCCAGGCTGTGATCCGGCTGACCTCATACCCTCCCGCGCCCAAAATCAATACTACACCCAGCAGCATAACACTGGCGCCCAATATGAACCACCGGTACTTAACGCCCCCTAGAAACAGCATGGCGCCCGCCGTACAGGCAATGATCACTATGGCGGAATTGTGCGGCTCCAGCCGGAGCAGGATCACAATGACCACCAGGATCGCTCCAAAGGGCGCGATGCCCCAGCGGAAAGTCTCCATTTTTTCTCCAAAGGCTGTGATCATGGCGGCGAAACTCAGAATAATACCCAGTTTGGCAATCTCCGAGGGCTGAAAGGAAACGCCCAAACGGATCCAGCGTGTCGCGCCGTTTTCCGATTGTCCAACTCCCGGCACAAAGACCAGCGCCAGAAACACAACCGAAATACCCAGCAGCGGGAACGCTGCTTTTCTCAGCATCTGCGGTTTTACCCGGCTGATTGCCAGCATCACCGCTGTGCCGAGAATGGCAAATACCAGCTGCCGCTTGAAATAGTAGGCGCTGTTGCCGGTCTCATAAAGCGCACGGGCAAAGCTGGCCGAATAAATCATGACAAGGCCAAGGGCCGTCAGCAGCAGCGTCAAAAGCAGCATAGGAAGATCCATCATCTCCCCGCTTTTTTCTACATCCGGCAGCCGAGGCTTTCCCATAGGCCCTCCTCACACGGTGATCAAATCAAAAGCGATGCATAACTCCAAGATACGCAAGCGCACAGAATACAATGGTCACTGCGGTAAACACTACCACGATCTTTACCTCGCTCCAGCCGCATTTCTCAAAATGATGATGCAACGGCGCCATTTTAAAGATACGCTTGCCATGGGTCAGCTTGAAATACGTCACCTGAATAATATCGCTCAGCGTTTCAATAATGTAAATAATTCCCACAAGAATCAGGATCAGCGGCATATCCAGCGCATAGGCCAGGCCGCAGACCGCGCCGCCTAAAAACAGCGAACCAGTGTCTCCCATGAATACCTTTGCCGGGTGGAAATTATAGACCAGAAATCCCAGCAGACCGCCCACCAGTGCACTGGCAAACAGCGAAGAACCGATCTGTTCCCACTGCCAGGCCACCACCGCATAGAGCGCCATCACCACGACTGTCACTGAACTGCAAAGCCCGTCGACGCCGTCGGTGAGATTGACTGCATTGACTGTACCTACAATGATAAAAATGCTCAAAAGCAGATAGAGTACCCACGGAATTTGAATGCTTACATTGACAAATGGAATATACAATTGCGAACTGAGATGTCCGGTACGCCGCAGCAGCACCAGATACAGCGCCGCCACCAACAGTTGAAGCAGCAGCTTCTGTAACTCCGTCAATCCCAAATTGCGCTTCTTTTTCACGCTGATAAAGTCATCCAGAAAACCGATCCCGCCGAAAAACAGAGAAAAGCCAAAAATCATCAGATGGGTATAGTCCCCTGACCGAAACGCTTCCGCTCCCATAATCAGGCAAGCCACACAGCCGAGCATAAAAATCACGCCACCCATAGTGGGCGTTCCCTGTTTGCTGTTGTGCCAGGTAGGTCCGATCTCCCGAATGCTCTGGCCCACATGAAGCGCCCGCAGTCCACGGATGATCAATTTCCCGGCGGCGGCGCTGATGACGAATGCCAGCGCACAGGTAATGATACTTTGCATAGTTCCAGTCCTCCGTTCCATAATTTCAGGTTCCATCCCTTCCGGGACGCTTCCCGTCGGACATTATTTCTCTTCTTCCATAAACTCCTTCAAAACGGCATCCATATGCATTCCATGACTGCCTTTAAACAGCAGCACATCTCCGGGCCGTGCCCGACTTTTCAGAACATTGAGCAGTTCCTCCTGACTGGAGAAGTTCAGTGCGTTTCGCTGGCCCATGCCCCCTGTGATCGCCCCCCGGGTAATCTTCTCCGAAAGAGGACCATAGGTCAGGATCAGATCCGCCTTATAGACAGCCACCCGCCCAATCCGGTGGTGCTCCGCGCTGGAATGATTCCCAAGTTCCAGCATATCGCCGAGGACGGCAATCCGGCGAAAGCCCTCCACAGTCCCATTGGTATCTCCCAACACCCGGAGCGCCGCCTCCATAGATTCCGGCCCCGCGTTATAGGTATCGTCGATGATCGTGTAATCCTTCCAGCGGATGGTATGCTGTCGCTGGCTGGTGTTTTCATAGACCGCCATGGCCTGCTGGATATCCCGCTCCGGCACATCCAGCAACAGCGCTACGGTAATGGCTGCCAATGCATTATGTACATTGTGCAGGCCTCTGACCGGCAGTTCCACCGAAAAATCATGACCCAGTCCCACAATACGGAACCGGCTCCCGGTCTCCATCAATTCCACATCCATGCCCCGCACCGTGCAGGCTGGATTCTCAATGCCAAAGTATACCGTCTCACAGACCTTTTTCTCCCGCAAATTCCATAGCAGCGGCTCATCCCCGTTGAATACGGCGCAGCCGCCGGGATGCAGTCCCTCTAAAATTTCCAGCTTGGCCTTCAGGATTCCCTCCCGGGAGCCCAGATTCTCAATATGCATACTGCCGATATTGGTAATGACCACCATATCCGGCTTCCCGATGGCAGTCAGCTGGCGCATTTCGCCAAAATGGTTCATCCCCATTTCCAGCACCAGCATCTCGCAGTCCGGGTCGCTTTTCCCAATGGTCACCGGCAGACCAATGTCGTTGTTATAGTTTTTCACCGTGCCGCAGGTATGATATTTCCGCTCCAAAAGCGCCGAAACCATGGTCCGTGTGGTCGTCTTTCCTACACTGCCTGTGATGGCAACGGTCTTGCACTGCATGGTCTCCTTATAAGCCGCCGCGATCTCCCGCAGGGCTTTTCTGGTATCCTCCACCAGAATCTGCGGAACCTCCGACTCCTGCTTTTGGCTGACCACTGCCGCCACAGCGCCCCGTTTCGCAGCTGCGGAGATGAACCGGTGTCCGTCCGTCTGTCCCTCCAGCGCAAAAAACAGCGCACCCGGCTCCGCTTCTCTGGAATCATGACACAGGCTGGTCACCTCGATCCTCTCATGCTCCGCCGCCACCGTGCCGCCGCACCAGAGCGCGATCTGTTTCAGTGTTGTCGGTCTCATGGCTTACATCCCCTTTTCATCCCGGAGACAGGCGGCCACAACCTCCCGCTCATCCAGGTGCGTTTTCTCTGTGCCAAGGATCTGATAGGTTTCATGTCCCTTGCCGCACAGGACAATGATATCGTCCTTTTTCGCCATATCCATCGCCATTTTGATGGCCTTCCGGCGATTTTCCTCCACAATGCAGTTGCTCTGATCCGCAATCCCTTCCAGAATCATGTCGATGATTTGAAACGGATCCTCCGTCCTGGGATTATCCGAGGTGATAATCGCAATATCCGCAAGCCTTGCGCCGATCTTTCCCATCACGGGCCGTTTGGTTTTGTCCCGGTCCCCGCCGCAGCCGAAGACCGCAATCAGCCGCCCCTTACAGAAGCCCCGGACCGATTTCAAAACATTTTCCAGTCCGTCCGGTGCATGCGCATAGTCGATCAGCACCGTATAGTCCTTTCCCGGCGTTGGAACCACCTCCACCCGGCCCTTAACGCCCTTGGCGGTTCCCAGTGCCTGCGCCGCCTGCCGAAGCGGGATGCCCAGCGCGACGGCAATTCCCAGCACAATCAACGCGTTATACACCGTAAAGCTGCCGGGAATGCCCAGACAGACACGGGCGCGTTCTTCGCCCATGCGGGCGGTAAACTCCACGCCGTCCGCATGGAGTACCGGGTCCTCCGCCACCAGATCCTGCTCCGGATGCCGTCCGACCGTCATGCTCCAGCAGGTGGCCGTTTCCAATATCTTTTCCGCAGCCGGGTCGTCTCCATTCAGCACGCCCTTTTCGCAGTTTTGAAACAAAATAGCCTTGGCCTTCCGATATTCCTCCATGGTCTTGTGAAA
>CAZGOQ010000031.1:0-5325 GCA_964527315.1 uncultured Oscillospiraceae bacterium | reverse complement strand
CCTGCGTCAAGTTTGTAAAGGCGCCCACCTGGAAACGCAGGCCCGCCACTCGATCGAGGGCCAGGGAGTGAGAGGACACCTCCATGATCACATGCGTGCAGCCTGCCCGGAGCATTTCATCAAACAACTTTTGCAGTTCGTAAGATTCCGGCGTTGTCCGCTCCGTGTCGATCACCTGATCGCCAATCATATTCTGAATGGTGCCGATCAGTCCCACCTTTGCGTTTAACGTCTTTTCCAGAACGGTCTTTAAAAGATAGGTGCTGGACGTTTTCCCGTTGGTACCGGTAATGCCGATCAGCGTCATCCGATCCGCCGGACGCCCGAAAAAATTTGCAGAAACCAGCGCCAGCGCCCTCCGGCTGTTTTCCACCTGCACATAGGGAACCGTCTGCTCCGGCGGTCTTTCGCACAGCACTGCCGCCGCACCCCTTTCCACCGCCATTGGAATAAATTTGTGTCCGTCGGTTGCAAAGCCCGTCACTGCCACGAACAAATCTCCGGGCTGAACCTGCCGGGAATCATAACTGACGCCTGTAATCTCCATATCGCCGGGTGCGCACTGCTCCGTTATCTCCATCCCGCGCAGCAATTCATTGAACTTCATTTTCATACACTCCCTTATCTCCACATACGGGCCGGACCTCAATCCCGGGCGCCGAGGTCAGAAAATTCCACCTCCACGACCGTGCCGTTTTCTACCTCCGTGCCCGCCTTCGGATTTTGCCGCACTGCCAGGATGGTTCCCTCACTGCCAGTCGCGCCGATGATTTTCATATACAGGCCCGCATCTGTCAGCAAACGGTTCGCAGTCTCCGCATCCTGCCCGATCACATTGGGCGCCTGTGCCGTCGTATGTTCCGGGGTCTGTCCCAAATACAGGATCACTTCACTTCCGCCCGGCAGGGTCGCACCGGCGGCTGGCACCTGCTCGCTGACCGTCTCCCCGTCGCCGACGGTGCGGTAAGTCAAACTTCTTTCCGACAGCGCCGACCGGGCCTCTGCAATCCCCAGTCCCAGCACCTCCGGCATGGTCACATCCTCCATCTGCGGTTCTTCTTCGCTGTAATCCGGTTCAATGCCCATATAGGGCAGCATATCCGCCAAAACATCCCGTACTGTCGGTGCGCCCATCTGACCGCCGGAGATGTAATATCCTGTCGCACGGGAAGGCGTGTCCAAAGCGATCAGACAGATAAACTGCGGGTCGTCCATGGGCGCAATTCCCACAAAGGAAACGATCTTATCCTGAACCGGATTTCCCTCTTCGTCGAATACGTCGATTTTTTCGGAGGTCCCTGTTTTGCCTCCAATGCGGTAACCGGCGATCTGCGCATTCTTTGCAGTGCCCTGAGATACCACAGATTCCAACAGTTCGCACATGGTCTTGGAGGTTTCCTCGCTGATGACCTGACGGATCACCGTCCGCTCTGTCTCCTCCACCTGCTCTCCATCGGGAGAAAGCACTTCCTTCACCATATGCGGCTCCAACAGATATCCCCCGTTGACCACTGCGGAAATGGCCCGCACCAGCTGCAGAGGCGTGATTTTAAATGTCTGCCCAAAGGCCGCTGAAGTAAGGGATGCATAGCTGTCGGGATCGGCCAGCGTTGCCTTGTCAAAAAAGATGCCGCTGGCTTCGCCTCCCAGTTCGATCTTTGTTTTTTCCGTCAGCCCGAATTTGTGGACATATTCAAACAGCTTTTCGCCGCCCAGCCGGATGCCGATATTGGCAAATGCCACATTGCAGGAATTCTGCAGCGCTTCCGCCGTCGTCTGCTGCCCGTGGCCCGCTGTTTTCCAGCAGTGGAGCGCTTTGGTGCGGCCTTTGACGCTGGTGCTGCCGGAACAGTAAAAGCTGTCGGACAGGCTGACCGCCCCTTCCTCCAGCGCCGACGCCAATGTGATGCTCTTAAAGGTGGAACCAGGCTCATAGCCGTCAGAAATTACACGGTTACGCCATTGATTCAGCCGGGCATTGGCCACCGCCGTATTATAGGCGGCAAGGAGTGCTTCCTGTTCCTCCCTTTCTGCCTGCATTGCTTCCTGATACTGCTGCTCCAAAACTTCCGACGTTTTTGCGTCATAGATGACCGCGTAATTGTTGGGGTCGTAGCTTTCCAGCGTTGCCATTGCCAAAATTTCTCCGGAGTTGACATTCATCACAACGCCAAATGCGCCGTTTTGCACATCATACTGGGTGATGGCCTCCTCCATATGCTTTTCCAGCATTTCCTGCACCGTGGCGTCGATGGTCAGCACCACATCGTTGCCGCCCACCGCATCCCGGTATGTCTCATAGTGAAACAGCATATCTGTGCCGTAATTTCCCTTTGCCGAGGTAATGGCACCGCCGATGCCGGTTAAGGTGCTGTCGCAGGCGGCTTCCACGCCGTCAAGCCCTGTATTGTCACTTCCCACAAAACCGAGTACCTGTGCCGCCAGCGCACCGTAGGGATAGTATCGCTTTGTGTCCGGCTCCAGATATACGCCTGTGATTTTCTCTTCTGTGATATATGCCCGAACCTGCGCCGCTTCCTCCTGTTCCACCTTTCGCTTGATGATCTGATAGCGATAGCTGGTATCCTCCATCAGCTTGAGGATCTTTGTTTTCTCCACGTCCAGCATCTGGCTCAGATCCTCTGCAATTTTATCACAATCCTGGCCGGAAAGCCCCAATTCGTTGGGATCAATGCAGACGTTTTCCACATCTGCACTAACCGCCAGCACATTCATATTTCGATCATAGATCGTTCCCCGGGCTGGGGTCACCGTGCTGGTTCTGGTCTGATTGGCCGCAGCCATCCGGCTCAGTTCGTCGTAGTGGACAATCTGCAGGGAAACCAGCTTCCAAATCAGCGGCAAAAATACAACAAAGCCAAACAATGCCATCAATACTGCCGTCCGTTTCAATATGGTGCGGCTGGCATCCCCTTCAATTCTCGGCTTTGGGATCGAATGTTTCAATGGGACATACTCCTTTCCATCTCTCTTTTCACTATATGCCTGGTTCTGTCCCATATATTCACGGTGCTTCCCTCTGCGCTTCCGGCTCACGGCCCACATGGACCACAATGATCTCCTCCGGCGCGATCTGGCCGTACCCCATAGCCTTCGCCCGCTGCTCCAACTTCCGCTCCGCGGCAGCTTTTTGTTTTTTCAAGCTTCCCACTTCTTCGGTCATAGCTGTGACCTGCTGCTGTTTTCCCTCATTATCCAGCTTCAATTCATACAGCCGCACATTGCCCAGCACGATCACTGCGCACAGCAGAAATCCAAGCAGCCATGGCAGGCATCGTTCCAGCGTTGTTGTTTCCACGTCCTTCGACCGGAAGCGACGCAAAAGAATCCTCCTTATAATTTTTCACAGATCCGCAGCTTTGCGCTGCGGGCTCTGGGATTATCGTTTCGTTCTTTCTCCCCGGAAATAATCGGCTTGCGCGTGATCAGCTTCACCTTGGGGGTCTTGCCGCAAACGCAAACAGGAAAATCCGGCGGACAGGTGCAGCCTTTGGCCGCCGCAGCCATGGCGGACTTCACGATCCGATCCTCCAACGAATGGAACGTGATCACAGCCAGCCGGCCACCGGGGTTCAGATGGGGAATCGCTGTCTCCATCAGTTCCCGAATCGCGTCCAATTCATCATTCACCGCAATGCGAATCGCCTGAAAACTCCGCTTGGCCGGATGCTGTTTTTCCCGCAGAGCCTGCGCCGGCAGCGCACCTTTGATGACGTCCACCAGTTCCAGCGTTGTATCGATGGGTTTTTCCTTCCGTCTCCGATCAATTGCAGCGGCAATCTGCGGCGCATAACGCTCCTCGCCATAATCATAGAGAATGCGGCGCAGTTCCTCTCCGGGCCACTGGTTGACGATCTCATAGGCAGTCAGCCGATCTTCTTGATCCATGCGCATATCCAGCGGAGCGTCTACCATGTAGGAGAACCCCCGCTCGCCCTGATCCAGCTGGGGCGAAGATACCCCCAGATCAAAGAGCATTCCGTCAATCTGCTTCAGGTCCAAATCAGAAAGGACCGTTTCCAGATTCCGGAAGTTTGCGTGTACCAGCGTCACCCGGTCTTTCCAGGGCTCCAGGCGTTTTTTCGCCGCTTCCAGCGCAGCCGCATCCCGATCCACGCCAATCAGGCGTCCGGAAGTCAGCCGCCGCACAATCTCCGCAGAGTGGCCTGCGCCGCCCAATGTTCCATCCAGATAAATTCCGGAACTCGAAATATTCAGGCCGTCAATGCATTCCTGCAGCAGCACAGATTTATGTAAAAACTCCATAGCGCCTCCCAACATGATTTCATGTTTCCCTGAAATTATACTTCAATCAAGCATAGATTACAAGGGAATTTTGTTTCTTTGCGCCGCGAAGGCATAGAAAAAGTGCGCCGCATTTGCGGCGCACTTAAATCGCTCAGAATTCTTCTCGGCGGAAATCAGCCCTTCAGGGAGCCGACCATCATGCCCTTGGTAAAGTACTTCAGGATGAAGGGGTAGAAGCAGAAAATGGGGAGAATCGCAACTACGATGGTACAATATTCCACCAGATCGGAGTACTTGGCAAGCTCCGGATCGTAGGTCAAGGAAGAAGAATCCGATTCCGTCAGAATTTCTTTCAGGATAACCTGGAGGGGATAAAGCGCACGAGTCTGGAGATAGATCATCGCTTCGAAGTAGGAATTCCATTTCATCAGGATGTACTGCAGTGCCAGAACGGCCACAGTTGCCTTTACCAGAGGGATCACGATCTTGAACAGGATGGTAAAGTTACCAGCGCCGTCAAGACGGGCGGACTCTTCCAGAGAATCCGGCATGCCCTGAATGGCAGTACGGATGATGACCAGGCTCATGACGTTCACCGCGTTGGGAATGATCATGACCCAACGGGTATCCAACATATGCAGGCCCTTGATGACCATATATGTAGGAATCATACCGCCGTTGAAGAACATGGTAATGGTGATCAGGACCATGACATACTTCTTCAGGACCAGGCCCTTACGGGACAACACGAAGCCGCCCATGGTGCAGACGATGGTAGAAAACGCACCGCCCACGGCGCAGTAGAAAATGGTGTTGGCATAGCCCATGAGCAGGGAGTTGTTTCCAAAGACCATTTTATAACCGTACCATGTGATGGGGTGATCCGCGTCAAACAGCGGATAGAGAATGATGCCGGAATGCTGCGCCATCAGGGTAGGATCCGAGAAGGACGCCCAGATACAGTGCAGCACAGGCAGCAGACAGATGATGCCGAAACAGGCCAGGAGCAGATAGTTAAAAACCTCAAAGACACGTCTGCTGGGAGTCTTAATTACA
>CAZGOQ010000030.1:11301-20978 GCA_964527315.1 uncultured Oscillospiraceae bacterium | reverse complement strand
AAAAACCGCCTTCGGCTATGTCAAAAAGTACCTGTCGGAGCGGAACCTTAACGCCACCCATGCTGAGGAAAACCGCCTGGCGGCGGGCTGCGTAGGTGTGCGGCGCACCACGGGCCAGCACCCCGGCGGCCTGGTGGTCATCCCCCAGGAGAACGAAATCTGGGATTTCTGCCCGGTGCAGCACCCGGCGGACGACCCCAATTCCGACCAGATCACAACCCATTTTGAGTACCACTGCATGGAGGAAAACCTCCTGAAGCTGGATATGCTGGGCCATGATGACCCGACCATGATCCGAATGCTGGAGGATATGACCGGTGTGGATGCGAAGAAAATCCCTCTGGACGATCCGGAGACCATGGCGATTTTCAAGTCTGCGGAGCCGCTGGGACTGACCAACGACGACCCCATTATCGGGAAAACCGGCTCCATTGGCATTCCGGAATTTGGAACCGGCTTTACCCGGCAGATGCTGGTGGACACTCAGCCGGACGGCTTTGATATGCTGGTGCGGCTTTCCGGATTCTCCCATGGTACGGACGTGTGGCTGGGCAACGCCAAGGATCTGATTTTATCCGGCACGGCGTCTGTCAAAGAGACGGTGGGATGCCGGGACGATATCATGCTGTTTCTCATCAGCAAGGGAATGGAGCCGAAAATGGCATTTAAAATCATGGAGGCTGTTCGAAAAGGCAGGGTCAAAAAGAGCGGGTTTGAGGAGGGTTGGGTAGAAAAGATGCAGGAACTGGGGGTGCCCCAGTGGTACATTGACTCGCTGGCGAAGATCGCCTACCTGTTCCCCAAGGCCCATGCGGTGGCCTATGTGATGATGGCTTTCCGCATTGCGTGGTTCAAGGTTCATGAGCCGCTGGCTTTTTACAGCGCCTACTTTTACCGTAAGAGCCAGAAGGGCGGCTTTGACGCGGAGATGATGGCTCAGGGCCTTGAGACGGTGAAACGCAACATCAGCCGCATCAAAAATGATCCGGAGGCAACGGATAAGGATGAGGATTTGATGACGACGCTGGAAGCCTGCTATGAGTTCTATCTCCGGGGCTATGAATTTTTGCCCATTGATATCTACAATTCTCACGCTACAAAGTTCAACATTCAGGACGGGAAATTGCTGCCGCCATTCGTGGCGGTTTCCGGCTTGGGTGAAAGCGCAGCCTGGGATATTATGGAGGGAAGAGAGGGGAAGCGTTTTATCTCCATCGAGGAATTTATGCAGGCCTGTCCCAAGGTATCCAAAACCCATGTGGATGTTCTGAAAATGCTGGGTGCATTTGGAGATCTGCCGGAGAATTCACAGGTGTCGCTGTTTTAAACTTTGTCGAATCGTGCAAATTTTCCGGGAACGTCCGGAATGTTTTCGTGGAAAACAGATGTTGCGCGGAACTCTTTATTATGCTAATATATTAGCGAATAAAAGAATCAATGGATGAGAGGAACAATGCTATGACACGAACCATTGGCACGCCGGAGGGAACAAGGGACCGGCTTTTTGCGGAGTGCAATGCCTGCCGCCAGGTGGAAAAGGCGGTGACAGGACTGTTTAAGCGGCGGGGATACTCAGAAATGACCACACCCAGTGTGGAATATTATGATCTAATCCCGGCGGCCGGACATCCGCTTTCTCAGGAAGCCATGATGAAGGTCATAGACCGGGAAGGAAAAATTCTGGTCATGCGGCCGGATAATACGGTTGCCATTGGCCGGGTGGTAGCCACAAAGCTTCGGAATATGCCGCTGCCCCTGCGGCTTTATTACAACCAGACGGTATTCCGCTCCGATGATCTCAACACCGGAGCCAGATCAGAAATTGACCAGTGCGGCGTGGAACTGATTGGCGCCGGCGGGCTCCGGGCGGATCTGGAGATTCTCTCCATGGCCATTGACGCGCTGGATGCCTGCGGACTGAAGGATTACCGCATCGAGATCGGCCATGTGGGCTACGTTACTGCGCTGCTCTCCCAATTGGATATGAACGAGGGGCAGAAGCAGGAGTTGAGAGAGAGGATTGAGCAGCGGGAGTTTGCGGCTCTTCGGCGGGTGCTGGAGCCGTATCAGGATCTGGAAGCGGGCAGGGCGCTATTGGAGTTGCCCCGGCTGTTTGGTGGCGAAGAGGTGCTGACGGAGGCGGAGCGGCTCTGCTCCGATGCTGCGGCAGCGGCAGTGCTCCGGGATTTGAGAACCATCTATGATCTGCTCCAAAGAGCAGGGCTTGGAGGGCATATGCAGTTTGATTTGGGCCTGTTGCAACGGATGGAATACTATACCGGCATCATCTTTCGGGGCTTTGGCGAAGGGGCCGGGAGCAATGTAATCTCCGGCGGGCGGTATGATAAGCTGATCAGCCAGTTCGGGACGGAGATTCCGGCAACGGGCTTTGCGCTGAATGTGGAAGCAGTGGCTGCATGCCGCAGCATTCCAAAGCATAAAAAGCCGGACACACTGATTTGGTATGAACTCAGCCGGTTGGGCAGAGCCAGAGCGCTGCTCCATGAAGCGCCCAAGCAGACCGCTATGCTCTCCTGTGCGGATTCTCCCCAGGCTGCGGAGAAAGAGGCGCGTGAACTGGGCGCGAAAACGCTGATTTTGGTCACGGAGACGGGAGAAAGGGAGGTGGCCCTGTGAAACGGCTGAAAATTGCGGTGACCAAGGGCCGCCTGCTGGAGGATTCCCTTGACCTGTTTGAAAAAATGGGCCTGGACTGCAGAGCTGTCCGGGCGGACACCAGAAAGCTGATCCTGCCTATAGAAAATTATCCGCTGGATGTAGTGCTCAGCAAGGCGGCAGATGTGCTGACCTATGTGACCCATGGGGTCTGCGATCTTGGGATTGTGGGCAAGGATACCATTATGGAGCATGGGGGGAGTTTTTACGAACTGATGGATCTGGGCTACGGTCGCTGCCGGTTCGCGCTGGCAGTGCCGGAAGACAGCGATTTTTATGGAACATACCGCAGCCGGGTGATTGCATCCAAATACCCTAATGTAACGAAGCGCTATTTCCAAAACAAGGGAATGGATGTATCCGTTATTAAGATCGAGGGAAGCGTGGAATTGGCGCCTCTGGTGGGGCTTGCCAATGGGATCGTCGATATCGTGCAGACTGGTACGACTCTGAGGGAGAACGGATTAAAGCCCATTGAAACAGTGGCGGAGGTCAGCGCACGGCTGATTGTCAATACGGCCAGCATGAAGCTATATCAGAAACAGATTTTTGATTTTTCAGATAGAATCGAGGCGCAGCAAAGATGATAACCATTGTAAAAGCAGACGGCAATGCGGAGGTTCGGCAAATCGAGGCTATGCGCCGCCGTGCTGCGGAGAAAAATGCGGACATTGAAAAATCCGCCGCGGAAATTATGGAAGATGTGCGGAAAAACGGCTATAAGACGGTTTCGAAGTTTTCTTTGCAATTTGACGGACGAGAGCCGTATGAAATTGATAAGGGAACGCTCCGTGCAGCGGCGGAGCGCATTGATGGAGGACTGAGATCCGCCATGGAGCAAAGCGCGGAGAACATTCGAGTTTATCAGACGGAGCTTTTGACCAGAAGCCGGGAGTGGGAAAGCCCCATGAAAGGCGGAAGGGTCGGACAAATCGTCAGGGGCATTGGCCGAGTGGGCGTCTATGTGCCCGGCGGACGGGCGGCCTATCCCAGTTCCGTATTGATGAATGTGATCCCGGCAAAGGTGGCTGGATGCGGAGAAATCATCATGGTCACACCGCCTACGGAAAATTTAAATGACGCAGTACTGGCGGCAGCCTGGATCGCCGGCGTAGATCGGTGCATTGCCGTGGGCGGCGTTCAGGCGGTGGCGGCGTTGACCTATGGCGCGGGTTTCATCCCAAAGGCGGACAAGCTGGTGGGGCCGGGAAACGCGTATGTAGCGGCAGCAAAACGGCTGGCTTATGGCACGTTGGACATCGACATGGTGGCAGGACCATCGGAGGTACTGGTGATTGCCGACGAGACGGCAAACCCGGTTTACACCGCCGCCGATCTGCTTAGCCAGGCGGAGCATGACGTGATGGCCAGCGCGGTGCTGTTGACGACCTCAGAAACGCTGGCCCGGCAAGTGGCGCAAGAGATCGAGCGACAGACCGGCTATCTCAGCCGCCGGGAGGTCATCACCCAGTCCCTCCGGGACTACGGTGCGATTATTGTCTGCCGAACCCTGGAGCAATGCTGCGAGATGGCCAATGAGATTGCCCCGGAGCACCTGGAAATTATGACAAAGGAACCCAGAGCGCTTTTATCGGATATTCGAAACGCAGGGGCGGTCTTTTTGGGTGAAAACACCCCGGAGCCGCTGGGAGACTATATGGCGGGTCCCTGCCATGTGCTGCCTACCTCCGGTACAGCGCGGTTTTTCTCCCCGTTGAGCGTAGAGAGTTTTTTGAAAAAAATGAGCGTCATTGATTTTTCCAGAGACGCGCTGGCATCTGTGAAAGACGGGATAATCAGTATGGCCGAAAGTGAACAGCTGACGGCTCATGCAAACTCCATTCAAGTGAGGTTTTGAGATGAAAGCGGAAATTGTACGTCAGACAAAGGAGACGAAAGTTGAAGTCTCTCTTTCAAAAGAGGACCAGACGCTGAAAATCGACACAGGCATTGGCTTTTTTGACCATATGCTCCACGCGCTGCTGTTCTATGCAGGCATTGGAGGAACCGTTTTCTGCGAAGGCGATTTGAAAGTGGACGGCCACCATTCGGTGGAGGATGTGGGCATTGTGCTGGGACAGGCTATGAAAGCGCTGATGGGGGAGAAAACCGGCATCCGCCGCTTTGCGTCCGCCTATGTACCCATGGATGAAAGCCTGGAGTTCTGCGCGTTGGATATATCCGGACGGCCCTATCTGGTCATGCATGCGTCCATGCCCCAGGAGCGAATCGGGGACTATGAAAGTTGTCTGACCAAAGAATTTATGCAGGCCTTTGCCGTGAACAGCGGTATGACCTTGCACCTTAAATCGGAATACGGCGAAAATGCCCATCATATTACAGAAGGACTGTTTAAGGCCCTGGGCTTGAGTTTGAAGTCCGCTTTGGAAGTGGTTTCCGATCAGGTCGTCTCCACCAAAGGAGTTCTGGCATGATCGCGGTCGTCGATTACGGAGCTGGGAATCTCAAAAGCGTTACCAAGGCACTGAAATATTTGGGCTATGAAAACCAAATTGTGTCCACGTCAGAAATGCTGGAACTGGCAGACGGGATGATCCTGCCTGGCGTCGGTGCCTTTCCAAAGTGTATGGAAGCGCTAAAGCTACACGGCTTGGCGGAGACGATCCGGAAGCAGACGGAGAAAAAACCGCTGCTGGGCATCTGCCTTGGAATGCAGATGCTGATGGACAGCAGCGAGGAGATGACGCCCACGAAGGGATTGGGACTGATCTGCGGCACGGTGAAAAAAATTGACACAGCGCGGAAGCTGCCTCACATTGGATGGAACCGCCTGCATTTTGTGAACGAAAATCCCCTGACCGCCGGATTAAACGAGGGAGATTATGTGTATTTTGTCCACAGCTTTGCCGCGGAGGTTGAAAACAGAGAGGATCTGGCGCTGACCACCGAATATGGGACCGAAGTTACGGCCATGGTGGCCCGGGGCAATGTCTTTGGCTGCCAGTTCCACCCGGAGAAAAGCGGCGATGTGGGCATGACCATTTTGAAAAACTTTGGGGAGTTGACGAAATGATCCTGTTTCCTGCCATAGACTTAAAGGACGGAAAATGCGTCCGGCTGCTAAAAGGGGACTTTTCCACGGTACACCAGGTGGCCGACGACCCGCTGGAGACGGCGAAGCGGTTCAGAGAAGCCGGGGCCGAATGGGTTCATATGGTGGATCTGGACGGCGCAAAGGACGGCGTTCGGAAAAACAGTGAGATCGTAAAAAAGGTCTGCGAGGAAAGCGGACTAAAGGTGGAACTGGGGGGCGGCATCCGTTCCATGACAGATTTGGAGACGGTATTCCGGCTGGGGGCCAGTCGATGTGTCATCGGATCGGCGGCGGTTTTCCATCCGGAGTTTGTCAAAAAAGCGGTGGAACGCTACGGTGATCGAATTGCCGTGGGGATCGACGCGCTGCATGGCAAGGTCAAAACAGCCGGTTGGGTGGAGGACAGCGGCCTGGACGATCTGGAATTTGCCAGAAAGATGGAAGCCCTTGGCGTGAAAACTATCATCTATACGGATATCGCCACCGACGGCGCTCTGTCCGGCCCTTCGCTGGAAAAGCTGATTGCCCTGCGGGGCGCGGTTTCCTGTCAGATTACCGCCAGCGGCGGCGTCTCCTGCTTGGAGGATCTGATGAACCTTGCAAAAAACGGCATGGATGGGGCCGTTGTGGGGAAAGCATATTACGCCGGTACGGTTGACATCAAACAGGCCGTTTCTCTGCTGCAAAGAGAGAATGGTTGGAGCCAGCCTTCTCACTGCGGCACACCCTCCGATGTGACCGGCGCTCTTATTCCGCCGGAGACAAAGCATGGATATTTGGCAAAGCGGATCATTCCCTGTCTGGATGTGAAGGATGGCCGGGTGGTCAAGGGCGTGAACTTTGTGTCCATCAAGGATGCGGGCGACCCGGCGGAACTGGCAAAATTCTATTCCGATCAGGGAGCGGATGAGGTGGTGTTCCTGGACATCACCGCCACCAGCGACGCAAGAAAATCTGTGGTGAATGTGATCGAGCGGACAGGGGAAGAAGTCTTTGTCCCTCTGACGGTGGGCGGCGGCATTCGGACCGTGGAGGATTTTCAGGAGATCTTGCGGGCGGGGGCAGACAAAATTTCCGTCAATTCCGCTGCAGTCAAGCACCCGGATTTGATTTCTCAGGCGGCGCAGCGGTTCGGCAGTCAGTGCGTGGTGCTGGCCATCGATGGGAAAAGCCAAGGAGACGGTACATGGGAAGTGGTCATTGCCGGAGGGCGGACGCCCACGGGGATCGACGTGGTGGAATGGGCTAAACAGGGACAGGCATTGGGAGCTGGGGAAATTCTGCTGACCTCCATGGACGCCGACGGGACCCAGACGGGCTTTGATCTTGAAATGACAAAAGCGGTGGTGGACGCAGTGTCCATTCCGGTGATTGCCAGCGGCGGCGCTGGCACGCTCAGGGATTTTTACGAGGTCTTTGACAAGACCGGCTGTGATGCAGCGCTGGCAGCCAGTCTGTTCCACTATGGAACGCTGACGGTTCCGCAGGTGAAGGAATATTTAAAGGAGCGGGGCATTCCTGTTCGGCTATAGACCTGAAATCGACCCATAGGAGAAGACAAAATGTTTGACATTAAAAAACTGTTTCAAAAATCAGAACTGATCCCGGTAATTGTGCAGGATAGAAATACAAGGCAGGTTCTAATGCTGGGATTTGCCAATGAGGAAGCGGTTCGAAAAACCTTCGCCACCCAAACCGCATGGTTTTGGAGCCGGAGCCGTGGGAAACTCTGGAACAAGGGGGAGACCTCCGGCAACTTTATGTACGTAAAAGAGATCTATACGGACTGCGATACGGATACGCTGCTGCTGGTGGTGGAGCCGGCTGGGCCGGCCTGCCATACCGGCGCGGTATCCTGTTTCTATGAAAAGCTGGAGGAGATACAATGAGTGATCGGATTTTGGAAGAACTCTATCAGGTGGTTCTGGAGAGAAAAGCGCATCCTATGGAAAATAGCTATACCTGTTATCTGTTCGAACAGGGACTGGATAAAATTTTAAAAAAAGTGGGGGAGGAGAGCGCTGAAACCATTATCGCGGCGAAAAACGATGTTCCTGCGGAAACAGTGGGAGAAATTTGCGATTTGATCTACCATCTGCTGGTCGTGATGGCGGAAAAAAATATCCCTTTGGATGATGTGATGGCGGAACTGGAGCAGCGGAGCCACAAAATCGGAAATCTGAAAAAAATGCATATATCAGATCACAATTCTTAGAAAAACTCTGAACATTTTATGAAGAAACGAAGAAGCACTTTACTTTTTCACGCTTTTGCGGTAAGATAAAACCAGACTTTTCGGAAAAGGGGTATGGCCGATGGAAGACAAGACCATAAAATTTCATGTGACCGAGGACACGAATCGGGAAATGAAACGGATCCTCACATCGGTTTACTGCTCTCTCAGTGAAAAGGGCTATAATCCCATCAACCAGATCGTAGGCTATCTGCTCAGTGAGGATCCAACGTACATCACCAATTATAACGGCGCCCGGACGGAAATTACAAAGATTGACCGGGATGAACTGATGCAGGAATTGGTTCGGGAATATTTATTCCGATAAAATCTGGAGCGCCCTGACGCCAGGGCGCTCAGCTTTTGCCGTTTATTGAATATGAACCTTCGTTTGTGACTCTGTCAACTTTAAAATGACCAATGCAAAAAGAATGTACCAAAAAACTATTGACAAGGCCAAAACAATGTGTTACAATTTGGTTACATTCGCTGAAAGGAGAAACAATATGGCAACAGAACAGAATCAAACTTTGCTGTATAAAGGTCGTCCGTTGATGCGGAAGGATCAGACGATCTACTATGGCTCCATGGCGGATCCTTACATCATTATGATGCAGATTCTGGAAACAAAGACCGTTGGCAAGGAAGAGATTGCTTCCAAGGTTTCCGTTCAGCTTCAGCTGACGGATCCCAACCTGAAGACACGGGAACGAGTCACAAAACGCTCCGAGAAGGATGGCATCTACTCGGCGTTGGATGTGGGAAGTGTCTGGCTGGAACGGGCACTGAACCAAAGTTCTAAATGATTTTCTGCAGAGCAAACAAACGGAGGTTACATATCATGAATTTCATCAAATCTACGAGAGCGCTGTCAATTCTGATGGCAGCGTCGATCGTCATGATGCCGAATTATGTTATGGCGGCGAACAAGACGGCGCTTCATGAAACGGATACAAAAGCCGCAGTGCTCAATGAAACAGATATTCCCCTGGAAGTGGGAGATCTGGTCACGGGTACAGTGCTCGGTCTCGGCACTGTAGAAGGGGCCAGCGTCAATGTGCGCAATAACCCCAATCTGGATGCCGATATTGTGGGAGTTCTGGAAAAGGGCCAGCAGACGGCGGTGCTTTCTAAGGATGGCGATTGGTATAGAATCAGCGCAGACGGCATTACGGGCTTTGTCAGCGCGGAGTATATGACGGTCGCATCTGAGGGCCAGGCAGACTTGGGATATGCGCTCATAAAATGCGCGGCGGCAAATGTTCGCGTTTCCGCAGATACGGAAAGCGATCCGGTCGCTTCTTTGGAAGAGGGCGAAGTCGTCAGCATTGTTGGTGTTTCCGATGGCTGGTATCAGGTGAATATAGACGGAACGACCGGCTATATTCGCAGCGATCTGGTGGATTCCACCGCAGAAGTTCCCGCAGAGATGGTATATGATTATGTTGTAATCAAATGCGCGGCGGCGAATTTGAGATCAGCATCGGACGCCTCGTCGGAGAAGATTGATATGCTCTATCAGGGCAGTCTCTGTCAGCTCCTGGCGCAGGAGGGCGATTGGTATAAGGTGCAATACGGCGATTCCGTCGGCTACATCAACGCGTCTTTGACTGCGGAAACCAATGATGCGGCGGATGGTAGCGCAAATCTGGAAACCTATAATGATGTAGTGGAGCGACAGGCAGCCGAAGCGGCGGCGGAAGCGGCAGCTGC
>CAZGOQ010000030.1:0-11201 GCA_964527315.1 uncultured Oscillospiraceae bacterium | reverse complement strand
ATAATGATGTAGTGGAGCGACAGGCAGCCGAAGCGGCGGCGGAAGCGGCAGCTGCTGCACAGAATACCAGCAATTCCAATTCTGGCAGTGCGGCAAGCGGCCCCAGTTCCAGCGTGTCCAGTTCTTCCGGGTCTTCCGGTTCGGCAGCTTCCTCCAACAGTGTCAGCACTCCGGCAGCGCTCAGCTATAACGCTGGTTCCAGCAGTTCCATTGTGAGCGTAGCCCAAAATTATTTGGGTGTTCCCTATGTGTGGGGCGGCACGTCTCCCTCGGGCTTTGACTGTTCCGGCTTCACTCAGTATGTCCTACGCCAGTGCGGATATAACATCAACCGGACTGCGGCGGCGCAGTACAGCAACGGCTCCTATGTTTCCTACGGCAGCTTACAGGCCGGAGATCTGGTGTTCTTTGCTAATACATATGCTGCTTCGGGGATTACCCATGTGGGTATCTACATTGGGGGCGGGCAGTTCATCCATGCGGCCAGCGGCGGCGTGAAGATCAGTTCTCTCAGCGAGAGTTACTATTCCAGCCGGTACTATGGCGCGAGAAGAATTGCGTAATTTGAATCAGATAAAAACTCAAAGGCCGTCTCAGCAGGGACGGCCTTTCTTGTATCGGAAAACAGGCTGAGACAGGAGCAAACGTCGCGAAGACACTATAATTTGAGGATATTTTCGGAAATTTGCACAATATATAGAAAGCCTGTCCTAAATTGACTAATTTGTCGAAAAGAAAAGAAAACTAAATCCATGTAAAATGCCCCGAAATCGTTGCATAAATAGGTACTTTATGGTAAATTATTGACGTAAGCTTACGAAAAATATGGGTGCCATCCTGGGAAGGGGTGGCCGGGGAGGATATTTTTATGGATAAAGTGTTGCGTGTCGTGATTGCGGACGGCAACGAATCTTTTGCGGAATCTCTGAAAGAGTCAGTTGAGGAGACCGGCGGCTATGAGGTCATTGGCGTGACTGGGGATGGAGAAGAAGCCGTCAGACTGGTAGAAAGTCAGAATGCGGACATCCTGCTGATGGACCCTGTGCTGACAACATTAGATGGCCTGAGTGTTCTCAAACGGCTCAGAAATGACAATAAAGAGCCGGTGGTCATGGTGATCACCAGCTTTTCCAGCGATTATTTGTCCCAGCAGCTTGGTAGCTTCGGCATCAGCTATTATATGGTTAAGCCCTGCTCCATGGATACCGTGATTGAGAATCTGCATATGCTGCGGCATACAGCGCCCAGCGGACGGAACTACACGGCCCTGCAGCGCCAGACTGCCATTGAAACCCTGGTGACCAATGTGATCCATGAGATTGGCGTTCCGGCACATATCAAGGGGTATCAATATCTTCGTCAGGCGATTATCATTGCGGTTGGAAATATGGAAGTCATCAATGCAATTACAAAGGTGCTTTATCCGGAAGTGGCACAGGTGTTCGGAACAACGCCATCCCGGGTAGAGCGGGCGATTCGCCATGCCATTGAGGTTGCCTGGGATCGAGGTGACTTGGAAACGCTGCAAAAATATTTCGGATACACCGTTTCCAACGCCAAAGGGAAGCCGACCAATTCGGAATTCATCGCCCTGATTGCTGATAAGCTGCAGCTTCAACTGAAAAACAGCGGATTGCTTGGTATGTGAGCGATTTCGGCGCTTTTTTAAGAAAAACAATGGGTATCATAGCATCCTGAATTGATTGGAGCGAGACTCCAATCAGTTTGGGATGTTATTGCTTGACAGCGATATGGGACTTTTTTCACAGACCCTTTCTGTTATTCTTTAAAATCTCCTGATAGAAATGCCACGGAATGCTCCACGGCGTACCGCTGCGCTTCCGTCAGGGGCTTTCCGGCGTTTTCGTGGTCAAAGCTTCGGCAGAAGCTGGTAATGTCGGTTCGCAGTGTGTCCAAATGGGCGCGGCACAGAGCCAAAATGTCATTGGAGAAGGTCAGATAATTGGCTTCGCTGAGTTCCCTTTGTCCCCGTTCCAGCAGCGCGGCGGCGTGTTCCAAACAGAAATAAGGCTGGGCCTTCAGCTTTTCGCGGAAGGCCTGGTCTTTTTTCCAAATATAGACGATGTTGGAAACGTATTTTTCCTCAAAGTCCGCCGCCCGGCGGCAGACATAACAGCTTTTCACCTGCCGGGCAAGGGGCGCAGCGGGAGAGTCACCGTCGTATTTTTTGATTTTTCCCAGCTTTCCGGCCTTTTTGTCGGAGGAATCGGGAATCAACTCCGACACAGCGGCCAGATGACTTTCCAGCATCAGAGCCAGGCTGAGCCGGTTTCCCATGCGGAGCATTTTGTGAAAATGGGTGTGGCAGAATCCCAGCTGATTGGTAACGATGCGGATATCCGGCTCCATCATGGCCGCGCCCATAATATAGTCCAGGCTCTGAACTTCCAGTTTTTGTCGGAGTCGACAGAGGGGACAGCCCTCTTTTTCATCAAAGGCTTCGTTAATGGGAATGGTATAGAGTTGTTCGGCCATAGGAGTCCGCCTTTCCGGAAAATCAAGTTGATTCTCCAATGGAATTTTTGTATAATCAGTATACAGGATTTTTCTCCAAAATTCTACTGTAAAAAAATAAGCGAGGCGCGAGAAATGAACGAAACCTACCGGAAAAACTTTGAAATTGGGACAACTATGGTGGATTGTTATAACCATTGCCGTCCTGCGGCAATTTTGGATATCCTTCAGGAACTGGGGACGGATCATGCGGAGGTCTTGAATATGAGCCGGGATTATCTGGTCGACAATTATCATGCCTGCTGGATCCTGGCACGGGTGTGGTATCGGCTCAGCCGTCCGCTCCTTGCGGGAGAAGCGCTGACAGGGGTCACTTGGCACCGGGGCGCCGGTGGGCTGATTGTCTACCGGGATACTGATTTGTATGTGGGAGAGGAGTATGTGGGCGAAGCGGTGGCGGCCTGGGTGGTGGCAGACCTGGAAAGCCGGAAAATGCTTCGGCCGAAAAACATAGCGTCGATTGTTCATTCCGGCATTCCTGAGACGGTGAAAGAAAAGGAACTGCGGCTGATTCCAAGTGTGAAGGAAAAGGAAAAGATTTATGATCGTACAGTCCGCTATTCCGATCTGGACGTCAACGGCCATATGAACAACACCAAATATGCTGACGTGCTGTTGGATGCGTTTGCACCGGAGGAACTGGAGGGGAAATACATTTCAGCGCTTCAGCTGAACTATTCCCAGGAGTGCCGGGCAGGGGAAACCATGGAAATCTTTCGGGGCGTGCTGGGGAATTCCTGTTATATTGACGGATGCGGCGCCGATGGGAAACGCCGTTTTGAAGCAGCGGTACAATTTGCGCAGCAGACGGGAAACGCCCTTGACGAAAGCGCTAAAAATGAGTAGAATACACTATAACAAATAATCGGTATTTTGATACAAAGGAGAGGTTTGCATGATGGTAAATGATAATCCGGCACAGAAGTTTTATAAAGAAGGATTGACTTTCGACGACGTTCTGCTGATTCCTGCGGCCAGTGAAGTCGTGCCGCGTCAAATCGAATTGGGCACGCAGCTGACAAAAAAAATTCATCTGAACATTCCAATGCTGTCCTCTGCAATGGATACCGTGACCGAGTATAAAATGGCAATCGCCATGGCCAGAGAGGGCGGCATTGGCATTATTCATAAAAATATGTCCATTGAGCGGCAGATTGAGCAGGTGGATATGGTCAAGCGCTCGGAAAACGGTGTGATCACGGATCCGTTCTATCTTGCGCCGGAGAATACGCTTCAGGATGCGGACAACCTGATGGCAAAATACCGAATCTCCGGCGTGCCGATCTGCGAGAGAGATCGGAAACTGGTGGGCATTATCACCAACCGGGATATGAAGTTTGAGACGGAACTGAGCCGTCCCATCTCCGAAGTCATGACCCATGAGCATCTGGTCACGGCCAGAGAGGGCGTGACTCTGGCGGAAGCCCAGGAGATCCTGCGGAAGAATAAGATCGAAAAACTGCCCATTGTGGATAAGGATTTCCGGCTCAAGGGCCTGATCACGATTAAAGACATTGAAAAGGCGGAGAAATACCCAAACTCCGCCAGAGATGATTCCGGCCGTCTGCTCTGCGGCGCGGCCATCGGCGTGACGGAGGATGTGGTTGAGCGGGCAGAGGGCCTGCTGAATGCCGGCGTGGACGTGTTGGCGCTGGACAGCGCCCATGGGCATTCCAGAAACATTTTGGAGTGCGTCAAAAAAATTAAAGCCCGGTTCCCGAAAGCACAGCTGATCGCCGGAAATGTGGCGACTTATGAGGGCACTAAGGCCCTGATTGAAGCCGGTGCGGACTGCGTCAAGGTCGGCATCGGTCCCGGCTCCATCTGCACCACTCGTGTGGTGGCGGGCATTGGCGTGCCGCAGATTACTGCAATTTACGACGCGGCCTGCGCTGCGAAGCCTTATGGGGTGCCGATCATTGCCGACGGCGGCATTAAATATTCCGGCGATGTGGTCAAAGCGCTGGCAGCAGGCGCATCTACCGTCATGATGGGTTCCATGCTGGCGGGCTGCGAGGAAAGTCCCGGAGAGACAGAGATTTATCAGGGCCGTCAGTTTAAGGTATACCGCGGCATGGGTTCTCTGGCAGCCATGGCCCAAGGCTCCAAGGACCGCTATTTCCAGGAGGGGAATTCCAAGCTGGTGCCGGAGGGCGTGGAGGGCCGCGTGCCCTATAAGGGAAGCGTTTCCGATACAATCTATCAGATGCTGGGCGGCGTTCGGGCAGGCATGGGCTATTGCGGCTGTCCGACCATTGGCGACCTTCAGGCAAAGGGGCAGTTTATCCGCATCACCAGCGCCGGTCTGGTTGAAAGTCATCCCCATGACATTACGATTACCAAGGAAGCGCCGAACTATTCCAGAGGTTAAGGAAAACAGGCTGGGCTGCCCCAAAGGGACTTTTGGGGCAGCCTATTTCACAGAGGATACGCAATGGTAGATATTTTTGTAAAGGATCTGATCAAGTCCTTTGAGGTGGGAAAAAATCTGCTGGACGGATTGAGTTTTGAAGTACAGCAGGGTGAACATGTGGGGCTTCTGGGTAAAAACGGCGCAGGAAAGACCACAATATTTCGCATTTTAACGGAGGAGATCGGTTATGATGAGGGATCGGTAGAGATTGCGCCGGGAAAGAAAATTGGTCTAATCTCCCAGATTCCTCAATACCCGCCGGATTTTGCGGTAGAGGATGTGCTCCACTGCGCCTTTCAGTCGCTTCACCGGCTTCGAAAGCGGATGGAGCAGTTGGAAACGGAAATGGCGGGAAACGCCACAGAGGCGGTTCTGAGAGAGTATGACCGGCTGGCAAATCAATATGAGACCGGCGGCGGCTATAAGATGGACGTCAGTGTGGATAAGATTTGTAATGGGTTGGCTATCTCCGGAGAAATGCGGCAGCAGGCGTTTTCCATGCTGTCCGGCGGCGAAAAAACCAGGGTCAATCTGGCCCGGCTGCTACTGGAGGAAACAGACATTCTCCTGCTGGATGAGCCTACCAACCATCTGGACATGAAAAGCGTGGAATGGTTGGAGGAATATCTGCTGAAGTTCAAGGGAACGGTTTTGACCATTTCTCATGACCGGTATTTTCTCGATCAGGTGGTAGAGCGGATCATTGAACTGCGGGGCGGCAAGGCCGAGAATTACAGCGGCAATTACTCTTTTTACATGGAGGAAAAGGAGGCCCGTTATCAGCTTCAACTCAAGCAGTATGAGCAGGAACAGGCAAAGGTGGCCCAGCTGAGTTATACCATGGAACGGATGAAGGGCTGGGGCATCAATAACCGCAGCCTGTACCGCCGGGCCATGAGCATTCAGAGCCGCATTGACCGCATTCAGAAAACAGAGCGACCCGTCAAAGAAAAAACCATGCGCGCGGGCTTTGCGCAGAGAGAGTTTCACGGAGATGAGGTCATGGTGCTCCGTGACCTTTCCATGGCCTATGGAGACCGAACCCTTTTCTCCGGCGTGGATATGTTGGTGCAGGGAGGCGACCGGATCGCGCTGCTGGGAGACAATGGAACCGGAAAGTCCACATTCTTAAAGCTGTTGATGCGGGAGGAGATCCCTACTGGCGGCAGGATCCAATTCGGTCCGTCGGTCAAAATGGCCTATCTGCCTCAGATCATTCACTTTGCTCATCCGGAACGCTCTGTGCTGGATACGGTGATTTATGAAAAAAATTATTCCACACAGACCGCCAGAAATCGTCTGGGCGCATTTCTGTTCAGCGGAGAGGATGTATTTAAGCCGGTTTCCGCTCTGTCAGGCGGAGAGCAGAGCCGCCTGAGACTCTGTATGCTGATGGATGAGGAGATCAATCTCCTGATTCTGGACGAGCCGACCAACCATTTGGATATCACGTCCCGGGAATGGATCGAAAACGCTGTGGCGGAATTTTCAGGTACGTTGCTTTTTGTATCCCATGATCGGTATTTTATCGACCAGTTCGCCACTCGGATCTGGGAACTGGAAAACGGAAAAATATCGGATTTTCAGGGCAATTATCAGCAATATCGGGCAATGAAGGCCAATCAGGCGCAGATTGCCTCTGTAAAGCGTGCAAAGAAAAAGGAAAAACAGCAGGAAAAGCCCCAGAAGAAAAACCAGAAGCAGCTGGGAAAACAGCTCGCACAGCTGGAGCGGGACATCGAAAAACAGGAAGCGCTGCTCAAAACGCTGGAATCAGAGATCCAGAAAGCGTCGTCGGATTATCAGAAGCTTCAGGAGTGGATGGAACAGCAGTCCGCAGTTCAGCGTGAACTGGAGATTATGTATGCCCAATGGGAACAGCTTTCCGGAGATTTGGAGACGTTATGAAAAAACGATTGATATGCGGCGCCGTTGTTTTGGCGGCAGGTGTGGTGATGCTTTTGCTGCCCCTCCATGTAGCGATGACAGGGCTGGTGCTCCTGATGCTGGGAGCGGCCATAATGCTCACCGGGCTGTTATTGCAAAAGCCATCCAAAGGGAGACAGACGGCAGTTTATATTTTGACTGTTTTGGCGGCGGCAGGAGTTGTGGTGCTGATGGCAGCAATGAATTTAATCACTACCAGCGGACAGTCTGACTGGAAGCAGGCAAAGAAATCGGATTATGCAATCGTGCTGGGCGCGGGGGTTCATGCAAATGGTGCGCCATCCCGGGTCCTGCGCAGTCGGCTGAATGCCACCATGGACTTTTTAGAGAGAAACCCCGGCGCAATGGTGATTTTGTCCGGCGGACAGGGCAGCGACGAACCTATGAGCGAAGCCCAGTGTATGTATAATACACTGCTTTCTCTGGGAGCGGACGCTTCCCGGCTGATCATGGAGCCGGAGAGCAGCACTACCCGGGAAAACCTTCAGAACAGCTGGGAGATCATCGAAGGAAACGGTGGAACTGCACAGCCTGTCACATTGATTACCAGCGAATTTCATCAGCGACGGGCAAAATACATAGCGGACAGCCTGGACATTGACACCTGTCCCGTATCTGGACGTACGGACCAGTGGTTCCTGCGGGTCAATTACACGCTGCGGGAGGTATTTTCCTTTGTCAAGGCGTTTTTCCAGAACGATACGGCATGAATTTCCCGCAGAGATTGGCCGCTAGGAATTTTAGGATAAATCGGTTATAATATGGAAAGAGTAAAGAAAGAAAGGACGATCGAGCATGAGTGAAAATTGCGGCGGGAATTGCTCCGCCTGCGGCGAAAACTGTGATAG
Organism: uncultured Oscillospiraceae bacterium; assembly: GCA_964527315.1. GTDB lineage: Bacteria > Bacillota > Clostridia > Oscillospirales > Oscillospiraceae > HGM13006. Next base: position 3,458 of record CAZGOQ010000030.1, on the reverse strand, counting down.
CCGTCAGCAGGAGAGCCTGTTGGCCCAGGCCAACCCGCTTTCAAACGTAAAAAAAATCATTGGTATTGTCAGCGGCAAGGGCGGCGTGGGAAAATCCACCGTTACATCCATGCTGGCAGTGGAACTGAACCGCCGGGGATATCATACGGCGGTACTGGATGCGGACATCACTGGTCCCTCCATTCCAAAAGCGCTGAATATTCACGGCCAGCCCACTGGCTGCGAAGAGGGTCTGTTCCCCATTCGCAGCCAAAGCGGCATTGACGTTATGAGCATCAATCTGCTGCTGGAAAATGAGACAGACCCGGTAATCTGGCGCGGCCCGGTTTTGGGCGGCGTGATCAAGCAGTTTTGGTCAGATGTGGTCTGGAAGGATGTGGACTTCCTCTTTGTGGATATGCCTCCCGGAACCGGAGACGTGCCCCTGACAGTGTTCCAGAGCCTTCCATTGGATGGGATCCTTGTTGTGACCTCGCCTCAGAATCTTGTCAGCATGATCGTGACCAAGGCGGTGAAAATGGCGGAAATGATGAATGTTCCTGTACTGGGACTGGTGGAAAACTACAGCTATCTTTCCTGCCCCGATTGCGGCAAAAAAATTAAGGTTTTTGGCAAGAGTTGCATTGATCAGGTGGCGAAGGAGTTGGGGCTTCCTGTTTTGGGGAAGCTGCCGATTGATCCGCTGTTGGCGCAGGCCATGGATGAGGGACTGTTGGAGAATGCCAGAGTGGACGCCATCGCCCCTGTTGCGGAGGCGCTGGAGAAGCGATAAAAGGCAATCGGATCCGGTGAAAACCGAATGTGGAATGCATTGCGACTCATCGCTATAATTTTTCAAATTTTGTTCAAATAACGTTTCGACTATGGAAATATTTTGGACATAATTTGAAATTATCATGAAGTACAGAGAAAAGCAAAAGGAGCGGTACTATATGAGCAACGAATTTGAAAACGACTATTATCGGCCTTCCCAGGGACCTCAAACTCCACCGGGGCAGGATGTCCAGCAAACGTCACAGACCCCGCAGACCCCGCAGGAGCCGCAGGAGCCGCAGCAGCCGCAGCAGCCGGATCAGACGCAGAACGGCTCTGTGTGGAGACAGGACGCATCCGGCTATTATCACTTCTCCGGAGATCCCCAGAATACGTATTCTGGCAGAAACGGCTATGGTCAGGGGAATGCGCCCCAGAACGGAACGGGCAATCAGACCGGTTATGGGGCTGGCTACAACGGGCCGAACGATGGAAGCCAGAGCGATTATCGTGACCGGAATCCCTATGGTCAGAACTACGGAGCCGCCAATCAGGGCTATGGCGCGTATGGAAATTCCAACGTACCGCCCAGAAATCCCATGATGGACTACAGTGTTAACCCAACGTCGCCGGAGAAAAAGAAAAAGCACACTGGAAAAATCATTGCGGCGGTTTTGATAGCCTGTCTGTTGGTAGGCGGCACCGCAAGCGGTGTTTCGTATTATTACCATTTCAATGAGACAAATGAGACAAATGAGCCGACGGAAACAGAGAACAGTGAGGTGCTGGAGGAAACGCCCGCGTCCACAACTGAAAACAGCGCCATCAATACCACGGTTATTGATGTGACAACCAACTCCACGGAGACAACTATGACTCCCCAGGATGTCTATGAGCATTATGTCAATGCGGTGGTGGCAATTTCCAATGAGTCGACGACAACCAATTACTTTGGACAGATCTCTCAGACTGCATCCTCCGGCAGCGGCATGATTTTGACGAAGGACGGCTACATTCTGACCAACAACCATGTAGTCTCCGGAGCAGAAACTCTGACGGTCCTGACAACCGATGGAGAGGAATATGACGCCACGGTCATTGGTGCGGATTCAGAAAATGACGTGGCCCTGATTAAAATTGAGGGAACGGACTTTCCAACGGTTTCCGTGGGCGACAGCGACAGCATTCAGGTGGGGGAACAGGTCTGTGCCATTGGCAATCCGCTGGGCGAGTTGACCAATACCCTGACCGTAGGCTATGTTTCCGCACTGAACCGAGAGATCACGGAGAGTACCGGCAGTTCCATCAATATGTTTCAGACGGACTGCGCCATCAACAGCGGTAACTCCGGCGGGCCAATTTTTGACATGAACGGAAATGTTATGGGCATTACCACGGCGAAGCCCTCCTCCAGTTCCAGCGCTGCGACAGTGGAAGGAATTGGGTTTTGCATTCCCATAAACGATGCCATGGATATTGTCGACGACCTGCTGCAGTACGGATATGTAAAAGGCCGTGTCTCCATGGGAATTTCCTGTCAGGACATGAACAGTTTCATGCAGTATTACAATCTTCCGATTGGCCCCTATATTTTGATGGTAGGAGAGGGCAGTGCGGCGGAAAAAGCAGGGCTGCAAAAGGGCGATATGATTCTGGAAATCGACGGCGAATCGACCGAGTCAATCACGGATATGAAGGTCAAGCTGAAGAAATATCAGCCTGGCGATACTGCGACCATCAAAATCTATCGGACGGAGTCCTCCGAGACGATGGAATTGCAGATTACCTTTGATGAGATGCAGTCCACAACCTCTACAGAGGAGGAAACCGAATCAGAACAGCAGCAACAGCAGCAACAGCAGCAACTGAATCCCAATAGTCAAATCAATCCATTTGGATAAACATAAACCGGGCGAATTGATTCACCCGGTTTTAGACTGCCCAAAAGCCGCCCAGTTTTTGACATACTGGAAAATCCCGGTGCGAATGCACCGGGATTTTTGCATAAAAGGAAAACTTAGAACGCGTTGTACCAGTCGGGTTCGTTGCTGTGCTCGAACTCATAGGGGTTGGGGATCTCCCCGCGCTCCACCTTCTTGAACCAGTTGGCGGCGTTGGAAGCCATCTTATCCCAGGACTCGAAGGTCTGAGGAGCTTCCATGTCCTTGGTAGCGTAACGATAGTCGTTGACGCGGGAGATGTACTTCTCGTCCTGCTGTGCGGAGTTCTCGTCACCCAGCGTACCATCGGCAACACGGAGGAGGGAGCCGTACTGCTCGGAAACAGTATGCAGTTTCAGATCCTCGACCAGCAGCTTCTTCAGAGGCCGCTTTGCCAAGTTGGCCATGATGCAGCGGTTCTCATAACTCATGCGCTTCCACATCCGGGCAATCTCCCAAGCACGCTCGACAGCCTTGCCCTTCTTAACAACTTCGGAAACCATACCGGCATCCAGCATCTGCTGCGCGGTAATCTGACGGGAGGTCATCATGTAATAGTTGCCGCGCTTGGTGCCAAGAAAGTGCTGCGCCATCAGGCCCATGCCGTCGCCGGGAACCAGGCCGCCCTGCGCATGGGGAACCTCGATCTTGGTGTCTTCCGTCACGATGGTTACATCGCACAGGAAGGCGGAATCCCAGTGGAAGCCGGGGCCGGGCATTGCACCGATGGTGGGCACATCCAGATCAAACACCATATTCTTGATC
>CAZGOQ010000029.1:0-21898 GCA_964527315.1 uncultured Oscillospiraceae bacterium | reverse complement strand
CGGGCGTTGACATAGAACATACCGACACGCTCGGCTTCTTCCTTGATTGCCTCCTGGGCCTGCTTTTTGGTGCCGACGAAGAGCAGGGACTCGCCGTTTGCCGCCAGATCGCGGACGAAGTTGTAAGCTTCCTCCAGCTTCTTTACGGTCTTTTGGAGATCAATGATATAAATTCCATTTCTCTCAGTGTAGATGTAGGAAGCCATTTTAGGATTCCAACGTCTGGTCTGGTGGCCGAAGTGAACGCCGGCCTCCAGCAGCTGCTTCATAGATACGACTGCCATAGGGTAATTCCTCCTTTAAGTTATAACCGCCACCCCTATCATCTTTTTGCCAAACCATTTTGGCACTATGGCAAAAATCCCTGGGTGTGAGTGGTACTCTGCTTTTTGCAGAGCCTTTAAATTATACTATATGGGTTTGTAGAATGCAAGCTAAATTTCTGTATTTTTCTTTTTTCCGGATCAAAAGATTTTACGCTTTTTGCAGGGCACTCTGATTTTTCCCAGTTCCACCTCCACCAGAATAATGTCCTCTCCCATGCGGCGGATACATCCCCAGGGAATCACATAATCGTCCTCCCGGCCCAGAAGTCCAAAAAATTTCGCCCGTCCCGGCACAATCAGTGCAATCACGTTTCCTCCAGTGCAATCCAGTTCCAAATCCGACACATAACCGATTCGACAGCCATCACAGATATTGATGACCTCCCGGCATTTGAGTTCCGACATTCTCACTACCATGGTTCTCCCCTCCTGTCGCAATTCTATGCGCCAAAGGGGGCAAAAATCCTATTTCCGGCTTGTCCCACATTTTTTCGGCTGCTATTGGATGGAAATTGCTTTTCGGATCTGAGAAATGGCCCCTTTTTCCAGTCTTGACACCTGAGCCTGGGAGATTCCCACCTCCTGAGCCACCTCCATCTGAGTTCGGCCATCATAGAACCGAAGGGCCAGAATGCGCTTTTCCCGGTCGTTCAGTTCCTTCATTGCTTCTCGCAAAGCGATGTGTTCGATCCACCGCTCGTCTGTATTTTTGGTATCCCGAATCTGATCCATCACCGTCAGCGGCTCACCGCCGTCTGCATAAACCGGGTCATAGAGACTCACCGGCGAGGCGATGGCGTCCATGGCAAAATTGACTTCCTCCACCGGCAGCTCCAGCTGTTTTGCAATTTCTTCCATGGTCGGTTCCTTTTGATTTTCCTTCATCATCATCTCCCTGGCCTGCAGCACCCGATAGGCTGTATCCCGCAGACTCCGGCTGACCCGAATGGCGCTGTTGTCCCGCAAATAACGGCGGATCTCGCCAGAGATCATCGGTACCCCGTAGGTACTGAACCGCACGCCCAGCGTAGGGTCAAAATTCTCTATAGCCTTCAGCAGTCCGATACAGCCCACCTGAAACAGATCGTCCGGATTCTCTCCACTGCCGGAAAACCGCTGAATGACACTGAGCACCAATCGAAGATTTCCCTCCACCAGCGCGTTTCTCGCTTCCCGATCTCCTTTTTTAGAGCGCTCCATCAGCGCCATCATTTCCTCGTTTTTCAAAACCTTTAATTTTGACGTGTTGACTCCGCAGATTTCGACCTTCCCCAACATTGAAAAACCCTCCCGGAAAATTCCTGTTAGAATTTTTCCCGGAAGGGCGTTTTTCATTCTGACGAAAAAAGAGAAGTTGCGGACATTCCCGGCGGAAACGCAGGGTTCCGCATAGCTGTGCAAAATGGATTTTATTCCTTCTGAACAAATCGGGAAACACTGGCCTCCTGAATAGCGCTGTAGGCCCAGTCCCCAGGCAATACATCTGAGAAGCGCGGGCCGCTCTGGAGCCAGCCGGGCATATCCTCCAACCGCTGAAACAGTTCGCAGAGTATAGAAGCAGCTTCTGCTCTGGTGACCGGATCCTCCGGATAGATAAAGCCGCTGTTCCTTGTAAGCAGTCCTGCGTCTGCCAGCAAATAGAGGTTTCCCGTATACCATGCCTCGGAATCCCGCGGAAGATCCGCAAAATTCGCTTCCTGAACTGTTTCCAGTTCCATCTCATTCTGCTCCACATACTGCGCCAACAGCGCGGCAAACTCGGCCCGAGTCATGGTCCGGTCCCCCTGAAAGCGGTCGTCCCCATAGCCCTTGATATAGCTTCGGTAGTAAGCAGTCAGCACATAGTCCTCCGCCCAGTCCGGCACATCGACGAAGGGATTGACCTGGCCCTTTACCAACGGCTCGCCGCTGGCGCCGATCAGCATTTTTGCCGCCTGATTTCTGGTCAGGCATCCCTCCGGGTCAAAGGTACCGTCCTCTTTACCGCTGAGATAGGCGCCGATATATTCATATTCATAGGGCGTATTCTGATAGCCACAGTCGGTCTCGCAGTCGATCTCGAATCCACGGAGCCAGGGGTAGGAACAGTTCCCCAGCTTTGCCTGGGTAATCGCACCTGTCTGATAGCCGGGCATGGACAAAATCACATTGGACGCCGCAAAATTCTCCATCAGCGCCGTTGTCGCGCCCTGAAGTTTGATCGTCAGATCCCGTTCCAGCATCCTCTGGCTGCCGGACCAAAGTGCGCCGAAATTGCTGGAATCCAGCTTCTTTTCTGTCCAATATTCGGAAATTTCTTTGCGAACGTCTCCGGTTTGGTAGACTTCCTTGACATAAGCGCCCAGCAGATTATTCAAGTGGCTGATATTCTCCTGTACAGATGTTCCCACCCACAGGGAACGATACCGCGCCAATCCCTGGCTGAGCGCCATTGTCGCCTGCACCGGTCTTTCATAATAGCCACTATAGGCGAGCAAGGTCCCCAAATGTACACTGCTGCACAGCATTTGATGAAACTCCGCCTGATCGTTTTCCGACAAATCAATCAGGATTGTCGGGATCTGATCTGCTTCGTTTCGATTGATGCGATCGATCGCGTTCAAAAACACGTTGCTGCGCTCAGTGGCATCCTCCGGCGCGGAAACGACCAGCACAGAAACTTCCGGCCGGCCCGTAACGATCGTGCCGCCGTAATAGGCGATTTCCTGCCGCAGCATCGTCTCTGTAGAAAGGAAGTTGTACTCTCCGATATTCTCCGGATCGCTGCCATAGTAATCCACCGACACCAGAAATGTTCCCATGGGATGACGATTCCGGTAAATTTTCGCCAGAGCCGCCTGACCAAGGCCGTCCACAGCAGAGAAAATCAAATCATTTTCTCCCAAAAGCTGTTCAAAATAAGAAATCTCATTGCTCTGAATGTTATTTCCACTGGAGGAATCGTCCACGCCCAGCAGATAACAAACATTCTCCCGGTTTGCCAGCGCTCTCACCGCATAGTCTGAAATCCGGAGTTTCCGCTCCCGGATCGCCACATATTTATCGATCAGTTCCGCATAGGCAGGGCCAAGGGTACTGTTGCTCTGATAATAACGGATGATATTATCTACTGTAAGCGCATCGCCGCCCAACACAAATCTGGGCAGCATGCCAAAAGCTCTTGTATACCAGTAGTTTTGGATCGTATATCCGCGATAGTCGCAGGCACATGCCAGCCGCAACACAGAGTCAATAATGTAGAGTTCCTTCTCCTGACTCAGTTCTGCCAGATAGTCGATCACGTCATACTCTGTCATATGGCCGCTGCCGGGAACATAGACGCTCTCCATTTCCTCCATGCAGCGGGAATTCATCAGTCCGCCGGAAAGCAGCTGATCCAGCGAAATGACAAATATATCATGCTGCGCCGCCTGTGCTTTAAGCCAGATGATCAGCGCACTCCTGTTTCCGTATTGGCTGCTGCCGGTAGCCTGTCCATCCAGCTTGGTAGCATACAAATCGCTGGGCGGCATGATCAGCCGGATCCCAAGGGATTTCGCCATCAGCTGCATCCGCTCATCGTGAAAGGGGCGATCATCCACCGGGATGTAGACGACCTCGGTCACCTTCTTTTTTTCCGCCGTCTCCGCTCCGTAAGCTGTGGGCATTACCCCACCAAGCCCCAGCGAAAACGCCAGTACAAGCGTCAGCAGGCGTCTGAAAGCCGCGTGTCTCCTGGCAAATCTCCTTCTCATACCGATTTCCCCTCATTTTGCAGTCGATATGCCGTCAGTGTATTTTGGAGCAGCATGACCCGGGTCATAGGGCCAACACCGCCGGGCACCGGTGTGATATAACCGGCCTTTGGCTTCACAGTTTCATAATCCGCATCGCCGCATAGTTTCCCTGCTTCATTCCGGTTCATCGCCACGTCAATAACCACCGCGCCCTCCTTGACCATATCCGCAGTCAGGAAACCGGGCTTTCCCACAGCAGATACCAGAATATCCGCGCGGAGGGTGTGAACTTTCAGATCCGCCGTACCGGAATGACAAATCGTGACTGTTCCATTCTTTTGGAGCAGGAGCAGCGCCATGGGCTTTCCCACGATATTGCTGCGGCCCACTACCACGCAGTGCTTACCCGCAGGGTCGATGCCGTATTCTTCCATGAGCCGAACAATGCCTGCCGGTGTACAGGGCGCAAACCGCGGTGTTCCAGTGGTCAGATAGCCCACATTGGCCGGATGAAAGGCGTCCACATCCTTGATTGGGTCGATGGCCTCGATCACCCGCTGGGGGTTAATCTGCTTCGGCAGCGGCAGCTGCACCAGGATTCCGTGAATCGACTCATCCTGATTCAGCGCCGCAAGCAGTTCCAGCAGTTCTTTCTCCGGCGTTTCTCCCGGCAGATGGTACATCGCGCTATATATACCGCACTCCTGACAGTCCTTTTCTTTGTTTCGGACATAGACCTGCGAAGCAGGATTGTCCCCCACCAGGATCACCGCCATACCGGGCCGGCGTCCCTGTGCAGTCAGCTTTTCCACCTGCTGCCGGATCTCTTCTTTACACCTGGCCGCAAGGCCCTTCCCGTCCATAATGATTGCCATACCTGTCCTCCCGGAATGCTATTTCGCCGATTCCTCGGCGCAAAAAGCAGAGCATCCGCCGCAAAGCGAAAAGTCTGCTTCTCTCGATCTGAAATCCTGTTTCCTCAATTCAAAGGTTTCATTGTCGGGAACAGGATCACATCTCGAATGGAACTGCTGTCCGTCAGCATCATTACGCAGCGATCCACACCGATTCCCATGCCTCCGGTGGGCGGCAGGCCGTACTCCAAGGCCGTCAGGAAGTCCTCGTCCAGCATTTCTGTCTCGTCATCGCCCCGCTCCCGAAGTTCTACCTGTTTTTCAAAGCGCTGTCTCTGGTCAATGGGGTCATTGAGTTCGGAATAAGCATTGCCCATTTCGCTGCGACAGATAAACAGTTCAAATCGTTCTGTCAGCCGGGGATCCGCTGGGCTGCGCTTGGTCAGCGGCGACACCTCTACCGGATACATGGTGATAAAGGTAGGCTGAACGAGATGTTCCTCCACCTTCTGATCAAAGCACTGATATAGCGCATTGCCCCAGGTGGGATCCGCCGTCTCCGCCAGTTCCACGCCCTTCGACTTTGCCGCCTCAACGGCCTCAGCGTCATCCGAAATTGCGTCAAAGTCGATCCCCACATATTCTCTGACGGCTTCGACCATGGTCATTTTCCGCCAGCCGGGTGTCAGGTCGATCTTCTCACCCATCCAGCTGAGCTGATAAGCGCCCAAAATATCCCTTGCCGCGCCGGAAATCATACCTTCGGCAATCTCCATCATGCCATAAAAATCCGTATAGGCTTCATACAGTTCAATACTGGTATACTCCGGGTTGTGCTTCGGGTCCATGCCCTCGTTGCGGAAACAGCGTCCGATTTCATAGACCTTCTCCATGCCGCCCACGATCAACCGCTTCAGCGGCAATTCCGTTGCGATCCGAAGATACATTTCAATATCCAGCGTATTATGATGGGTGGTAAAGGGACGGGCTGCAGCGCCGCCCACCAGCGTCCCCAGCACAGGCGTTTCTACCTCAATATAGCCCCGGTCATCCAGGAACCGGCGCATATACTGAATGAATTTTGAGCGCAGTTCAAATGTCTTACAAACCTCCGGGTTCATGATCAGGTCGACATACCGCTGGCGGTAGCGCAGTTCCAGATTTGTCAGACCATGGAATTTCTCTGGCAGGGGCAGCAGGGATTTGCTCAGCAGCGTCACCTCGCTGGCGCGAACCGAGATCTCTCCCCGCTCTGTCCGGAACACCTCGCCCACAATACCGACGATATCGCCAATGTCATACTTTTTTATGATTTTATAAGGTTCCTCGCCCACCAGATCCCGGCGGATGTAAATCTGAATCCGGCCCTCCCGATCCTGAAGATCGCAGAAAGTGACCTTCCCCATGACCCGCTTGGACATGAGCCGCCCAGCCATTTTTACCGTTTGGCCTTTCATGGTTTCAAAGTGCGCCACGACCTCAGCTGTATTATTTTGTTTGTCAAATTTTGTGATTTCAAAGGGATTCTGCCCCGCTTCCTGCAGGGCCGCCAACTTTTCCCGGCGGATTTTCAGCAGTTCCCCCGGATTTTCCGTTCTGTTGTCAGCCAAGAAAGCTCCTCCATTCAGCGTGTAATGTTGATGACCTCATAGGCAATTTCACCCACAGGCGCTTCCACCTTTACCACGTCGCCCACCTTCGCGCCGACCAGCGCACGGCCAAAGGGTGCGTCGTCAGAAACCCGACCCTTGACGGGGTCCGCTTCCTGAGAGCCAACCAGTTCATAGGTCATTTCCTCGTTCATTTCAACGTCCTTCACCGTAAAAGTGCAACCAAGGCCGATATGGTCTGTGCCGCCGGTCTCCGCGTCAATCACCACAGCGTTGGCCAAAATTTCCTCCACCTCGGAAATGCGGGCATAGAGTTTGGCCTGCTCGTTTTTCGCATCGTCATATTCACTGTTTTCCGACAGGTCGCCGTATCCTCTGGCAACCTTGATCATTTCTGTAACTTCCTTGTCTCTGTCGGTCTTCAGATACGTCAGTTCTTCCTGAAGTTCCTGATAGCGTTCCGGGGTCAGTTTGTATTCTTTTGCCATGATCTCACCTTTCTTCTACCGGCTCATGGCCGGACAGACATCAAATTATTGCAGCAGATTGTTCAGCGCCGCTTGCAGCTGGGGGTCCGCTTCCGGTTCCAGCTTCCCCTGATACAACTGGCGTGCCAATTCCTCATCCAGTTCCACCTGGATATCCGGCGTTACACCCGCATCGATCAGGCTTTTTCCGCTGGGGGTATAGTATTTTCCAATGGAGAGATTCAGACAGGATCCGTCGCTCAGCTGAAGTCCTACCTGATAATAGCCCTTGCCGCAAGTCTGCTCGCCTACCACGCTGCCCACGCCGTATTCCTGGATCGCACAGGCGAAATACTCCGCAGCACTGTAACTCTCGCCGTTGCAAAGCACTGCCATCGGCATCTCCACACAGTCGGCATCTGAGGTAACGATCTCTTCTTCCCCGGCGTAGTCCACCGTGTGGAACACCGTCCCCTCCGGCAGCAGGTAATCCAGAAGTTCGGTCAGTTCCGACTTCAGGCCGCCGCCATTATAACGCACATCAAAAAGCAGCGCTTCCGCCCCCTGCTCTGTCAGTTCCTCCACCAGGCTAATCACCGTCTCGGCACAGCCGGCGTCAAAGTTCTCTATCTGTATATACGCCACCTTTTCCTCCAGCAGCGTTCCCTCCGCCGGCGTCAGCGTAAAAGATTGGCGCACAATGGAAATATCCCGTGTTTCGCCGTCCCGGCGAAACGTCAGCGTCACCTCTGTGCCCTCCTGACCGCGCACCATATTTTTGGTTTCTGTCAGCGTAATGTCCAATACGCTTGTCCCGTCAACAGCGATCAGAATATCTCCCGCCAGGACGCCGGCCGCCTGAGCCGGTCCGCCATGGGTCACTTCTGTCACCTCATAGCCCTGCAGCGCTCCGTCCTCGTCCGTGCTGGCCGTGATCGTAATGCCGACGCCTACATAAGCATTTTCAATATTTTCCACATAACTCTGGTAATCCTCAGCGCTGACATAATAACTCCACCGGTCACCCAGTCCTGCCACGATGCCTTCCGCCATGTAATCTCCTACCTGGGTCATGTCGATCTCCTCGCCGATGAAGTAGTGATCCACCAACTCCATGATCTCCTTGTATTTTTCAGCACCCTGCTGAATTTCTTCTTCCTCCAGGGAAATACTGCCTGTGGACGAACTGCGGAAATAAGCGGCAGTGGTCAGCACAACGCCCACGGCTGCCCCCATCAGGAGACAGACCGCAGCCGTCACATATCGTCTTATCTTATTTTCCATGCCTGACTCCTTACACGCTGGTCAGGCCAATCACGATTTCCGCCACAATGGGGATGATCAGCAGCAGCGCCAGTGCTCCCGCCACAACGGAAACCAGTATCCTGCGATTCTTATTTGACATTGCGTTCCTCCGGCGCGCTTTCCTCAGCGCACATAATTTTCTCTGGAATCGAGATATTTTTTGACCATCAAGGCTACTTTGAAGATGATCGCGTGATCGAATTCCCTCAAATCCAGACCTGTGATCTTTTTAATTTTCTCCAGCCGGTAGACCAGCGTATTCCGGTGAACAAAGAGTTTTCTGGAGGTCTCCGACACATTAAGATTGTTCTCAAAGAACTTGTTGATGGTGAACAGCGTTTCCTGATCCAGCGAGTCAATGGAATTCTTTTTAAAGACCTCCGACAGGAAAATCTCGCAGAGGGTTGTAGGCAGTTGATAGATCAGTCGGCCCAGACCCAGATTTTCATAGTTGATGATGCTCTTTTCCGTATCGAAAACCTTTCCCACTTCGATAGCGGTCTGAGCTTCCTTAAAGGAGTCTGCCAGTTCCCGGATATGGTTGGCGATAGTGCCGATGCCGATGACCGTCTTGACAAAGATTTCAGAGTTCAGTGTCTCCTCAATGCTCTGAGCAATCTTTACCAGTTCCTTTCCATCACAGCCAGGCTGCACCTGCTTCACCAGGACAATATCCGTTTCATTGATGGACAGCACATAATCCTGCTGCTTTTCCACAAACATATTTTGCAGAATATCCATGGCCGCGACATCTACTTTTCCCACCTGGCGGATCAGGAAAACCGCTCTCGGCACATCGGTCACAAAATGCAGTTCCTTCGCATGGATATAAATATCTCCCGGGAGAATGTTATCTGTAATGATATTTTTGACGAAGGTGCCCTTGTCATGCTTTTCCTCATAACTCTGCTTAGCGCCATTGAGTGCCACACAGGCCATCAGGCAGAGGCTTCTGGCCAGATCGTCCATGCCTTCTACAAAGACTGCATATTCAAACCGGGCGCTCCAACTCTGAAGCGCCTTCAGCGTTTTCCCCTCCGCAACGGTCACCTGTTCGCTGGCGCTGTTGAGCCGGTGGGCCGCCTCCTCCAGCTTTTCCCCCTGCGCCAACGGCTCACTGGCCGCGATCACATTGCCTTCGCCGTCAATGACGCCCAACACCCGGTCACTGGCCTCCTTCATCTGCATTATCACACTCTGAAACATTCTGCTGGACATCGCAGTTTCCTCCTTTGGGCGTCCTATACAGGCCGGCCCTATGTCTTTATCATGCCTTTTACGATATGCTGTTCCTTTTGCGTTTACACTTTATACTCTTTAATATAATCTTTTTTCCGAAATAATTCAAGCCCTGTTTGACGATTTGCACATGATTTTTGCTGAAAAATTGTATAGGTTTTCGAAAAATTCGTGATTTTTCATAATTCTCAAAACAACGGCCTCCCGGAAAACACGGCGCTCTCCGGGAGCCCCCATTATGTCTCAAATTGCATCTGACACCGCTCCGCAATGAGATATGCGGAAAAATACCGTTCCTCCAACGGGATCCATCGGGTCTCAAAGGCAGCCGCATCCGAAGGCGAACGGTTGAGGATCCTGTTCCGCTGTGTTTCCGGCGCGGTCGTCAAAAAAATGCGGAGATCAAAATAGGCCCAGAGCGCCGGGTGACAGCTATATGTCCCTTCTATGATCACAACGTCCTCCGGGATCACGGAAACCGCTTCCTTCAGCGCCATTGTATGGCAGTCAAAGGGGCGGTAGGACAAGGTCCCGCCGGATGACAACGGCTGCAATACCTCCGTTAAAAACCGTTCCCGATCCACATTGCCGCCCGGTTCCTGATACCGCTCCGGCGTGCGCTGCTCCATTCGGAGGAAGAAGTTATCCATGTGAATCAGCGTAGCGTGCAGCATTTTTTGCAGTTGCTCCGCCAGCATTGTTTTCCCCGAAGCGCAGCGCCCGTCGATCGCTACAAGCACCCGATCCTTTTCCTGCCGCAGCCGAACAACTTCCGCCGCCACTTTTGGGGCAATCTCCCGCACGTTCAATGCTCTGACAATGGTGCGGCTTTCTTTCTGCTGAATACCACCAGTCCCGTTTTATCCAGCGCGACCATGATTGCAGGGATCAGCACCAGTTGGAGGACAATGCCAGGAATGGCGTTGAGAAACGCCCCCGCCAGAAACATCTGGAGTGTAAACCCATTTCCAGTTACCCCCAAAACCGCCATCTGGGCAATTCCCCAGACGATCCGGCCCGCCAGCATGGCGATGATCATGCTCCGATACAAGGAAATAATGCATTTCCAGCGGGACAGGCCATACAGCAGCCCGATCACCAGACCGTAGGTCGCCAGTTCAAAGGCCATGGAGATTGCGCCCGGCATGGGCGGCATTCCAAAAATCACGTGCCGCAGCAGCGGCGTGATCAGTCCCACCAGACCGCCATACTGCCAGCCGCAAATCAGTCCGCACAGCAGCACAGGAATGTGCATCGGCAGTAACATATTGCCGATGCTGGGGATCTGTCCGGTCAGCAGGGGCAGAACCAGTCCCAGTGCCAGGAACATCCCGGAAAGAGAAATTTTTTTGATGTTTGATTGTTTGTTTTTCATTTTCCTCGCTCCTACATTCATTAAAAAATTTTATGACAGCGCATCCAGAAGGCCCTGTATGCCCCTCTCCCGGAATACGCCCTGATAATAGCCCAATTCGGTTTCGATCAGTCCGTCAATAACCTGCATCCCCAGCAATTCCACCGGGGCCTGATCGTCTGTCAGTAGATACGTTCCCGCTTCATACGGTTCCAGATTTTCCGCTACAAAGGACATCTGCCGTCTGAGCGTTTCGTCGGAAAGCGTCTCCGCCCTTTGAGAAAGCCCGGAAATCGTCTCCGGATCCATCGCCGCAAACAGTTCCCGATTCGTACCGCCCTTGACGTCCGCCGTTGCAACCGCCGGAAACACCGAGGAGATCGTATCGCTGAGATACTGATTGATATTCCCCTCTCCGGTGGTATACATATTCATATTGACCACCATAACGCCGCCGGGGTTCAAATGTGCCCGCACCATTTTGAAAAACTCCGCCGAGGACATTTGGAAGGGAATGGTAATATCCTGATAGGCGTCCACCATGATCACATCATATTTCTTGTCAACGGCCCGTAAATAGGCGCGGCCGTCATAGGTAACAACAGGGATATCCGACGGCAGAGCAAAATATTCCCCTGCCAGATCGGTGATTTTCCGGTCGATCTCCACACCGGAGATATGGCTTTGAGGGAAATACCGTCGGGCTTGCAGGGCAAAGGTGCCCGTTCCCATACCCAGCACCAGAACGTCCTTCTCCTCCTCCATCGCCCCTGCCATCACCAGCGCTGCCAGTGCATCGTCATAGTACATCCCCGTCAGGCCGCCGTCCTTGGGCATGATGGACTGGACGCCAAAAAGCACATTGGTGGAAAGGATCACGCTGCGATCCGTTTCCTTGATCTGGAGATAATTGTAAATAGATTCGCCCTCATAGAGCAAATCGTCCTCCCAGAAAGCGGAGGATCCGGAGTGGCCAAAGACCGTGCAGAAGAGAAACGCAATCACGGAGACGATGCACAGCACTTTTTTCCGCTTGCAGCTGATAAAATAGCATAGCCCCAACACCAGCAGAATACCGGAGAAGATCAAAAAGGTAACAGCCGTACCCACGGCGGGGATCGTCACGAAGGTGGGCAGAAATGTTCCGATGATGCTGCCGATGGTATTGGCCGCACCCAACGTCCCCACCACCCTGCCGCTGTCATCCAGACTGTCCACGGTGTATTTCACCAGAGAGGGCGTGACCGTACCCAGCAGGAACAGCGGGAATACAAAGATGATCATACAGGCAAAAAACGCCGCTAAGATCAGAAAGTTGTTGCTGACTGTCAACACCAGCGCTCCGGAAATCAGCAAAATCACATACCGGCCCAGCACCGGGATGACAGCGATCCAGACCGCAGAAAGAATCAGCCGTCGGTAGAGCCGGTCAGGGTTGGGATTGCGATCGGCGCTTCTGCCGCCATAGATATTCCCCAGCGCCATGGCGATCATAATGGTACCAATGATGATGGTCCAGACGATTTGGGAGGAACTGAAATAGGGCGCAAGCAGCCGGCTGGCGCCGAGTTCTACCGCCATCACGGACATACCGGAGAAAAATTCCGTCAGATAAAGATAGTATTTATTCCTGAGGATCCTGCTTTCCTTCATCATCCATCTCCCGGTCCTACCGCTGCTCCAGTGCCATAATTTTGTCCACCCGGCGCTGATGACGTCCGCCCTCAAACTTTGTCGTAAGGAAAGCGTCCACAATTTCCAGGGCAAGATTTTGGCCAATCATCCCCGCGCCCAAGGCCAGCATATTGGCGTCATTATGACGGCGTGTCATTTTCGCGGAAAGGGGGTCCGCGCAGAGCGCACAGCGAACGCCCCTGACCTTGTTGGCAACTATGGAAACGCCGATGCCGGTGGTGCAGATAACGATGCCTTTTTCGCATTCGCCGGAAGCAACCGCCCGGGCAGCGGGCGCGGCGAAGTCCGGGTAATCGCAGCTGTCTGTTGAATCCGTTCCAAAGTCCCTGACTGCATAACCGTTTTCTGTCAAATGCTGTTTGACAGTTTCCTTCAGGGCATAGCCGCCGTGGTCACACGCAATAGAAATCATGATGGTTTCCTCCTCTTTCATATATAAGAAACAGCCCTGCCTTTTTTTCAAACCCTCATTCAATTTTTCGCTGAACCGGCTTCCGGTTTTCATAGCAGGCAACATATCGGAACCCGCACTGAGCCAGCAGCGCCATTCCCTGTTCCAAGCCGCTTGCCATATGCTGCGGTTCATGGGCGTCGCTTCCAATGGTGATCAGGTCGCCGCCCAATTCCCGATACATTTTCAGAACATACGCCGGCGGCATGGGTTCGCCGTTGTTGTTGCGGTAGCCGGAGGTATTGAGTTCCAGCGCTTTCCCCCGCTCCACCAGATTTTTCAGAATCTCGCGAACCAGATCATCATACGGGGTAAAGTCCACATCGAATCCCGCCCTCCCCCGCATATACCGGAGGGGATAGGTCAGATGGGCCAGAGAATCCAGATAGTCGGTTCTGCTCAGTGCCAGCAGGCAGTTGAGGTATTCCTCGATCAGGTCGTAACAGTGCCGCCGGGATTCATATTGAATCCAATAATAGTCCTGACCGCCGGGACTGACGTGCATGGAACCAAGCACAAAGTCGATTCCCGGCTCTTCCAGCACCTTTTCCGCCGCATTCGGTCTGGACACAGCCTGTCCCAGTTCGATGCCCCGGCGGATGGTCAGTTCCGGAAATTTCTCTCTGACCAACGCGAGCTGCTCGTCCACTGCCGCCCAGGAATAATCGTCGCAGGGCGCGCCGTGTTCATCAATCAGTTCGCAGTGATCGGTAAGGCAAAGGATCTCAACACCTGTTTCCTTCGCCGCCCGGCACATATCCGCCAGCGGATATTCCGCGTCAAAGGAGCAGACGGAATGAAAATGATAATTGACCAGCATACTTCTCTTTTCATCTCCTACCCCGAATGTTCGGTAGCGCTTCCTACGGAAGCGCTACCCCCATGGCCACGTCGGGAACCATTTGAGTACGTTCAAACAGTATGCAATAGACACCTCCGCGCCGCTGAGCACCGGGTAGAACACGACAAACATCGCCGTGTTCAGTCCGGTCACGCCATAAACCAGCTTATCATTTTTCGGATTCCGCTCGATCAACTCGTCAAAGGCAAAGGCAATGGCGATGGTCAGGAATAAGATCCCGCCAAAATAGTGATAGGCAAAGGTGGTTCGGGTGATAAAGACCCAGGGCAGGAACTGGGAGAGATACCCCACCCAGATCAGCAGCGCCTGCGGCTTTCTGCGTTTCCAGAACGCAATGCCCGATGCGGCCAGCGCAGCCAGACCACCCCAGGCGATCAGAGGCGAATTGAAGGCGCCAAAGGCTGACTTCATATCTCCGTTATACTGGAGATAATAGAGAATCGGCTTCATATCAAACAGCCATTGATACCAGCGCGAGGAATAGGGATGGCTTTGATGGACCCCTGTATGATAGGTCAGCATATAGATCTGGTTGTCCCAAATCATCTTGTAATAATCCCCGTCCGCCAGCATACCCGGCATGGATTTGCCCAGCGCCAGTCCATAGGGAATATAACTCAAGCAATAAATGGCCACGGGAGCGACCACAAAGAACAGAAGGGAAAATCCGATTGTGCCCAGCAGTTCCCGGCCGTATTTTTCCAGACCTACCGACCGGTATTTGACGATCACCCGCAGGAGCCATAAAAGCGCCAGCCCCACGCCGGAATAGAGCACCGTCCATTTGCAGGCGCAGCCCACGCCAAAAGATAGTCCGCACAGGGCTAAATCCAGCCATGTCTTTTTCAGTCCCCACTCATAAGGCGCGGTCATCCATCGCCACATAAAGAGGAAGCTGAGCAGTGTAAAAAACACGCCATAGGTATCAATGGTGGCGATCCTGGTCTGGGTAAAATGCATGAACTCAAAAGCAAACAGCGTTGTTCCGCAAAGAGCCACTTTTGTTTTTCCAAACATTCCCTTCAAAAGCACATATAGCGGCAGCAGCATCAGCACCCCGAACAGCGTCCCCATGAAGCGGTAGCCAAAGGGCGTCATATCGAAGATGTGAATGCCCACGGAAATAATCAGCTTGCCCAGTGGCGGATGGGTGATTTCATAGGGATAGACATTTTTGATATACTCATAAGCGGTACGTCCATGGTATATCTCGTCAAAGTACATGCTGTTGTACCAATTGGGGCTTTCCGGCACTGTGCTCTGCTCGTCGAGGAGTACGCTGTCCACACCGGAGACGTCCAGCAGCGCACCGTTTTCATCGTACAGTGCCAACTCTCCCAATTCCATGGGCAGCGTTCGCGCCGCAATTCGAATATACCTCGCCTTGATATTCTGGCTGCCCATCGCAGCATATTGCCATTTGAACAGGTCGGCATAACTCTGGTGCAGCGCCGCATCATTGATTTCGCCGTTTTCATCCGGTTCCGTTGTTTCATCCTTCATCCGGACCCAGTTGCTGCCGTTGGCACTGTAGTACAAATCATAATCCCCGGGGTAAAGTCCCGTATAGTACATGATATTGGAGATTTCTTTCCGCTCTCCCAGATCAATGGTCACACTGCTGTTATCCCCTTCAAAGGTATAAAAACTCTGCGGGGCTTTCGTGCTTCCCAGATTCCAAAAGGCCACGACAGCATAGACCGCCATCAGCACCAGCAGCGGCAGAAGATCCCGCTGCTCCATGGGATAGCGTTTGCCGCTGAGAGAAAAACGCGGCTTATCGAAATTCTGTATCCATTCCAGCGTTCCCATTCTGGGAGCCATATCCCGCCGGTATTTTACAAAAAACGCAATAATCAGCCCCAACAGGATCACGGGGAAAACCATCGCTGTAGGCCTGATTTGGGTAATATAATGATACACTGCATCCACAAGGCTCTGCATAAAACGCACCTCCGGCATTGGTCGCTTGCTGTTATTCTATCATTTTTTTCCGCTCAATGCAACGAATTTACCCAAGCGAAAAATAGCGCTCTGCAAAATCCACCTGCTCCACTTCAAAGGTCTTCCCATTCAAATATTCCAGAACGCCGCCGTCTGCGGCAAACTGAAATGTCAGCTTGTAGGAATAGAGCGCCTGAAATTTCTGATCGTATTTTGTCTCCGTCTTACCGTACTTTCCGTCCCCCAGCAGCGGGTGTCCGGCGGCGGCGAACTGGGCCCGGATTTGATGGGTGCGGCCTGTCAGGAGCTGACATTCCATCAGGCTCAGATCTCTCTGCTTCTTCAGCGTCCGATACCGGGTCACCGCCGTTTTCGCCCCGGGCTGGGGCGTACTTGTCACATAGACCCGGTTCTTTTTGGCATCCTTAAAAATATAGCCCTTCAATTCCCCGGTTTCCGGTTTGATCGCCCCGTGGATCACCGCCAGATAGCGCTTGTCCAATTCCCGGTTTCTGATTTTTTCATTGAGTATGCGAAGGGCTTCGGCATTTTTTGCTGCGATGACGATGCCGCCGGTATTGCGGTCGATGCGGTTGCAGAGCGCCGGGGCAAAAGCGTTTTCCTGCCGGGGCTTCCACTCGCCCCTGGCATAGAGATAGGCCTGAATGTGGTCGATCAGCGTCCGGCCATACTCCGCCCCATCGTGGGGGTGTACCGCCATACCGGGTTTCTTGTCCACCAGCAGAATGTTTTCGTCCTCGTATACAAGATTCAATCTGGGGGAAACCACTGTCAGATAGGCGTTTTCCTCCTTTGGCGTGTCGAAAAACTCATCATTGACGTACATCTCCACCAGATCGCCCTTTTGCAGCCGGGTATCCTGTTGAGCCCGCCGGCCATTGACCTTGATGCGTTTGAGCCGGATGTATTTCTGACTGAGAGAGGCCGGCAACAGGGGCACATTCTTGGCGATAAAGCGGTCAAGCCGCTGGCCCGCGTCGTTCCCTGTGATAGAAAAGGCTTTCATGGCTTCCCTCCTGAAATTGGACTTGGCAACATTGTAACATATTTCGCTCTTTCAGGCAAGACCTGTAACCATTTGTCCGGACTGCACAAAACAGCAAGCTTTTCCCAGCTTCATTTCTATGTTATATCGCCATATGCCGTCTCTGACGGCGCGGCGAATTTAGATTTTATCGCACAAGCGCTTTTCGCCCGCGCGGCGATATCATATCCGCTCCGCAGATATGATATCATCATCTCAGAAAATCCGGCAAGTTTAAGAATTTCGGGCGTTTTTTCTTGACAAGCCGGAAAAAAATCTATATAATAGCGAAGCCAGACTTTGAAAGGACTGAGGTTGTATGCTCTTAAATCTTGCCTCCATCCTTCATACGCCCGGCGGAACTGTTCCTTTTCAGTTCTCCATGGACTTTTCCCAAATGGAATTCGGCGGCACGTTCCCAGCCCGGGAGCCGGTTTCCATAGAGGGCCGGGTAAAAAATGAAGCAGGCGTCCTGCTTCTGACCGCCCAACTGAACACCACGCTCCATTGCACCTGCGACCGTTGCGCGGCAGCGTTCCAACAGCCGTTTTCTCAAACCGTCTCGGCTGTTCTGGCAGAGGAACTGTACCATGAGAAAAATGAGGACGATTGGACTTTCCTTTTGCAGGGGGAAAGCGCAGATCTGGACGATATCATGAACACGGCCTTTGTTCTGAATATGGACTCTAAAATGCTGTGCAGTCCTGACTGTAAGGGGCTATGCCCCACCTGCGGTAAAAATCTCAACGACGGCCCCTGTGGCTGTCAAAAAGAACCCGATCCCCGTTTGGCTGTGTTAAAACAGCTCTTAAAGGAGTAAACCTGAGAATTGCCGAAAGGGCAATGCCGACCAAGGAGGTGTCACCACATGGCCGTACCAAAGTGTAAAGTATCCAGGGCAAGACGCGACAAGCGCCGCAGCAATGTTTGGAAGCTGGAGGTTCCCGGTCTCGCCAAGTGCCCGAAGTGCGGAGCCGCCGTTCTTCCCCACAGAGCCTGCAAGGCTTGCGGATTCTATAAGGGTCGCGAGGTCATAGCCGTGAAGGCGGACTAATACCTGAAAGTAGAGCGGGGTCTTGACCCTGCTCTTTTCCTGTCTTTTTGTATTTCTATGGATTGATTTATCTCTGAAAAAATGAGACAATAATAAACAGGTTGAAAGGAGGTGGCCAATTTGGCAAAGCCACTGGTCGCCATTGTGGGACGGCCCAACGTGGGCAAGTCCATGCTCTTCAATAAACTCACCGGCCGCCGCACCGCCATTGTGGAGGACACACCCGGCGTGACCCGGGACCGCATTTACGGCGAATGCGACTGGAATGGCCGGGATTTCGAATTGGTAGATACCGGCGGCATCGAACCGAAAACGGACAGCGAGATGCTGAAATTTATGCGCCGCCAGGCAGAGATTGCCATTGAAACCTCAGACGTGGTCGTCATGGTCGGCGATATCAAAACCGGCCCCACCGCCGCAGACCACGAAATTGCAAATATGCTGCTCCGCAGCAAAAAGCCCCTGTTTTTAGCAGTCAATAAGTGCGACAGCACCGGCCCGGTGAATCCGGATATTTATGAATTCTACTCCCTGGGCCTGGGCGATCCCATTCCTGTCAGTGCACTTCACGGCCATGGCACTGGCGATCTGCTGGATCTTTGTGTCGCCGCCTTTCCCCCGGAGGCGGAGGAGGAAGATGAGGATGATACCATCAAGGTAGCCATTGTTGGAAAGCCCAATGTAGGAAAATCCAGTCTCCTGAACTATATTCTGGGTAAAGAACGGGCCATCGTCTCCAATGTGGCGGGTACCACCCGGGACGCCATCGACAGCTATTTTGAAAACGTGCACGGCAAATATGTCCTGATCGACACCGCCGGAATGCGCAAAAAATCCAAGGTGGACAACAGCGTGGAGAAGTTTTCCAATCTGCGCACCGTAGACGCCATTTCCCGATCGGATGTGTGTCTCATTATGATCGACGCCAACGAGGGCGTCACCGAGCAGGACACCAAAATTGCCGGGCTGGTTCACGAATCCGGAAAAGCAGCCCTGATCGTGGTCAACAAATGGGACACTGTCACCAAGGACACCCACACTATGGACAAATTTGAACAGTCCGTCCGGCAGGGTCTTGCCTATATGACTTATGCGCCGGTGCTGTTTATTTCAGCGCTGACGGGCCTGCGGGTAGACAAACTCTACGAAGCCATCAACGCCGCCGCCAATCAGAACGCACTCCGCATTTCCACCGGCACCCTCAACAGCGTTTTGGCGGACGCCACCGCCAGAGTCCAGCCCCCAACGGACAAGGGCCGCCGGCTGAAGGTCTACTATATCACCCAGTCCAGTGTCAAGCCCCCCACGTTCGTTCTGTTTTGCAACAGCGCCAGGCTGTTCCATTTCTCCTATCAGCGATATCTGGAAAATCAGCTCCGGGCCACCTTCGGCTTTGAGGGAACGCCCATCCGGCTGGTCATCCGGCAAAAGGGAGAGGACGGTGACAAGGTTTGAACTGGCTCCTTGTGGTATTCGGTATTTTGCTGCTGACCATTGTGCCCTATCTTCTGGGCTGCTCCAATGGTGCGATTCTGGTCAGCAAGTACATCCTCCGGGACGACATCCGCACCCATGGCAGCGGCAACGCCGGACTGACCAACTTCAACCGGGTCTTTGGCGGCAAGCTGACGCTGCTGGTCATTCTGGCGGATGTCCTTAAAGCCGTATTCGGCGTGCTGCTGGGCATTCTGGGCGCGCATTTAATGGCCAAAGGCGGCATAATGCTGGTGGATACGGTACGGGCAAAATATATTGCCGGTCTGTTCTGCGAACTGGGGCATATGTTCCCCTGTATGTTCGGTTTTCGAGGCGGCAAGGGTATTATGTCCGGCGGCATCATCGCCATTATGATCGACTGGCGGGTGGCCCTTGTGGTCTGGGGTTCTTTCCTGATTTTGACCGCCATCACCAAATATGTGTCCGTTGGCTCCATTTCCACCGGCATTCTCTTTCCCATTATGGCATGGGTACTCTATCGGGATCCGGTCTGCCTGATCTTCGCTCTTGCCGTGGGTGGTCTGATCGTATTCCAGCATCGGGGCAACATCCAACGCCTGATGCGCGGGGATGAAAATCAGTTTTCACTCCACAAAAAATCCAACTAGGAGGCGGTTCGCTATGAATATTACGGTTGTTGGCAGCGGCGGCTGGGGCACTGCTCTTGCCCTTCTGCTCCATCAAAACGGTCATCCGGTCACCATCTGGTCCTTTTCCCAGACGGAAATCGACTATATTCAGGAACACCACGAAAATGCTCTTTTAAAGGGTGTCCCCATTCCGGAGGACATTCATCTGACCAACGATATTTCCGCCGTGAAGGGCAGTCCCCTTGTGGTCTCCGCCGTACCCTCCTTCGCGGTGCGATCCACGGCAAGATCCATGGCCCCCTATCTGAGAAAGGACGCCATCCTGGTGTCTGTCACCAAGGGCATCGAACGGGACACCTCTAAGCGTATGAGCGAAATCCTTACCGAAGAAACCGGCTGCACTGTTGCTGTGCTCTCCGGCCCCACCCATGCAGAAGAAGTTGGCCGCGGCATTCCCACCGGCTGTGTGGTGGCCTGCCCGGACAAACAGGTCGCTGAATTGATCCAAAGCGTTTTCATATCTGATGTATTCCGGGTCTATGCAGGCCAGGATATCGTAGGCGTAGAACTTGGCGCAGCCCTGAAAAATATCTATGCCCTGATTGCCGGGGTCCTGGAGGGCGCCGGCTGTGGTGACAACACCAAGGCGCTGATGATGACCCGGGGCCTGACAGAATCCGCCCGGCTGGGCGTAGCCCTCGGCGCAAAAAAGGAGACCTTTGCCGGTCTTTCCGGCGTAGGCGACCTGATCGTCACCTGCTGCTCCATGCATTCGAGAAACCATCGATGCGGCATTCTGATCGGCCAGGGTCTTTCCGCAGAGGACGCCATGAAAGAAGTGGGCGCTGTTGTGGAGGGCTATTACGCCACCGCGTCGGCTTATCAGCTGGCGGAAAAGTACGGCATCGAAATGCCCATTGCAAATGCGGCCTATCAGGTACTCTATGGTGACGGTAATGTGGAAAACGCCATTTCTCAGCTGATGAACCGGGAGCGCCGCCATGAGATCGACGAAACCTGGTTGTAAATCACATTAAAAAATGGGTGCGCCGCCAAATAGACTGTTCACAAATTTGACCTGATATTGAAGCGGGAGAAATCACAAGTTTTCGTGATTTCTCCCGCTGTTTCTATCTTTTCGGGGCGAGCAATTCCTGCAAGGACCGCATTTTACAACGTATCCTTTGTTATGCGCCCTTCTTTTTCCTCTTGACAAGCAGAATTGCCAGAGCCGCGACCAGCGCTGCGGCGACAACCAGAATCACAATGACGGCAGTCTGACTTTCGCTCTGGCTGTCTGTATTCTCTTCCTCCGCAGACGTCTCCTCCGGTTCCTCCGAAGGTGCTTCCGTTACCTCCGGCGTTTCCTCCGGGGTGGCAGACGCCGGCTCTACTGTGGACACCTCCGAAGGCACGGTCAGTTCTTCTGTTTCTTCTAATGCGCCCTCCCAGGCCGCATCCGAATAGACCGTGCCGTCAGGTGCCGTGGGAATATAGTTGAGGTTGACATAATCATTCGCTGCTTCTGTATCAAAAGTAAACGCTCCGTCCTGCACTGTTCCAATGCCGGGAACTTTTTCAACGCCGGACAGATCCTCCTCGCCGAATTCACCGGTGACAGTGATTGTATACTTGCTGTCTCCCTTTACATACTCTATACCGTCCTCGCCGACAATAGAGACTGTTTTATCCTCGGCATCCTTGATTTCCGCACCACCGGTGAAGAGATCCCGTACCAGGCTGTTGCCGGTGACAGTCCACTCCGAACTTGCGTCCATATAGACGTCGCAGCCCCGGTCGCCGTTGTCCTCCCGGCAGAGGATCGCGCCCTCCAAATCAGAGCCCTTCGTCATATAGACGACCAGATAACTCCATGTATCATAGATGAT
>CAZGOQ010000028.1:18890-21960 GCA_964527315.1 uncultured Oscillospiraceae bacterium | reverse complement strand
TTCGGTGACGGTTTCCCCATATGCCGACTTCATAATCGCCTGTTTTGGACAACTCCAGATCAGGCAGCAGGTAGTCGCCTTGCCGGGCATATGCGCCGCCGCTCTGCTCAAAGATAGATCTTTCCATGATGTAATCCTCCAAATGATTTGATTTCCCCGCAATTTCAATCATTCCGGCTGATTACAAAGCCGAAGAGCGGCAACTTCCTTACGAAGTGTCGCCCTCCGTTGGGATACTGTTAATTATGGCGGAGATCAGCGCGGTGATTTTTCTGGGCCTGCTGCCGGAAAGCGCACCCTATCAGATTTCTCACATGATGATCAATTTAATCTGCTCCATGCAGTACAACACTTTCCGCAATTCCCAAAGCATCCCTATGTCCAGAACCTTTGTACCAACCATCTGCGTCAGGCTGGAATTTCCATTATAAGCGCGGCAAAGTACCATGGCAGCGAACGGACGAGCAGCCTGAAACGCCTGGCGGCCCATTTCGCGATGCTTTTTGCCTTTGTTGCCGGTGGCATTATTTCAACAATACTATGCCGTCGGTTTGAAGGAAAAGCAATTTTTGCAGCGCTTCTTTCTCTGCTGCTGATTTTGATCGATCTGTTGTATGCAGATTTGAAAAAAGAAAAACAGAAATTGAACGCGGTACCCTTAGGGCACCGGCAATCAGAATCATAACGTTCCTTGGATATGCCCGTTCCAGCCTGCAAAGACATTGTGCGAATAGCGCAAGATATTGTAATCTTGCACAAGGTTGTTTGCGCATAATTGACGAAATTTGACCATGTGCTACTTGCATTTTTCTTTCGAATCACTATAATGATCGTAGTAAACTCATCAACAGGCAATGCCCATCCCCGAATCGAGCATCAGGGGAAATATTCCTGCAAGTTTCGTATTGTTCGCTTTCAGTTTTTGCCGAAAGGACAGACACTGGCTGTATTGCGCAGATCGTCGCGCTTCATAAAAAGGGGGAGCCAATATGGATCAAACCAATCTGATACAGAATATTATGGCCACAAGCCGACAGGCTGAGGCCATTGGTCAGGACGCCAGACAAACCGCGGAGCACGCAGAAGAACGGATCGACCAGGAGATCAGGGCCATGGAATCGGATTATCAGGAGAAAGCGGAAGCCTACCTCAAGGCCATGGAGGAATTCTGGGAAAAGAATTCCGGAGAAAAGCTGGCCGCACTGGATGAAAAGCTGGAGAAAAATCTGAAACAGGTGGAGTCTCTTTACCAGGCCAAAAAAGACATCTGGGTTGATTCGATCTTGCAGCGGATCCTGGGAAAGGCGGGCGATTGAATGCCCAAAAGCGATTACATTGCCTTGGGGGCAAAGGTCCGCGCCATGTATGGAAGACGGATGACCGCAGAGGATTACCGCTGCCTGATGGAGAAAAAAACAGTTTCCGAAGCGGCGACATTTCTGCGGGCTCATCGAGGTTACAGTCAGGCACTCAGCGGACTGGATCTTTCCACTATTCACCGGGATGCGTTGGAGCAGGCGCTCCGGCGTGTTTATATCAGGGACTATCAGCGACTCTCCTGTTTTCTGCAAAATCAGGATAAGGAACTGTTTCGCTATCCCGTTTACCGGGCGGAGCAGCAGGCGATTCTGACGGCCATGCACAGGCTCAGTTCCCGGCATATGCTGGAACCGGAGAACCTGTGGAATGATTTGCTGGCAAAAAAAAGCAGTCTGGATATAGGGAAACTCATGCTTGCTGAAAATTTTGGCGATATCGTGGAGGCGGCGAAGGACACGATTTTTTTCTCGGCGCTGGAGCGAAGCACCGCAGAGGGAGAAGCACCGGCCTCCGCGTTTGTGGATAATATGATGCAGGTGACCTATTTCGGACATTTGTTCCGGACCCTTTCAGCCCATTACGCAGGGCAGACGAAGAAAATTATCCGGCAGGCGCTGGACGAGGAGACGGATCTGATGAATCTGGTGCAGTTCCTGCGGCTCCGAAAGTATTTTTCACCGGAGGATGTCCAGCGCTACAGCTTTCCGCTCCCCTGCTCTTCCCGGCTCAGGCGCGGTTATGTGCAGCAACTGCTGGCTTCTCCGGATTATGACAGTGCGGTGAAACTGGTGTATAGCGGCCCTTATGGCAAGCTGTTCCATTCGATCTCGCCGACCGGGCTGGAAGCGTATTTATATACCCTTCAATATCAGTTCAACCAGCGGCAGATCCGGGCGCCGGAGCCGACAGTCTATACGCCCATTGCCTATCTCTTTTTAAAAGAGATAGAACTGCGGAATATCATCAGTATCATCGAGTGTATCCGATACGGTATCTCGCCGGATTCCTGCGTAACGCTCATTGGCGTTTAATTATATTCGTACGACCTGAATTGGATTTTGAGAGGTGATAATATGTCAGTTGTGCCTTTGCGAATGCTTACCATTCACGGGCCTGCGGCGGTCATTGACGAGGTGATTTGTACCTGTCTGGTCAATCATCGGTTTCATCCGATCGAAGCCTCTGAGGTTTCCGGAGAGGGACTGGTGCCCCTTCGCTGGAACAATCCGTGGCAGGAGTTGCTTGCCACAGCCACAGGGCTGCTGGAACGCATGGGTGTTCCGCTGAATTTTCGGGATTTTCGGCAGACGTCCTATACGCCGGACAGCGCGGAAGCATATATAAAAGCGGCGTCGGAACGCCTGACAGAACTGGACACGGAAAAAGAACAGCTGGAGAACCAGATCCGGGAAAACACGCTGGAGATCAGCGATCTGCAAAAATTCCAGATGCTGCCCAGCGATCTGCAGGATATCTACCATATGGAATATATCCGTTTCCGGTTCGGGCGAATGCCCAGGGAAGCCTTTGACGCACTTGCGGTCAAGGTAAATGGAATCGATGAATTGATCCTGTATCCCACCCAGATGGCGCAAGATTATGTGTATCTGGTTTACATGACGCCGAAAAAATATGCCGCCAAAGCGGATCAATTAATCTCCTCTCTTGGCTTTGAGCGGATGCGCCTGACCTCACGTACCATGGGAACGCCGGTGGAAACGGCACAGATGCTGGAGGAGGACAACCGCCG
>CAZGOQ010000028.1:0-18790 GCA_964527315.1 uncultured Oscillospiraceae bacterium | reverse complement strand
TTCCTGATGGCAATTACCTATTCCATCCTGTTTGGCATGATGTATGGCGATGTGGGGCAGGGACTGGTGCTGATCGCACTGGGAATCGTGCTCTATAAGGTAAAAGGGATGTGGCTGGGCGGCATTCTGGGCAGTGTCGGT
Source organism: uncultured Oscillospiraceae bacterium (assembly GCA_964527315.1). Lineage (GTDB taxonomy): Bacteria > Bacillota > Clostridia > Oscillospirales > Oscillospiraceae > HGM13006. The sequence continues at coordinate 18,649 of CAZGOQ010000028.1, read as the reverse complement.
GTGTTTTCCACAATATTTGGATTCGTATTCGGCAGTGTGTTCGGCTATGAGGAACTGCTCCCGGGCTTTCATGTGCTGGAATCCGGTTCCAACGCCACGCGGATCCTGATTATATCCGCTGCAGTGGGCGCTGTGCTGATTGTGATGATGATGGTCATTAACATTATCAACGGCATCCGGCAAAAGGATTTGAAAAAAATCTTTTTCACGAACAATTCCGTTGCGGGATTGATCTTTTATCTGGCGGTGCTGGTGGGCGCAGTGGTTTTGCTGATGACCGGCCTGAATGTATTTTCGACGGTCTACATTGTGGTCCTTGTCGTGATCCCCCTGCTGATCATGTTTTGCCAGGAGCCGCTGGGCAAGCTGGTGGAGAAACGGAAAGACTGGAAGCCGGAATCCATCGGCGGATTCATTGCGGAAAATTTCTTTGAAATGTTTGAAGTGATTTTGTCCTTTGTGACCAACACGGTTTCATTTCTGCGTGTCGGCGCGTATGCGATCTGCCACGCGGGCATGATGATGGTGGTCTACACGCTGGCGGGAGATCCCGCATCGCCTGTGGTGCTGGTGCTGGGCAACCTGATCGTCATGGCGATCGAGGGGCTGATGGTCTGCATCCAGGTACTGCGTCTGGAATTTTATGAAATGTTCGGACGGTTCTATACATCCGGTGGGCGGCCTTTCTGCGGGTCGATGATCGACTACACAAAAAAGGTCGAATTTTAGAAATTGGAGGATACCAGAATGACGACAACATTTGTTTTGATGCTCATGGTGGCAATGGCCATCATCCTGCCGCTTTGCGGCATTGCCCACAGCCATAAGAATGGAAAAAATGTGAAAAAACCGCTGGTGGCCCATTGCTTTGGCTTCTTTGGCTTGGTTGCGCTGGCAACGGTCTGCAGTTTTGCCCTTTCCGGCAATGCCTTTGCTGCGGAGGAAACAGCGGCGACAGCCGCAGCCGGCCTTGGAGACGGGCTGAAATATGTGGGCGCAGCGCTTGCAGTGGGGCTTTCCGGTATTGGCGGCGGCATTGCGGTTTCTTCCGCAGCGGCTGCGGCGCTGGGCGCCATGAGCGAGGATGACGGTATTTTCGGCAAGGCGCTGATTTTTGTCGGCCTGGCCGAGGGCGTTGCCCTCTATGGCCTGCTGGTGGCTTTGCTGATGCTCTTTATGTAAGATGCGCTATTTTGTGATTTCTGATAATTCCGACACACTGACTGGGCTTCGGCTTTCCGGCATGGAGGGAACGCTCTGCAAGACCAGAGAGGAAACGCTGGCGGCCATTGATCAGGCGGAAAAGGACGAGAAGATCGGCATTCTGCTTATCAATGAAAAGCTGGCGGCCCTTTGTCCGGAACGGGTGGATGAACTGAAAAAGACAGCGGTTCGCCCTCTTTTGGTGGAGATCCCGGATCGGCATCACACAGGCAGAGCGCCGGACTCCATTACCAGATTCATTCGGGAAGCCATCGGGATCAAGGTTTGAGAGGAAATGATCTGTATGTCAGACAGAAATGATAAATTGGAAAAATTCAAGCAGCTGGTGCTGGAGGATGCCGTAGAAGAGCGCCGAGCCATATTAGAGCAAGTGGAACAGCAACGCAGGAAGCGGCTTCAGGCGGCGCAGCAGGAGATCCAGCGGCGGATCGATGCTGAAACCAGGAAACGTGCGGTCGCGATTCAGGCGGAAGCGGGCCGGAAAATCTCCCGGCGTATGATGGAAAACAAGCGAACTGTCGCCACCTGCCGAGAGGAGATCGGCCGGGAGGTGTTTTCCGTGGTTCGGGAACGAATTTTGGCATTTACCGAAACAGAGGAATATCTCCCCCATCTGAAACGCCTTTACATCGAAGCATTTTCCGCGCTTGGCAGCCCCTATGACGGCGTTATTTATCTCCGTGAGGAAGATATGAAATATCAGCGGGAACTTGCCGCCTGTCTTCCCGGTCGTCATGTGACCTTTCAGCCGGGGAAATTTCTTCTGGGCGGATTGATGGTGGACTGTCATTCCAAGCTGCTCCGGGCAGATCAGAGTTATGATACTGCGCTTTCTGATCTGGAGGGCCATTTTGCAGAGTTGTTCGGCATTGCCCTGGCAGATGACTGAGGAGGAATATCGCCATGTCAAATTACTATATTGAAGGCGTCAATGGCCCGGTGGTCACGGTAAAGGGCGGGAAGGGACTTGCGATAATGGACATGGTCTCCATTGGCCCGGAAGGATTGATCGGTGAAGTCGTCTCTGTGGCCGGTGATGTGACAACGGTGCAGGTCTATGAGGATACCACAGGACTGATGCCGGGGATGCCGGCAACGCCCCAAAATGCGCCCATGTCCATTTCCCTTGGTCCAGGCCTGCTCGGCAATATTTTTGACGGCATCTGCCGTCCCCTGCGGGGCATTGAAGCGGAGACTGGCGCGTTTATCGGGCGGGGTGTCCATATCCCCCAGCTGGATCCGGAGAAAAAATGGGATGTGACCATTCTGGTTCGTCCAGGTGATCACCTGTCCCCTGGGCAGGTGTTTGCCGAGTGCGATGAAACGCCATCGATCCGTCATCGGAGCATGGTGCCGCCGAATCAGTCTGGAACGGTTTGCAGCGTGAAAGAAAATGGCAGCTATACCGTGACGGATTCCCTCGTAGTGATGGAGACAGAGGACGGGACTCAGCTGGAACTGAAGCTGATGCAGCGGTGGCCCATTCGAACACCGCGGCCGGTCAAACGCCGCCGCGCTATTACTACGCCGCTGGTCACCGGACAACGGATCATCGACACACTGTTCCCCCTTGGAAAAGGCGGATGCGCGGCCATTCCCGGGCCCTTTGGCGCAGGTAAGACCGTAACCCAACATCAGCTGGCAAAATGGTCCGATGCGGATCTAATCGTCTATCTCGGCTGCGGCGAACGAGGCAATGAGATGACTCAGGTTCTGGATGAATTTTCGGAACTGACCGACCCCCATACGAATCAGCCTCTGATGCATCGGACGGTGCTTTTGGCGAACACCTCCAATATGCCTGTGGCGGCAAGAGAAGCGTCCATTTATACCGGTATGACCATTGCGGAATATTACCGGGATATGGGCTATCATGTGGCCATGATGGCGGACTCCACTTCCCGCTGGGCCGAGGCGCTCCGTGAAATATCCGGACGTTTGGAAGAAATGCCTGCGGAAGAAGGCTTTCCGGCCTATCTCAGTTCCCGCCTGGCGGAATTCTATGAAAGAGCAGGCTATATGGACACGTTCAGCGGCGCGGAGGGCAGCATTACCGTCATTGGCGCGGTTTCGCCCCAGGGCGGCGATTTTTCGGAACCTGTTACCCAGAATACCAAGCGCTTCATTCGAACCTTCTGGGCGCTGGATCGCTCGCTTGCCTATGCCCGCCACTTTCCCGCAATCAACTGGAATACCAGCTATTCGGAATATCTGTCAGACCTGACTCCCTGGTACATGGAGCATCTCGGTCCGGACTTCATGCCCCTGCGGAACCGGCTTCAGGCAACCATGAAAGAGGAAACCAGTCTCAACGAGATCGTCAAGCTGATTGGCTCGGATATTCTCCCGGAGGATCAAAAACTGACGATCGAAATTGCCAGAGTGATCCGGCTGGGTTTTTTGCAGCAGAATTCCTTCCATGCGGTCGACACCTATGTGCCCATGGAAAAAATGAAAAAGATGATGGAGGTCATATTCCGGCTCTATGATGGAGCCAAAGCGTTGATCGCAGACTCCATTCCCCTGTCCCAAATCAAGGCGACGGGCATTTTTGACAAGGTAATTCGAATGAAATACGAAGTGCCCAACGATCAGCTGGAGCGCTTTGAAGAATACAGTTCCGCAGTGGACGATGCCATGGACAGCGTTGCTGCGGCCTATCGGTGAAGGAGGGCCTTTTGATGAAGCTGGAATATATCGGCCTTTCTGAAATGGAAGGCTCTCTGATCTATCTGGACGGCGTCAGCGGCATCGGCTATGATGAAATGGCTGAGATCTCTCTCAGCAATGGCGAAAAGCGCTATGGCCGTGTGATCATGCTGGACGGAACGCGCGCAGTGCTTCAGGTATTCGAGGGCACCAAGGGGATCTCGCTGGAAAACGCCCGCACGAATTTTACCGGAAAGCCCATGGAACTGGCGCTTTCCACGGAAATGCTGGGCCGTATTTTTGACGGTGCGGGACGGCCCATCGACGGTCTTGGCGAGGTCTATCCGGAGGAGCGCCGAAATATCAACGGCTCCGCCATCAATCCGGTCTCTCGGGTCTATCCCAGAAGCTGTATCTATACCGGTATTTCCGCCATCGATGGGATGTCCACGCTGATCCGGGGACAAAAGCTGCCGATTTTTTCCGGTGCCGGTATGCGGCACAACGATGTGGCAGCCCAGATCGTCCGGCAGGCAAAGGTTGCCGACGAAGACGGGGAATTTGCCATCGTATTTGCCGCCATGGGCGTGAAAAACGATGTGGCGGAATTTTTTAAAAAGGATTTTGAGGAAGCCGGCGCACTCCAACGTGTGGTCATGTTCCTGAACCTTGCGTCCGACCCGATCATCGAGCGTATGCTGACGCCCCATTGCGCCCTGACTGCGGCGGAATATCTGGCGTTTCAGCATGGATACCACGTCCTTGTAATCATGACGGATATGACCTCTTATTGCGAAGCCCTCCGGGAATTTTCTTCCTCCAAGGGAGAGATCCCTTCCAGAAAGGGGTTTCCCTCCTATCTTTATTCCGATTTGGCTTCGATCTACGAGCGTGCGGGCATCATCAAAGGGAAAAAAGGCTCTGTAACGCAGGTGCCAATTCTGACCATGCCAAACGACGATATCACCCATCCCATTCCCGACTTGACCGGCTATATCACGGAAGGACAGATCGTGCTGTCTAGAGATCTGGAACAAAATGGCGTTTATCCGCCGATCTCCGTCCTCCCCTCCCTGTCCCGTCTGATGAAGGACGGCATTGGCGAGGGCTACACCCGGAAGGATCATGCGGACGTTTCCAATCAGCTGTTTGCGTCCTATTCCAAGGTGCAGGACGCCAGAAGTCTGGCTTCCGTCATTGGCGAAGAGGAACTGAGCGCGACGGATAAGCTATATTTGAAATTCGGCAAGGCGTTTGAGAGCCAATTTCTGACACAGGGCGGAAGAGAAAACAGAACCATAGACGAGACGCTGGATTTGGGATGGAAACTGCTTTCCATCCTTCCAAAAGAGGAACTGGATCGCATCAGCGCACAGGAGATCGAGGAGCACTATATGGAGGATGTTGCAGAATAAGGAGGCGTAAATATGGCGGTTCTTCCTACCAAGGGCAATCTGATTGCCGTCCGGCATTCGTTGGAACTTGCCAACACCGGATTCGAACTGATGGACCGAAAACGGAATATTCTCACCAGAGAGATGATGGGATTGATTTCTCAGGCGGAAAAACTGCAAGCGCAGATTGACACCACGTTTTCGGAGGCCTACGATGCACTGATGCTGGCCAATGTAACGCTGGGGAAGACCATGCATCTGGCAGAGCAGATCCCGGTAGATGAATCGGTAGAGATCCGTTATCGCTCTGTCATGGGCGTTGAGATCCCAACGGTGCAGTCGCAGCCGATCCAGCAGCCGCTGACCTACAGTCTCAGCGTTACAAACTCCGCATTTGATGATGCAATTATTAAATTTGGAAGAGTTAAGGAATTGACCCGGTCACTGGCAGAACTGGAAAATACTATTTATCGGCTTGCTTTTATGATTCGAAAAACGCAAAAACGCGCCAATGCGCTGAAAAATATTGTGATTCCTGGATATCATGAAACGATCACTCTGATCACTGAAGCGCTGGAGGAAAAAGAGAGGGAAGAATTCTCCCGTTTAAAAGTAATCAAGCAGAAAAAGCAGTAAATCGCATAAAAAAATCGCTTCCGTTCATACTAAGCTTTGAACGGAAGCGATTTTTATCAATGGGAGGAAAAATCTATGGATACGACAGCATTGGTGCTGACCATTATCGGCGCGCTGAACTGGGCGCTGGTGGGCATTTTCCAGTTTGATCTGGTAGCATGGCTATTCGGAGGCCAGGGTGCAATCATTAGCCGGATTGTTTACACTCTTGTGGGACTGGCCGGAATCTGGTGTATTTCCCTGCTCTTTAAGGACGAGCCGTTGGGGGCTTCCCGGAATACGAACGAGCAGATCTCCTGATCAAACCAGTTTAATGGTCTCAATTAAAGCCCTTGCATTCGCAAGGGTTTTAATTTATGGCTGCCCGAACATCTCGACAAACTGCTCCTCCGACAAAATGGGGATCCCCAATTCTCTGGCTTTTTGATTCTTGGAGGAAGTAGAGGTCAGATCGTTATTGACCAGGTACGTGGTCTTTGGGGAAACGCTACCAGTGACTTTGCCTCCCCGATCTTCTACATATTGCTTCAATGCATTTCGATTGGAGAACACATGTACGTTCCCGGTAACGACAAAGATCTGTCCGGCACAGGCTCCGCCGGCGGCTTCTTTCGGCGCGGTTTCAACAACATGAAGTTCCTGAAGGAGATCATAAAAAGCGGTCTGATTCTCTTTTTCAGAAAACCATGTCATAATGGCATTGGATTTTTCCGGGCCGATTCCGTCGATGTCCTCAAAGTCCTCTCCGTTTTCCATACGCTGAAAAAGTCCCTGTGTCCCCAGTGCGCCGATGATTTTTTTCCCCGCGTCTATTCCAATCATGGGAATGGAGAGGGCATAGAGAAAGTTCACTGGATCCACGTTGCGGCTTTTCTCAATGGCGGCCATCAGATTGTTGCAGGACTTTTCGCCAAAGCCCTCTATCTTCACGATCTCGTTATAGTGGACCTGCAAATGGTAGATATCTGCAAAAGTAGAGAGAAAGCCCTTATTGATAAACACCAGGAGCGTTTGGATGGACAATCCCTCGATGTCCATGCCACTTTTGCTGACAAAACGGTTGAACCGTTTCAACTGCTTGGCCGGGCAGCGGGGATTGGTACACCGCAGTGTCTGAATTCCACTGCCGCTCTTCCGGATCTCCGTGCGTTCTCCGCAGACGGGGCATCGTTCCGGGATGGTATAGCGGCCTTCTGTCTCCAAAACAGCAATGCATTTTGGAATGATCTTATTGGCCTTGATGACCTCCAGCCTGGTTTTTCGATCCGCGCCGACGCCTAGACGGTCCAATTCGCTGATGTTGCAAAGCGAGGCTCGGGATACGGTGGTGCCCTCCAACTGCACCGGATCAAATACCGCTACCGGTGTAATAATGGATGCGGCGCAGGACCACTCAATATGATCCAGCGTGGTAATGGCGGATACGTCCTGCCATTTAAAGGCCAGTCCCGCTCTGGTTGCATGATGACCGGTGACGCTGCCCTCAGCGGCGTACGCTGTGTCATCATAGGTAATCACCAGGCCGTCCACCGGGCGATCCATTTTACCGGTGTCCACCAGAGCCGTCCACCGTTTAACGGCGTCCGGGAGCCCCGCCGCATCGGTTTTTTCCCGCTGAACGGTCTGGAAACCCATCTGATCCAGAAAATCCATCCGCCACCCCCAGGAAACAATGGGCTTCTCTGTGTAGACCAGTGTAAAGGCGTGAAAATTCACATTTCGCTCCCTGACCTTGTGAATGTTGGTCCTGTCCAGCGCCAGCGTTCCAGACGCCAGATTGCGGGGATTGGCGTATTTTTCATCATCCTCTTCCAGCGTATCGTTGATCCTTTCAAAATCCGGATAGGATATGGTCGCTTCTCCCCGAACCACCAGATGCCCCTTTTCTTTGATATTTTTGGGAAATCCAAAAAGGACGTCCTTCATATAGGTAATGTTGGTACCAACGGTGCCGTTGCCCCTGGTCAGAATTTTGGTCAGAATCCCATCATCATAGCTGAGAACCAGCGTCAGACCATCCAGTTTCCAGGAGAGCCACACCGCCCTCTCCCCTGCCCAGGCCTGCAGCGCTGCCACATCTTTGGTCTTGGCCAGGGACAGTGCCGGGAATTCATGTTGCTCCTTTTCTCCCGCTTCTGCATCGGAGTGCCCTGTAGTCTGGGTGGGGCTGTCAGTCCGGAGATATCCGATCTCCGTTTCCAGATTGCTCAGTTCGTCAAACAACGCATCCCATTCGAAATTGGACAGCAGTTCCTCCCTGCCGCCATAATAAGCTTCCGATGCGGCATTCAGCTGCAAAACCAGCTGATCGATCCGCTCTTTTTTTTCATCCATTTCCCATTACTCCTCATTTGCAGCAGTATTAAAATAGGCATAACTTTGGGGTACGGAGCCAAGCAGCACCGTCTCCGCCACACAGACCTCTGTACCAACCTGCGTGGTAGCCGTGCCCGAGGGCAACAATACCATCAAATCCAGAGACACTTCCATCATGATCCGATGAATGGTCTGGTTAATACCGGCGTCAGAAAACGTGCCGCGAAATACAGCGTCGGAGGAACTGACGGCCACGATCTTCACCGGGATCATCGGTCCCCTGCCGCTGAGCATCTGAATGCCGGTAAGACTTCCCAGGGGAATTCCAATTTCATCGGCACTGATTTTGTTGACATCCTGATCCAAAATGGTCAGGAGACCGGTTTTAAGACGGTTCATCTCGCGCATATTGGTAGTCATGGCGGTAATATTCCCGTCGGCGTCTTTTTGCAGGGTGATCAGGTTGTCATATTGGATATTGCCTGCTTCGATTTGGGCGTGGATCACTTCATTGATTTTGTCGGAAGCGGCATCTGAGATTTTCGCCATGGCAAGTTCTTCTGTTAAGGGATCTACGCGAATATGCAACAACAGTGCGCCCAGCACCAGCAGGAGCAGCAGAAGCAGCAGTCCCCGGCGCAGGCGATGAACTTTTTTCATAAAAACCCCTCCGGGAGAGTTTATGAAAAAAACTCTGTTTTATTTCTTTTTCATGTGGGCGCTGGCGGTTTTGAGCATCAGCTTTTTGGTGCCGGTCTGATCAAAAGCCACCTCCAGCAGCGCGTCGCCACCCATGGGAGAAATGCTCAAAACCATGCCGGCGCCAAAAGCGGTATGCTCTACCAGATCCCCCTTTCTGAGATCCAGCATGGGCGCGGAGGGCATTGGATCGACCATTCGTTTTTTTGTACCGCCCCGATATTCTCCGCCGTAAGCGCCGTTTGTATTATTGTGTCCGCAGTTTGCGCCGTAGGAGACGGCTTTTCTTCGCTGAGTCAGGCACTCCTCTGGAATCTCACCTAAAAAACGGGAAGCCCGATTATAGGTAGTCCGGCCATAGAGCATTCGCTGCTTCGCATGGCTGAGATACAGCTTCTCCTTGGCCCTAGTGATTGCCACGTAGCAAAGTCGGCGCTCCTCCTCCAGTTCATCTGGGTCGGTAAAAACCCGCATACTGGGAAACAGTCCCTCCTCCATGCCCACCAGAAAGACGTTGGAAAATTCCAGACCCTTAGCGCTGTGCATGGTCATCATGACCGCTGCATCCGCCTCCGGGTCATACCGTTCAATATCCGTATAGAGACTGACTTCCTCTAAAAATCCGCCCAAGGTGGGGGTCTCTGCGCCGCTCACATAGGTCATGATGCTGGAACGAAGCTCCTGCACGTTTTCCTTCCGGCTACGGTTTTCCGCGGTATCCTTGGCGTCCAGCATAGCGATATACCCGGTGAAGCAAAGCACCTGATCGTAAAACTCCGGCAGGGACATTTGTTTGCTCATTTCCTTTAAGCTTAGAATCATATCTGTAAATTTTGATAATTTCCCGGCGGATTTTTCCAAAGAGGGATAGCCGCCGGGGTCGGAAATCACGTCAAACAGCGGGATCCCCGCAGTTACAGCCTGCCGTTCCGCAGCTTCCATCGTCTTGCTGCCGATCCCTCTGGATGGCACATTGATGATTCGCCGAAGCCGAAGGTCATCGGTGGTGTTGTGGATCAGATGAAGATAGGCCAGCATATCCTTGACCTCTGCCCGGTCAAAAAACCGAGTGCCGCCAATGATGCGGTAGGGAATGCCATTCCGCTTGAACGCCATTTCAATGGCGTTGGACTGGGCATTGGTGCGGTACAAAACGGCATTATCCCTGAAGGTCTCACCCCGGCTGAGACTGGACAGAATTTTGGAAGAAACAAAATTCCCCTCTTCGCTTTCGTTAAAGGCCTCATAGCATGTGATCTTCTCCCCCTGCCGGTTGTCCGTCCACAGGGTTTTCCCCTTGCGGCCCTGATTGTGAGAAATGACTGCATTGGCAGCGTTCAAAATGTATTTGGTAGACCGGTAATTCTGTTCCAGCCGAATGACCCTGGTCCCCTGATACTGCTGCTCGAAGTTTAAAATATTTTCGATGGTGGCGCCCCGGAACCGGTAGATAGACTGATCATCGTCACCCACCACACAGATATTTTCATATCGCCCGGAGAGCAGCGCGGCAAGCTGGTACTGAAGATTGTTGGTGTCCTGATACTCGTCGATGAGTACATAGTGAAACTTTTTTTGATAGTATTCCCGCACTTCGTCAAATGCTTGCAGCAGCTGCACCGTCAACAGAATGATATCGTCAAAATCCAAAGCATTGGAGGCCTTCAGACGTTTTTGGTATTCCTCAAAGGCCTGTCCCATGCGCTGGGCGCGAAAATCCGCACTTTTTCTGGCGCTGTCCATAAACTGTTCGGGGGAAACCATTTTGTCCTTTGCGGAGGAAATAACAGAGAGCACGCTTTTAGGCGGAAAGCTTTTATCGTCCAGATTCAGGTCCTTGAGGATCTCTTTCATGACGCGCTCGGAATCGGCGGAATCATAAATGGTAAAGCTGCTGTCATAGCCCAAATACGCAATATCCCGCCGCAGAATTCGGCAGCAGGCAGAGTGAAAGGTCATCGCCCATACTCCGTCCGCCTGCGGCCCAAGCATATTATGTAAACGCCCCTTGAGTTCGTTGGCAGCCTTGTTGGTAAAGGTAATGGCAACGATATTCCAAGGATTGACCGGTTCCAGGGCACACAATGCCTCCGCCTTGGGTCTCTCTTCTTCTATGGGATTCTGCGCGAAGCGGATGAGAAAATCCATGTCATTTTCAGTAATCAGTTCCGGGATCTCTTCAGAATCTGCCGCCCGGCCAAACTGGATCAGATTAGCGACCCGATGGATGAGTATGGTGGTTTTTCCGCTACCGGCCCCCGCCAGCAGCAACAACGGGCCCTGGGTAGCCATCACGGCCTCTCGCTGCATCTCATTCAGGTTTTGAAAATGGGATTCAATGACGGCCCGTCTGGCCTGTATAAATTTCTGTTCCTGGCTGTTCAACATCGCCGCTCCTTTAAACGCAAATCATGAAATTTCTTTGTTCCTATTATAGTACACCCAGCGCTTTGCCGCAAGGTGAAATTTATATGCCAGCAAAATAATCCATTATACTGAAACGATGAAAATACTCTTCCGCAGAGGAACGCCTCGCAGCGTTTCGCTGCCCGTAGACGCGAAATCAATTCAAACCCCTTTTCTGCGGGAAGATATACATCACAAAAACATGCTTCAGCCTGTAAGTGCGGAAACTGTCCGATCCTGGCGGACAGCGGGTGCACGCAGTCAGACCGCAACGCTTTGTAAAAAAGCCGGACGGCTTTTTACCGTCTCAAAGGAAGCGCCGCAGATTTGTGGCGCTCCTTCTAATATATCTGCCGTGTGATCTCCCTTCTCAACCGCAGGATGATTCGCTTTTCCAGCCGGGAGATATAGGACTGGGAAATCCCCAGAATATCCGCAACCTCCTTTTGCGTTTTTTCCCCGCCTCCGCCGATGCCATAGCGAAGGGTCACAATGGTTTTTTCCTTGTCCGGAAGCTGACTCAGGGCTTCTCTCAGCAGTTTCAGATCCACATCATCCTCCAGAGGGCGGGAAACGGCGTCCGGATCAGTACCCAGCACATCCCCCAGCAACAGTTCATTGCCGTCCCAGTCTGTGTTGATGGGTTCGTCCAGAGACACGTCAGATTTATGCGAGGAAATTTTTCGGATGTACATTAGGATCTCATTCTCAATACAGCGGGACGCATAAGTGGCCAGCTTAATGTTTTTCTCCGGCTTATAGGTATTGACCGCCTTAATCAGACCAATGGTGCCGATGGAGATCAGGTCCTCCAGATTGATGCCGGTGGATTCGAACCGCCGGGCAATGTAAACGACCAGCCGGAGATTGTGTTCAATCAGTGTGGATTTGGCGGATTCATCTCCAGCGGCCATTGCGGCAATGGTTTCCGCTTCGAGACTTCGTTCCAGGGGCGGCGGAAGGACATCGCTGCCTCCGATGTACATGAGTTTTTCAGGGTTCTTTTGCAGCAGGTTCAAAAGCATCTGGATCATGAGGTTCCTCCCAATAACGCCCGATAACCGCCGCCGTCAGAGACGGTCACCGGCGAAAACGCGATCAGCATATTTTCTCTTTTCCCATCAATGATGACTTCCTCCGGCCGCAGGGCCAGCAGCATTCCATGACTGACGCCCACTGTTTTGTAGGGGATCAGCCTGGGCCGCAGATTCGGCTTTATATACAAAATCCGTTCCATTAACGTCTGAGGTGCCGCAAAGTCCTGCTCCGTCAGAGAAAGTTCCGGGCAGCACTGACGGAAAACCTTCCAGTCTGCGACCAGTACAGGCCAGCCGGAAATCGGATCCCGGAGGGTATTTCCGGTGTCTCTCATTGCCGTCATTGGCACTCTGATTCCGTTGATTACAAGTTCCAGAGGCACCACGCCGCCGCCTCGGCGCATGAGCCGCCCCAGTCCCCAAGACATGATCCCGCAGGCACCGCCTGCCGTCAGGATCAACGCGCCGAAACTCAGCGGGTAATATACTGTTCCGCCGATCAGTGTACCCGGCGTAGAAAATATCTCCGTCAGCAGCAACACAACGCCGGAAAAAGCCGCAGTCAGCAGAAAGAGCACAATGGTTTGTCGGATCAACTGGCCGCTGGGGCCAAAGGAGACCAGACACAGCGCCACCGCCATGAGGATTTTCCAAAAGAGCGTTTGCAGAAACATGAAATCCGGGAGCAGCGACAGCATCGCATATATGCCTCCCAATACTCCAGCGAACAGGATCCTCCGCCGCTTCAGGGGAATCCCCAAAAGGTTCCCGGACACCGCTAAAAGCAGGTAATCGACCAGACCATTCAGAAGCAAAACCTCGTCGAGATAGACTGTCATTGTATCACCGGTACAAGCATAGCATATCTTTTCTTCAAAAAAGCATGAAACAAGGGTACAGCCTCCGACTGTACCCTGAAAATTTTTATAGTCCCCGGCTGCCCTCGCTGCGAATGCCGACACTGCCTGAGATTGCTCCGTCGATAAGAGCAAGCAGTTTTTCTCGATCCTCGTTCAGCGTACCTTTCAGCGGAAGGTAGTTGGACGCATGATCGGATGTAAAATGCATTCCCTGTACCTCCAGATGGGAAATCAGTTCTGCGGTTTCCAACAAGCTTTCCCTGGCATTGAGCACCTGAAATTCGCCCCGGAGGGCCTGATCCCCCAGCTTTGTGCCCTCCACCGGTGTGTAATTCATGGCGGAGAGATGCCTTGGCTGCATCTCATTGATCATACGGGCCGTTTCTCTGGCGTTTTCCATGGAAAGGGGCTTACCGCCCAGCCCGATAAGAATGATGCCCCAGAGGTCGATGCCCGCTTCCCGAAGCCGCAGGCCGGCTTTCAGCATTTCAGATCTGGTTACGCCTTTATTTGTGGACTTTAACAGCGACTCCATTCCGGTCTCAATACCGAGATAAGCCCGGCCCAGCCCGGCTTCCCGCAATCGCTTCAGTTCCTCCGGAGATTTAGACAGAGTGCTTTTCGGCCCGGCGTAGGTGGAGATCAGGCGGCACTTGGGAAAGTCCTTTTTGATCTCCGCAAGAATGGTACACAGATCCTCTGTGTCCATGGCGATGGCATCCCCATCGCAAAGAAACACTTTTTCAAAATGATTAAAAAAAGCGGCGGTTTCCCGAATGTCCCATAAAATATCGTCTAAGGGACGTACTCGGAATTGCTTGCCTTTATACATTCCGCAGAAGGTACAGCCATTGTGGCTGCATCCAATGGTGGCCTGCACCAGAAAACTCTTCCACTCTCCCGGAGGCCGGTATATCGGCTGCTCATATTCAATCATATCAATTCCTCCAATGCATCAGTTAGCGCTGTAATCAGACATTTCATTTCCTCGTCCGTTCCAATGGTGATCCGGAGGAAATTGTCAATGCGCGGCTTTGAAAAATACCGTACCAGAATGCCCTTTTCCCGCAGTTTTTGATAGAGTGCGCATCCGGATACAGTTTGATGGGCCACAAAGAGAAAATTGGCCTTCGAAGGCAGTACGGAAAAACCAAGCTGCGTTAATTTCCCGGCCGTGATTTCCCTCGTTTTCGCGATCTGGTTGCAGGTATCATTCATATATTCCTGATCTTCTATGGCAGCCTGCGCCGCAACCAGGGCCAATCGATCGATGGTATAGGAGTTGAAGGAGTTTTTGACTGTGTTCAAGGCGGCGATCAGATTTTCGTCTCCAAGGGCGAAGCCGACCCGGAGTCCCGCCAAGGACCTGGATTTGGAAAAAGTCTGAATCACCAGGAGATTGGGGAAATCCTGAATCAAACAAATAGCGCTTTCGGCGCCAAAGTCTACATAGGCTTCGTCCACGATCACCACATGATCGGGATTTGCCTGCAAAATGGAGCGAATATCAGAAAGAGGCAGTGCGATCCCGGTGGGTGCGTTGGGATTTGTCAAAACGACTGTCCCATCATTTTTCATCAGCTGCGCCAGCGGGATGGTAAAATCCGCGCGAACCGGAACAATGCGCGAATGGTTCCCGAAAAACGCCGCATAGACCGGATAGAAGCTATAGGTGATATCAGGAAAGACTGCCGGTGTGGTATCGTCCATAAAGGCCAGATAGGAAAAAGCCAGCAGTTCGTCAGAACCGTTGGAAACAAACACCTGCTCCCTGGTTAATCCCTTATTTTGGGCCAGTGCGGCCCGAAGCCCTTCACACTCCGGATCCGGATACAGCCGCAAAGCGGAGAGATCGGCGTCTTGAAGGGCCGCTGCAACCTTTGGTGACGGCGGATAGGGGTTCTCGTTGGTGTTCAGTTTGATATAGCGGCGGTCTTTCGGCTGTTCCCCCGGGACATACGGCTCCGCCGTCTGAATGCGGGCGGCCCAATACTGTTTGTTCATAGTGATTTGCTCCTCTTCATGGCATCGTACAAGAACGGATCTTGAATTTTAAAAGCTGAATTTGGAAAGGAGGGAGTAAAATCATGTGCAGGAAAAAACTGCGGCGCTTTTTCAGCCGACAGACTCCCCCGCGCGGCGGATCTCCCTGATGTTTTTTTCAAACTTGGATCTTGCACCCAGCACCTCATGACCACAGCCAAGGCATTTTAACCGAAAATCCATTCCGGTGCGCAGGACGAGCCATTCCTTCGATCCGCAGGGATGGGGCTTTTTCATGACAAGGGTGTCTCCCAAACGTACATCCATTTTGATCACCTCAATTGATTTTTCATTGGTTTCATCTGCATATTTTTTCTCTCGGACGGTAAAAATAAAGGCCGAAGGAGTGAAGAGTATGTCGATCACCATTATCTGCGAATTTCAAGATCCATATGAGGCCAAAGCAGCGGAGGAGCGGCTGCGCCGCCGGGGATATATCGTTTCGCCAAAGAGCGAGCGACGTTCGATCCCCACGGACCCGTTGCTGGTGGCTTATCCCCACGGCGCTTTTGGTGGAAGCACCAGCGGAAACAGTCTGATGGCCGCGCTGCCGCCGCTGGCCGGCAATGGCGTCATGCTGCATCAGAAGCCGAAAAAACCGGTCCTGTCCGTTTTGACAGATGACACGCAGGTCTCCGATGCAAAACTGCTGCTGGAATCTCTGGGCGGCAGAATTATAGAATGACAGCCACTACGTTCCAATACCGGTGCAGCGGGGGATTTCCCGCTGCCCGCCGGTATTTTATAAAAGACAAAAGTTCATCAAGGAGGAAACAGCATGACTACATATTATCCGGAAGGAATGTTCCCCAAAACGCTCTCGGCAGATGCCATAACCCGGGAAGAACTGAAAAAAGCTTATTTAGACAGGACCATATTGGAGGCCACTGCCCGCAGCGCGACGCCGGCCCATGATCTGCTGGTGAATCTTGGTGCGGTTGAGGGCGTGATCCCCCGGAATGAAACCGCCATCGGCATTGAAAACGGCTCTGTACGAGACATCGCCATATTAAGCCGTGTAGGAAAACCCATTTGCTTTCGCATCACCAGTATCGACGGACTGAGCGGTTCGCGGCCCAGAGTTATCCTGAGCCGAAGAGCGGCTCAGGAGGAAGCGCTGGAATATCTGGTTCATGAAGTCCCGGTGGGAACAGTGCTTCCCGCTGTAGTAACTCATTTGGATCGCTTTGGCGCCTTTTGCGACATCGGATGTGGGAATGTCTCTCTGCTGTCTATTGAGCACATTTCAATTTCCCGGATCAACCACAGCCGGGATCGCTTTCAGGAAGGAGATCACATCTTTGCGGCAATTCTTTCCAAGGATCCGGGACTTCGACGGATCAATCTGACCCATAAGGAATTGCTGGGCACCTGGCAGGAAAATGCGGAGCATTTTACAGTGGGAGAAACCGTTGTGGGTGTCGTTCGAAGTGTAAAGGATTACGGAGTTTTTATTGAACTGAGCCCCAACCTCTCAGGTCTGGCGGAATTCCGGGACGATCTGCTGCCAGGGGACCGGGTCAGCGTATATATCAAAGCGATCATTCCGGAGCGGCAGAAGGTAAAGCTTATTGTGATCCGGCTTCTGCCGGGAGAGACAGCGCTGTCTCCGCTCCACTATTTCACTACTTCGGGCAATATCTCGGACTGGAGTTACAACGAGGATTCTCTGGCATACTGTTAATACAATCATCCAGGCGGCCTATGGCCGCCTTTATGGCTGCTTAATGGCGTCCCAATAGGCCTTTGCCGCCTGCTCGATTTTATTGGGGCCATATTCATAATATACGGTGTCTTTTATCTCCTCCGGCAGATACTGTTGCCGGATATAGTGGTTTGCAAACAGATGGGGATACTGATAGGTCAGGCCCCTGCCCAGCTTTTGCGCGCCGGAATAATGCGTATCCTTCAAGTGAGCGGGGATATCTCCGCTTTTTCCCTTTTTCAAATCCGACATGGCCGCGTCAATGGCATTGATGGCAGAATTGGATTTTGGGCAGGTGCAGAGAAAGATCACCGCTTCGGCCAGCGGGATCCTGGCCTCCGGCAAGCCAAGCTGAAGGGCTGCGTCCACGCAGGATTTTACCACGGAGATCGCCGTCGGATGGGCCAGGCCGATATCCTCCGAAGCAGTCACCAACAGCCGCCGGCAGGCCGAGGGCAGATCGCCGCCAGAGAGCAGCCGGGCCAAATAGTGAATCCCCGCATCGGGGTCTGATCCGCGAATCGACTTTTGAAAGGCGGAGAGAATGTCGTAATGGCTGTCCCCATCCCGATCATATCTCAGAGCAGACTTCTGTGTGACTGCTTCCGCATCCTCTAAGGAGATTGCGAGTCTGCCGTCTGTCTCCAAGCCGGCGGAAAACAGAAGTTCCACTGAGTTCATTGCTTTTCGGACGTCTCCGCCGCAGGCGGATGCGATATGCTCCAGCGCTCCCTCCTCCGGCAGCGCCGTTACGCCGGTTTTTTCTTCCATCAGACGGACGCCCCGATGTACCGCTTTCAGGGCCGCTTCCTCTGAAACAGGCTGAAATTCAAAGACTGTGGATCGGGACAAAATGGCGTTATAGACATAGAAATAGGGATTTTCCGTGGTGGAAGCGATCAGGGTTACTTTGCCGTTCTCAATAGATTCCAGCAGCGCCTGCTGCTGTTTTTTTGTAAAATACTGGATCTCATCCAGATAGAGCAGGACACCATTCGGAGCCAACAGAGTATCCGGCTGACCAATGATCTCTTTGACCTCAGCGGTAGAAGCGGTGGTCGCGTTAAGTTTATAGAGAGTTCGCTGGGTTTTTTGCGCGATAATACCGGCAACTGTGGTTTTCCCGGTGCCGGAGGGTCCGTAAAAAATCAGGTTTGGAATGTTCCCGGATTCAATGATCCGGCGCAGCATTTTTCCTTCGCCCAAAATCTGTTCCTGTCCTACAACTTCTTCTAACTCCTTCGGCCGGATTTCATCTGCCAGGGGCTGATACATTTTCATTGCTCCCCTTCTCTTAAAATCTAAAATTAAGTATACCACATTTTCAAAGAGTATGATATACTGAAATCAAACATTCTTTCGACAAAATAAGGGGCAAAAACTATGGAAATGACAGAAAAGGCAGCACATATTCTTGAAGCGTTGAAACAGAAATACCCAGACGCCCTCTGTGCGCTGAAATACGGAAAGGACTATGAATTGATGATCGCCGTGCGGCTTTCGGCCCAGTGTACAGACGCCAGAGTCAATCTTGTGACGCCGGCGCTCTTTGAAAAATATCCGACGTTGGAGACCTTTGCGGCGGCGGATATCGCTGATGTAGAGCAAATGGTCCGCTCCTGCGGCTTTTATAAGCACAAGGCCCGAGACATCGTTTTGGCCTGCCGGATGCTGCTGACG
>CAZGOQ010000027.1:12057-21979 GCA_964527315.1 uncultured Oscillospiraceae bacterium | reverse complement strand
TGGGCTTCATCGCCAGAAGCCGCGCTTTGTACTGTTCATAAGTACCGATAGCCATATTGATACCTCCGTTATTTTTCAACCGTGCCCGGTGCGTTGGTTAGACCGGGACACGGAGGATGATCTTATTTGTCTGACCGGCTCCATTTTATCGTTTTTGATCGGTTCTGTAAAGGACAATTTGCACTTTTTTTCTGTAAATTGCAGTGCAAAATGCCTTCGTGATCCTCAATTTCCATTAACCATGGGATGGCTGCACTCCCCGGTCAAAATTGGCGCGGTACAGACGGGAAAGCATATCATACGTCCGCAGATCAAGACGACCGTTGATGGGGAGCGAGGATGCGGTTTGAATGGTTCTGAGATTGCGCTCTGTTGGCTCGTCGATTCGACCGGTCAAAGCCGTGGACGGCAGGTCTGCGTAGATTGGGCTGAGCGCGGTCATCATAGCCTGTGCCAAAAAGACGTGGGGGTGGGACTGATTTTTTTGAATGATTAGTTCCGCTGGGAACAGCACCACCGGTGACGCCGGCGGATCCAGTAGCGCCATAGCCAGATCATAGGCCGCGACAAGGCCCAAAAAGGTTTCGTGATCTGCTTCCCCCGTCACAGGATGGCCATAGAGCCTTTGAAATGCGGAAACAGCGTTCTTTGTGGAGTCGCCATATACACCATCGGGGATAATACGCGGGATTTCCGGATGGAGAAAAGACAGCGCCCGAAGCATCAGTTGTAAGCTCTCAACCGGAGCATTTAAAATCGGATCTTCCTGCATCGGTTATTGCCCCCTCTTCTGCGGCGCATCCCGCATTCCGCTTTTCAAAATGTAGCCGGGATACTGGCGATGACGGATCTGTGCGGCCTCTGTTCTGACTTGTGTAAGCATGGCGAGCCTGCGCTGCACGTCCTGGTTCATTTGTCCGGTGGACTGCATTCCAAGCTGGCTCTGCAGTTTGGCGACTGCTCGGGTTGTGGTTCTGTCCATGATGCCGGTGACCCTCGGCGCCGTCATATCTGCAAATACCGGTGCAATCGTCTGCAGACTGCGCTGTACATCTGCAATGGTGCGAACAGTTCCGCCGTTGCCGCCTTGGGAGAACAGAGTCTGGCTGTTGAGCACTGTGTTCTGCACACCGCTGAATCGGTTGTAAATACTGTTCCAAGTGGCATCGCCTACCAGACCGCTGGCGGTCAGTCCCGCATACCGCTGATAAGCCAATACGGCGTTTCTTGTGGCAATGCCGTATTGGCCGTCGATGTTCAGTGATGGAATTTCCGGAATAAATTCAGAAAGCACATCGAGCATATACTGCAGCTTTGAGACCTGCTCACCGGAACTGCCCAGAGAGAGGACTTCCGTCAGATTATAAGCGCTTAACAGATAGCGCTGTCCCTCGGAATTCAATTCCGCCAGCCGTGTCACGGCCACATAGATGGAGACGATCTGATACCAGGTGGCGCTGCCAACAATGCCATCGGGCGTCAGGCCGAAAATTCGCTGGAATGCTTTGACAGATTCTTCTGTTGTAGGGCCAAACAGACCGTCAAGGGGAGAGATTTTCGGTATGGCCGGATAATTCCTGGCAATACGGTTCAGGGCCGCCTGTATCTGAAGCACACTCTGTCCGGATGACCCCAGCTGCAGAGGCGTGCCTGGATAGGAGGGGGAAGAACTTCGCACTGGCGCATTGGTGACGATCTCAATGTTATCTCCATAGTAGTACCGCAGAATATCCATATAGGAATATCCCTGCTGGGCAAGGTACTGGCTGCCCCACTGGCTGAGACCGGAGCAGGTGACGGTGGTGCCGTTGCAGAAAGAAGTGGACAACGGTTCAAAAGTGCCCTGTCGCCGGACATAGTTCCGAAACAGTTCATCGACCAATATGCTGATGTTTTCAAAGATGTCCCGGCCCTGGATGAATTTCTGATCATAGGCAGTGGAACTTGTGATATCAAAGTTATAGCCCCGGCTGGGATAGTATTCAAGGTATACTTTGTTAAGGGCAAAGGAGATCTGCGCCAGAATATTGGCCCGGAGCGCAGCGTCATTCCAGGTAGGGAAAATTTCACTGGAGGCGACATTTTTAATGTAGTCCCGAAAGGTGACGGTGACGTTGGCCGCCGGAGCAGTGGGAGCACCCAAATGAACGGTGATATACTCTGGGATATATGGAATGGCAAGATCATTCATTGGACGCACCCTCCCATACCGGCTGGGGCGTAAAATAGAAGTTTTCCTGGCCGCTCAGCTGTGGGTCAAATTCCCGCAAAGGCGTCAGCTGAATATTTTGAACCGTCTCAATTCCAGGGAAGATTTGAAGTCCCTCCAGCACAACCTTTTCATATTCCGAATGCTCCACCAATGCCCGGACTCCAGTCCATGGCTGCACAGTGTTCTCCGGCGTTTGGCTGAGTTCGCTGTCCGGCGCTTCGATTACAATGGGGTCCGTTTCTCCGGAAGAATTGGTGATGCGAAGTCCCAAAAGACGTTCCGGCGATCTTTGCTGCTGAACGACCACGGTAGCGCCTTCCACCGGCAAATTGGCATCCGAAGTATAGACCCGAAAAATCAGTGTTCCGCTAGTGCGCAACGCAGGGCCTCCTTCCATATTATTCTATGGGTTTGCTGCACCCTAACTATATGCGCGAAAAACAGAATCATGCTAAAATACAGGATACTTTTCTTCCTGCTTGAAATAAGAATGCGGCAGGGAGGGATTTCTATGGAAATTACATAAGAGCATGATGGATTTTCGCAAAAAAAATACTAGGAGAATGAAAGAAACTGTGTTATAATGTCCGAAGAGCGGACATTATAACGCGCTTACAGGACTTTGCGCCTTCGTGCGAATGATGGATTCGCCGTGCCGTCAATGACGGCACATGGCGTTATGCCATGCCGGACGGCTATGGCATAATAGTGAAACGACTGCATACACCAATTCGCAGCCGAGATTCGGGCCATTTCTGCGGCCCGCATTTTAGGAGGGAACCCGAGATGATAGAAGTATCCGGATTGACCAAAACCTATGGCAGCAAACGGGGCATCACTGATATCTCTTTCTCGATCAATGAGGGAGAGATCGTTGGCTTCCTTGGACCAAATGGCGCCGGTAAGTCCACAACAATGAATGTGATTACCGGCTACATGTCTGCCACAGCCGGCGCTGCCAGAGTTGCGGATATTGACATTCTGGAAAATCCGTTGGAGGCAAAAAAGCACATTGGCTATCTGCCACAGGATCCGCCCCTGTACCTGGATATGACGGTAGATGAGTATTTGGATTTTATCTATGACATCAAAGGCGTCAAGGGCAGCGGAAAACAGCGGAAGGAACATATTGATCATGTCTGCGAGATGGTGGGCATTACCCAGGTGCGGGAGCGCGTAATCAACAATCTTTCCGGCGGCTATAAGCAGCGCTGCGGGCTGGCTCAGGCCCTCATCGGCGATCCGGACGTACTGATTTTGGACGAGCCTACCGTCGGATTGGATCCAAAACAGATCATTGAGATCCGAAATGTGATCCGGGATCTGGGACAGAACCGCACCATCATTCTTTCCACCCATATCCTGCAGGAGGTCTCTGCGGTCTGCGAACGGGTGCTGGTCATAAACAAAGGCCGCATGGTAGCGGACGACACGCCGACCCACCTTTCCGCCATGCTGACGGGAGAACATAAGCTGGAATATCGTATTGCCGGTCCCAAGGAGAAGATTGTGCAGGTGCTTCGCTCGGTAGACGGTGTGAAAATGGTTACGCCTACCATTGAAGCGGAGCCGGGCGCCTTTGAATATCTGGTGGACTCTGCGGAGCATCTGGACGTCAGAAAGCTGATTTTTTCGGCTCTTTCCAAGGTCGGCTATCCGGTTCTGCTGCTGAAAAATCAGGATCTGTCGCTGGAGGATGTGTTTATCCAGCTGACCGCTGATAAAAAATCTTCTGCGAAAAGAGGTTGAAAGCTATGTCTGCAATTTTTAAGCGGGATCTCCGCGCTTACTTCAAATCTCCGCTGGGTTATGTATACTTGGCGGCTTTTGTGCTGGTGCTGAACATCTATTTCTATCTGATGAATGTATATCTTGGATCCAGCAGTCTGGAGAGCATTTTTTCCTTTATCGTGACCATGTGTGTCTTTTTGATTCCTGTCCTCACCATGCGTACCTTTGCCGAGGACTATAAGCAAAAGACCGATCAGCTGCTCTTTACAGCGCCTGTCCGACTGACGGGCATCGTGCTGGGAAAGTTTTTTGCGGCGCTGGTAGTGTTTGCCATCGGCATTTTGATTACGCTAGTCTATGTAGTGGTCATCGCCACCTGGGGCCAACTGGAACTGGCAACAGTCATTGGCAACTATGTTGCCATCCTGGCGACTGCCATGGCGTTTATCTCCATTGGCGTTTTCATTTCCTCTCTGACCCAGAATCAGCTGGTTGCCTGCATTGCGACTATCGCTGTATTTTTGGGCTTGTATTTGATGGATTATTCCTATAGCCTGATGAAGGCCACCTGGGCTAAAAATCTGATTTATTATTTTTCCATGTTCCGGCGTTATCAGGACTTTGCGCAGGGCATTTTCTCTTTCGCCGATCTGTTTTTCTATCTCAGCGTTGCCGGTGTGTTCGTCTTCCTGACTGTGCGGATGCTGGAAAGAAAACGCTGGAGTTAAGGAGGAAATTTCAATGAACGAAATGAATGAGAACAACATCCAGAAACCTCTGGACAGCGCTTCCTCCAGTGTGGAACTGGGCAAAAAGCGCCGCAGAAAAATCGGTGTGCTGTCGCTGGTGGCAACGGTCATCGTGATCGCCGCAGTGATCGTGGTGAACTATTTTGTGGACTATGTGGCGGATCGGTATGTTCTGGAACTGGATATGACGTCGGAGTCGGAATATGAGATCTCGGAGGAGACGATCCAGCTGCTGAATACTCTTGACGAGCCGGTCACCATTACGGTGCTTTCCGACGAAACGGACTATGCCAATGACGATGATCTTCGGCGCCTGCCGAAGGTGTTTCAGCGTTATGCACAGCTCAGCGGCGGCAAAGTCAGCGTCAAATACATCAATGCGGTTTCCAACCCTGCTATCTTTACGCAGTATGATGAGTTGGGCGATCTCAGCACCGGCGATATCATAGTGGAAAGCGAAAAACGCTATAAATCCATGAGTCCATATGATCTTTTGGAATATCAGACAGATTCTTCCTCCAGCAGCAGTTCGGAACGCTATTTGACCGGCCTTCGGGCAGAGCAGCGGCTGACCTCTGCAATCCTGTATGTGACGGCAAATAAAGTGCCCAAGGCAGCGTATACTACCGGCCATCAGGAGACGACCAATCTGGAAACCATGGACTCGCTCCTGACCTCCAGCAACTACGATGTGACGACAATCAGCATCATGCAGGAGGGAGAGATCCCCTCGGATGTGGATATGCTGATCATCTCTCAGCCCAAGGGCGATTTTACCGCAGAAGAGATCGATGCGCTGGAAGCTTTTATGGATGATGGCGGACGGGCAATTGTGACTTATGGACCGGATACGCCGTCCCTGGCCAATCTGGAGGAATACTTTGCAGAATGGGGAGTTTCCTATGGCGAAGCCCTGGTTTATGATACGGAACGCTGCTATGCCAGCTTTAATGCTTATATTCTGCCCAACATCACCACGGTGGAAGGACTGACGGACAATCTGGATACCAAAAGCAGCTACTGTATCATTCCCGGCGCCCGCCCCATCCGCACCCTTTGGAGTGAGGATGGATGGCGTGGAACGCAGGTGCTGATGACAACCTCCAACAATTCCTATTCCAAGGCCCTCAGCAGTGAAACCACCGCCTATGAGCAGACCGATGAGGACGAGACCGGCCCCTTCAATGTGGGAGTGCTGGCCTACCAAAGTTCCATGCACAATCTGGACGCAACTTATTCCTATATGCTGTTTCTCAACGCCGGTTTTGTGAGCGATTCCACTCTGGAATCCTCTACCTGGCAGAACAAGGACTATTTTATGGCGGCTATGAACTTCATGAGCGACGATTCCGAGTCTGTGATCATTGAATCCAAGGATTTGACATCCAGTACCCTGACGGTCACCGGCGCGGCGAAGAACGTTCTATTCTATCTGCTCATTTTGATCATTCCCGGCGCTTGCCTGCTGGCCGGCATCGTTGTATGGGCAAAAAGGAGACATAAGTAATGAAGAGCCTGAAAACCATTATCATTGCGGGTGTTGTACTTCTGGCCTTTATCGTGGCGTCTGTGATTTTGATTCATCTTCCCAGCGCGTCCACAGAGGAATCCTCCTCGGCAGAGGATAGCACGGAGCAGGTGAAAACGGAGACAGTCTATATTGTGAATCGAGCCGCAGACGACCTGGATCGCTTTGTGGTGGTCCCGACGGAACGTCAGGTGGACGAGGATACTGCTTATGCCTATGCTTCGGAAGCAATGGACGTGAAAGTCAGCCGGACGGAAAATGAATCCGGCAGCATCTCTTATGACTATGATGTCGAGCCGGATGCCGGAGAGTTTGACTATGATTCCTCCATGTTCCGTTCCATGCTTTATACCCTTTCTTCCATCACCGCCACTGCGCAGGTGGAGGAGGATGCTGAAGATCTGAGCATATATGGTCTGGATGAGCCGACGGCAGTAATCGAGACGTACTATAACGATGGGACCCGGATCGACATTATTGTCGGTTCTCAGGCGCCGGTAGATGAGGCGTATTACTGTATGACCTCTGAATCCAATACCATATATACGATCGGCTCCTATGTGGATTCCCTGCTGGTCCGTCGTCCCATTGAATACCGGGATATCACCCTGTTTCCAACCTATGAAGATGAGGATGTTTATACCTACATCAACTGGGTCAGGACTACGGAGCGGGACGGCAGTGTCATTGAGATCCTGCTGGACGAGGATTTGAGCAACGAATATAATACGGAAGAGAGCAAGTATGTTATGCTGGAGCCCTATCAGGTTTCCGGCAATACCAATACCATCCAGTCCAATATTCTTGATGTGGTGTCAACGTTGGCCCTTGGCAGCATTATTGAGGACATTACAGAAGCGGATTATAAGGAATATGGATTGGACAAGCCGGCAAAGCTGGAAATGTCCGATACGCTTGGCAATGAGGTGCATCTGCTGGTGGGAAAGACCTGCCCCAATTCCGACTATATGTATTGTATGCTGGAGGGAACGAATACACTTTTGACCTGTTCCTCCTCGGCCATGGCCTGGATGGGACAGAATTATGTGCAGTTTATGCTTCGTACCATTTGGACCTATAATATTGAGGACCTGGAACGTATCGACATCACCATTGACGACGAGGTATTTGATCTGGAAGTGGAGCACTATGTAAAGCAGAATGCCGCTGGCAATGATACTGATGGCGTCAAGGGTATGCTCAACGGCATGGAGATTATCGAGACCAATGTCCGCCGGTTGTTTATTCGCTGCTTGTACTTCCGCATCATCGACAGCCTGACAGAAGAAGAAAAAGAGGCATGTCAGGACGAGGAAGTCTATGCGTCCATTACAATACACTTAGACGGCGATGAGACGCATACGCTGGAGTTGATCCCCATCAGCGATCGAAAGTATGCGCTGCGTCTGGATGGCGAGTTGGAATACTACTGCAATAAGAAGAGTCTCACCAGTCTGGAAAATTCTTTGACTTATGTACTGGCCGGAGATGAATTGGAGTTCAATTTCGACTGATTTTATCCTGAAAAGGAGATTGTGAAAAAAGTCCCTGTGATACTTTTTGACAGACTGAAGGGCGCACTGCAAAATCGCATTTTGCAGTGCGCCCTTTTCTGCCTTTTTTGATTTTTCTTATGGCTTTCGGATCAGGAAGTTTACAACCAGAGAGATCAGACCCATAACAATGACCATGAAAAAGGTGGGTCCAAACGCGCCGCCGGCCCGATCCACCAAAGCGGCGGAAATCATAGGACCGATTATGGCCGCAGGAATAGAGACGAGGTTGCAGGTGGAGAAATTAACTGCATAGTGCTTATTTCCATAAAAGCTGCGGACAAGAGATGCCTGGATGGTCACGCCACCGCCATAACAGATGCCGGCCAGCAGCATACCAATCAGAACAAGAGGGAACAGACCAGCGGCGTTCCCCAGCACCATTAGAATACCGGAAAGAATGATGACGCCGTTATCAATGAACATGGTGCCTTTCCAACCCACATGATCCATAGACCAGCCGATAAACAGTCGTCCCACGCTGTTGAAAATGGATACGAACAGACCTACGGTGGCGGCGACACCGAAATAAACCGCAATGGACGCTGCGTTGTTGATGACCAGCATACCGGTGGCACTCATACAGAGATTCCAGATAAAGTACAACCAGAAGGTGGGGCGGCGAACCATCTCTTGGGGAGAGTAATCCCGTTCACCGACAGCTGCGTCCTTCTTTTTGGCAAGGGGTAGCGGCGTATCTTCCGTAGGAGGTTCCAAAAGCAGTGCGCCGCCGATCACCACCACGGCGCTGGCAATGCCGAGGATCCGGAAGGTCACAAAAAGATCCAGCCGGCCGATCAAAACATCCGCAATATTCCCCAGAATCAGGCTGCCAAGGCCAAAGCCTGTCAGCAGGATCCCGGAGATCAGGCCGTCCTTGTCCGGGAACCAGCTATTGACCCCGGCGAGTACTACATTGTAGCCAATGCCGACGCCGAAGCCGGTGCAGACGCCATAGAAGATGTACATGCAAATCAACGCCATGGAATCGTTATGTTTGGGTAGCAGAGAGACTCCGATAAATCCAACGCATACCAGTAGGCCGGAGACAATAGACAGCGTTCTTCTGGAAATTGTTTTGGAAAGCTGGCCGCCCAAAAGCCCACCCAATGCGAACAGGATCATCATAATGGTGAAGGTCAGGCTCAGCTGCTTCTGATTCCACATGGGGAATTCCAGGCTAATGGCGGATTTAAAATAACTCCACGCATAGATGGAACCCAAAAAAAGCATCATCAGGGTTCCGATGACAACATATTTGGTTCGATGAATGGATTTCATAAAGTTCCCTCCGAAAATTATATGTAACCCATGGCCCGCATGAGAAATACCAACAAAGTCAGTGTGATGCTGGAAAGCACCGTTGTAACCATGACAACGGAGGCAGAAAGCGTTTCATCTCCGCCCATATTCTTTGCCATAATGTAGCAGGTCACAGTGGTAGGAGAGGAGAGCATGATCATGATGGCCACCAGTTCGCTGTCCCGGAAACCCATTGCAATGGCGGCCGGGAACATTACGGCTGGAATGGCAACCAGCTTTAAAAAAGAAGCGGCAATGGTGGGCTTGATTTTTTGCAGTGCCTCCCGGCCACGGAAAGAGGCCCCCAGCACCAGAAGCGCCAGAGGGGTAGCAATGGAAGCTACATAGGAGACGGATTTGCTCAAAATGACCGGATAGGGGAGAGAAAGCAGGCTCCATACCATTCCCACGGCAATTCCAAGAATGATGGGGTTGGTGACCACACTCTTCAGGGTTTCCCAAATCAGCGCGGCGTCCAGTTTTCCGGATGCGGAACTGACGGTCAAGATGATCACGGAATAGATATTGAACAACGGGACAGCCGCCACGATCATCATTGGCGTCATGCCGGAACTGCCATAAATGTTTTCGACAAAGGCAATGCCCAGGATCGCGGCAGAGCCACGGGCGGAGGCCTGCGCAAAAGCACCGATCATCGGTCCGCTTTTTAAAAACAGCTTGCCCAGTAGCCAGCAGACGGCGAACATAATTGTCGTTGCCGCCATGCAAAAAAGCACAAATTTAAGAGAAAAATCAGAGCGGATGTCCATAGTGGCAATATCGCGGAATAATTGGACCGGAAGGGCCACGCGAAAGACCAGCTTGTCGGCCACAGAGGTAAAACCGT